>NZ_CAACUY010000203.1 GCF_900659615.1 Actinomadura fibrosa | reverse complement strand
AAGCCCCGGTCCCGCCGGCCGGGCCCCGAGACGGGGGAGCGGAGCGCGGGCGGGCGCGGGACCGGAACCGGCGGCGGCTCTTCGCGCGGCCGCGGGACGGCGAGGACGGGCACCCGGTCGGCCGCCACGTCGGCGAGCAGCGACTCCGCCTGCGCGGCCGTGAGGCGGTCGGCGGGGTCCTTGCGCATGAGCCCGTCGATGACCGCGCCGAGCGGCCCGGCGAGCACCGGCCGCGGCGGCTCCAGGTTCTGGATGGCGTGCAGGACGGCGTTCGCGTTGTCGCCCGGGAACGGGCGGCGCCCCTCGACCGCGAGGTACAGCGTCGCGCCGAGCGACCACAGGTCCGACGCCGGGACGGCGGGCTCGCCGCGGGCGCGCTCCGGCGCCGTGTAGGCGGGCGCGCCCATCAGGTACCCGGACCGGGTGATGGACGGGTCGCCCTCGATCGTGGCGATGCCGAAGTCGGTGAGCACGACCCGCCCGTCCCCGATCAGGACGTTGCCGGGCGTGACGTCGCGGTGCACCACGCCCGCCGCGTGCGCGGTGCGCAGCGCGCCGAGGAGGTCCAGGCCGATCTCCGCGGCCCGGCGCGGGGGGAGCGGCCCGTCCCGCCGCACGATCGCGCCGAGCGACCGCCCGCCGACCAGCTCCATGATGATCCACGGGACGCCCTCGTCCTCCACGACGGCGTGCACCGTCACCGCGGACGGGTGCACGATCCGGGCCGCCGACCGCGCCTCCCGCAGGCTGCGCTCGCGGCGCTCCTCGCGCTGGTCGTCGGCGAGGTAGAGCGGCAGGAACAGCTCCTTCGCCGCGACGTCGCGGTTCAGCCACTCGTCGCGGGCGCGCCACACGACGCCGAACCCGCCGCGGCCGATCTCCTCGACCAGGCGGTACTGGCGGGCGACGAGCCGCCCCCGTTCCTCCCCCATGATCAGGTCAACCATCCGGGGTCCTCGAATCACCCCATGGTCGCATAGGCGACGACGTTGTCCAGATAGTGCCCCCGGGCCCGGTCGAACGCGCCCGCGCAGGTGATGAGGCGCAGCTCGGGGGCGGGCGTCGTCCCGTACACCTCGGCGGTCGGGAACCGGGCCTTCGGATAGGAGCGGACCGCGTCCACCGTGAACCGCGCGGTGCGGCCCTCCGCGTCCCGCACGAGGACGGCGGCGCCCGCCCGCAGCCCTGCGAGCCGGGCGAACACCCCGGGCCCCGACCGCGCGTCGAGATGCCCCGCGATCACCGCCGGTCCCGGATCACCGGGCCGGACGCCGCCCGCGTACCAGCCGGCCCGCGCCGGATCGCGCGGCGCGGCGAGCGCGCCGTCGGCACCGGTCGCCAGCCGCTCCAGCCGGCTCCGCACGCCGATCGAGGGAATCGTCAGCTCCACTGGCATGCCACGCCCGGCCGCATGCTTGCCGCTGATGCCCGCGCCGCCTTCCGCACTACCGCCGGGACCGCCGCGCGCGCCGCCGATCGCCCCGCCCGGCGCGGCCACCTGCCCCGGAACCGCCGACCACCCGGCCGTGGGCCCGGCGAGCCCCGGATCCCGCCCGCCCCCGCCCGCACCACACCCAGCGACCAGAAGGGCACCAACGAAAGCCATGCCCCACACCGCGCCGCGCCGCCCAACACCGCCCACGCCACGCGACGCGGCCCCGGACACGGCGTGCGGCGTGGGCTCGCGGGTGGCGCGTGCTGCTGCGCGGCGGGGGACGTGTGCGGGGTGGTTCATGTGGTTTTGTGGCGGTGGCGGACCGCCGCGAGCGTGCCGAGGCCGGCGGCTCCCGCGAGGACCGCTAGGCCCGGCCAGAGCAGTGACCAGCCCGGCGACGCGGGGGAGTGGCGCGGTGGAACGGCCGCGAGACCGCCGAGACCCGTGTCGACGCCGCCGCGCGGCGTCCGGGGGCTCTGCGCGGCGTCCCGCAGGTCGACCAGCCGGAGGCCCTTCGCGCCGTCCAGCACCAGGACGGTGTGCACGCTGCCCGCCTTCATCGCGACCGTCGTGGACGCGCGGGCCCCCGCGCGTCCCGTCACCCGCACCGGCGTGCTGCGGGCGGGCACCACGTGGTACGGGGTAGCGGTCGCGAGCCGCAGGTCCCGGGCGAGCCGTTTGCCGGAGGCCGTCACGCCGATCTCGGGCTGTTTGAGCGACGCGGCGATGATGCGGAGTCCGGCGCGTCCCGCGGGCAGCTGCGCCGAGTCGTCCAGCACGTCCAGGCGGATGCCCTTGTAGGGGCCCACCCCCGCGACGGTGTAGGCGCCGCCGCCGCGCACCCGCACGCGCGTCGACAGCACCGGCTTGGTCGAGGCCGCCGCGTCCGCCGGGCGCATCGCCACGGTGTAGGAGCCGGAGCCAAGCCGCTGGTACGGGGACAGCGCCCCGTACGCCACGTGTCTCAGGACGAGCCGGGGCGTCTTCTTCCCGGCGGTGTAGAGGTAGACGTCCACCGCGGGCGTGTCGGGGGACAGGTGCGCGAGCCGCACGTAGCCGTCGTCCGGGGCGGCGTTGCCCGGGGTCCCGGGGAGGACGGCGAGGGCCCCTCCGGTGAACGCGACGGTGCAGGCACGTGTGATGAGGCCGCTGCTTCGCATGGCCGTTCTCCAGAACGCGGGGAGGCTCTCCGGTAGAGGTTCGGGCCCATAGCAACGCATCGCGCCGGGGGACGTCAATGCGCCCTTTCTCTCGAAGAGGTAACGGCCGGTTCCGGCCTGTAGCCGGACGCGGCGAGGCCGTGCCGCCCCGCTCCGGCGCGGGACGGCACGGCCCTTCGGCTCCCCGGGGGGCTCGCCGGTGTTCTAGGCGCGCCCCTCCAGCGCGGCCAGTTCGCGTTCGATGGCGCGCTGGTGCTCCTCGGCGTCCTCGCGGGCGCGCTTCGGGCTCCAGCGGCCCGTCATCACGAAGATGAACGGGATGAAGATCACCTGTCCGGCCAGGGCGACCCACCACCAGGTCTGCCACTGGCCCGGGCCGTCCTCGCTGGCCTTCTTCACCTCGGCGCCGTGCGCCTTCAGAACCGCGAGCTGCGGCTGCGCCTTCTGCACGGTGGCGAGGTCCGGGAGGCCGACCTCCTGGGCCGCCCGCGCCTGGAGCTCCTTCGGCGCCGCTCCCGGCGGGTACTTGCCGAGCTCCGCGAAGATCTGCGGGTGCTTGTTCACGATGGCGAGCGCCGGGCCCGCCTGCGCCTGCGCGACCTGCACCTCGTGGCCGTGCTCCACGATCGGGGTCACCGAGGTCACCACGACCGGGACGAACGCGGCGGACACCGCCACCACGATCCGCAGGATCCAGCCCCACACGGCGAGGCCGGTCGCGGTGGCGGCGGGGTTGTGCCGCTCGACGGTCTCGGTGAAGCTCGCCATCCACGGCGCGTAGGCGAGCCCGCCGAAGACGCCGATGCCGACGAACACCCAGGCGAAGGTGTAGTAGCCCGTCTCGGGACGGGTCGCGAGCGTCGCGAAGATCGCGGTGAACACCACCGAGGCCACCCCGCCGACGAGCATCAGCGGCTTGCGGACGCGGAGCCGGTCCGACAGCAGCCCGGCGGCGACGAGCGCGATCGCGTTGGCCGCCCAGTACCAGTTGGCGAGGGCGTTGGTCCGCTGCTCGCTGTAGCCGAAGGTGGCGGAGAAGTAGATGACGAAGTTGCCGACCGCCGCGTAGTACAGCAGCAGGTAGAGGCTGATGGCGAGGGCCGAGCCGACCACGTCGAGCCGCATCATCTGCCGCCAGTGGCCCTTGAGCTGCGCCTCGGGGTCGATGCCCTTCGCGCGCGCCTCGATCAGCGCCCGGTCGCGCATGCTCACCATGATCTGGTCGCGCAGCCGCGGCGACAGCTCCCGCAGGCCGAACAGCGCGATCACGAACACGACGAGGGCGGCGTAGCCGGAGTAGCGCAGCTCGTCCTGCCAGCTGGAGGTGTCGAGCGTCGCGCTCGTGACGGAGGTGACGACGAGGCTGCCGATGACCGGGCCCATCGTCCAGTAGCCCATCGCGGTGGCGCGGCCGAGCTGCGGGGAGAAGTCGCGGATCAGCGCCGGGGTGGCGACGAGGACGATGCCCTCGATGAAGCTGAGCAGCGCGAACAACGCCAGGTAGGTGCCCTTGCCGGGCGAGTGCGGCAGCACGAGCACCAGCACGCCGGCGATCAGCAGCCCGTACACGACGAGGTTCGCGCGGCCCCAGCGGTCGGCGAGCCCGGCGAGCAGCGACGAGAACGCCCCGACCGCGTTGCCGATGACCGACAGCCAGATGAAGTAGCGGAACGTCATGTGGAAGTGCGTGATGATCGACGTCGCGACGGCGTACTGGATGTAGAGCAGGTAGTACAGGACGATCGTCGTCGCGACGACGATGCCGAGGTAGGCGTAGCGGCGGCCGGCCTCGGGGTAGTGGGCGAGGTCGCGGCGCCACAGCCGGGCCGCGAACCCGGACCCGCCGCCGGGCGCGACACCGTCGCTGGTGGGTGACGAAACGGACATGTGGGCTCCTCCGGGCGCTGTTTCTCCCCCGAGACTCCGGTCCTGGAACGGGCGATCGGCTCCGCTCCCTGCACCGTTGCGGCAAAAGTAATGCGGCACGGCAAGAATGGCAATGGATGCGCCTATTGCATACCAACCAGTCGGTATGGTGTCATCGACGTGCGGATACCCGCCCGGACGGTCCGCGGGGCCGGGATGCGCGAGGCGCGCCGCGACGGCCTTCCACGCCGGTTTCCATACCGGCATAGTGCGCCATACCGACCGGACGGTACAAGGGTCCGGTCCCAGGCCAGGGAGGCGCATTGGCGGCATTCGACGACGGTGATCTCCCCGGGCTCCGGCTCGCCCCGTTCCGCGCCTTCTTCGAGCGGGCCCGGCCGGGTGCCGTCGCCGGGCCGCTGCGCGCGCAGCTCGTCCCCGGCGGGCGCTCGAACCTCACCTACGAGGTGACCGACGGGCGGAGCTCGTGGATCGTCCGGCGCCCGCCGCTCGGGCACGTGCTCGCCACGGCGCACGACATGGCGCGCGAGCACCGGGTCATGACCGCGCTGGCCGGGACGGGCGTGCCCGTCCCCGCGACGTACGCGCTCTGCGAGGACCCGGACGTGATCGGCGCGCCGTTCTACGTGATGGAGAAGGTCGAGGGCGTCCCGTACCGGAACGCCGCCGAGCTGCGCCCGCTCGGGGCGGAGCAGGTCGCGCGCATCGCCGGGCGCATGGTCGACACGCTCGTCGACCTGCACGGCGTGGACCCGGCGGGGATCGGGCTCGCCGGCTTCGGACGCCCGGAAGGCTTCCTCGCCCGGCAGGTGCGCCGCTGGAAGCGGCAGCTGGACGCCTCCTACACCCGCGACCTCCCCGAGGCGGACGAGTTGCACGCGCTGCTGGAGGCGGGCCTGCCCGCCGAGTCGCCGCCGGCGATCGTCCACGGCGACTACCGGCTCGACAACCTGCTGGTCGGGGACGGCGGCCGGATCGCGGCGGTGCTCGACTGGGAGATGGCCACGCTCGGCGACCCGCTCACCGACCTCGCCCTGCTGCTGGTCTACATGCGGCGGCGGACCCCGGTCCCCGGCGAGGGGGACGCGATGCGGGCGCCCGGCTTCCCGTCCGCCGAGGAGGTGGCGGCGCGGTACGCGGAGCGCAGCGGCCGGGACCTGTCGGCCCTCGGCTTCTACGTCGCACTGGCCTGCTTCAAGCTGGCCGTCATCTCCGAGGGCATCCACTACCGCTTCCTCCAGGGCCAGACCGTGGGGAAGGGCTTCGAGTCAGTCGGAGCCGCCGTGGAACCGCTCTTGCGGGACGGGATCGCCGCGCTGAAGGATCAGGCCTGAAAGGACGGGGCCGGGACGCGGCGGCGCATCCGGCTCGCATGCATACCAACCGGTCGGTATGTTGTCATCGAGCCCTTACGGCGGCGGGCCCGGGCGGCCCGCGCGCCCATCGGACGGAGGTCGCACGGTGAGGACGTTCAGCGGGGTCGGCGAGCTGGAGAAGGCCGTCGGCGGCCATCTCGGCCACAGCGAGTGGCACGAGATCACCCAGGAGCAGGTCGGCCTGTTCGCCGACGCGACCGGGGACCACCAGTGGATCCACGTCGATCCCGAGCGCGCGGCGAGCGGTCCCTTCGGCGGGACGATCGCGCACGGCTACCTGACGCTCTCGCTCATCCCGATGCTCGCCGGTGAGATCTACCGGGTCGAGGGCCTGCGGATGGGCGTGAACTACGGCGCGAACAAGGTCCGCTTCCCGGCGCCGGTGCCGGTGGGGTCGCGCGTCCGCGCCGGGGCCGAGCTGCTGTCGGTCGAGCGCGGCGACGCCGGGGCCCGCGCCACGGTCCGGTTCACCATCGAGCGCGAGGGCGGGGACAAGCCGGTCTGCGTCGCCGAGGTCCTCTCCGTCCTGGTCGACTGACAGGAGCATCGCCATGAATCCCAGCATGATCACGAGCACCATGCAGGACTTCCCGCTCACCGTCGCCGCGATCCTGCGGCACGGCGCGCGGGTCTTCGGCGGCAGCGAGTGCGTCACGTGGACCGGCGGGGGGACGCCGCGGCGCGCCACGTTCGCCGAGGTGGCCGCGAACGCCGAGCGGCTGGCCGCGGCCCTCGCCCGGCTGGGCGTGCGCGAGGGCGAGCCGGTGGCCACGTTCGCCTGGAACAACCAGGAGCACCTGGAGGCCTACTTCGCGGTGCCGTGCATGGGCGCGGTGCTGCACACGCTGAACATCCGCTTGTTCCCCGAGCAGCTCGCGCACATCATCAACCACGCCGGGGACAAGGTCGTCATCGTGGACGACACCCTCGTCCCGCTGCTGGCCCGGGTCATCGGCGAGATCCCCACCGTCGAGGCGTTCATCGTCGTCGGGGACGGCGACGCGTCCGCGCTGGAGGCCAACCCCACCGGCGCGCCCGTGCTGCGCTACCGCGACCTGCTGGCCGCCGAGGAGCCGGGCTACGCGTGGCCCGAGGTGGACGAGCGCTCGGCCGCGTCCATGTGCTACACGAGCGGCACGACCGGCGACCCGAAGGGCGTCGTCTACTCGCACCGCTCGACGTTCCTGCACGCGATGGCCGTCATGTCCGCCTCGCTCGTCGGCATCACCGAGGCCGACCGGGTGCTCGCCATCGTGCCGATGTTCCACGTCAACGCCTGGGGCCTGCCGTACGGGGCGTTCCTGTCGGGCGCGACGCTGCACATGCCCGGCCCGTTCATGCAGCCGGAGCACCTGACGCGGTTCGTCGCCGCGGAGCGCAGCACGCTCGCGTCCGCCGTCCCGACGATCTGGAACGCGATCCTCGGCTACGGCGAGGACCACGAGCTCGACCTGTCGTCGCTGCGGGCCGGCACCTCGGGCGGCGCCGCCGCGCCGCGCGTCCTGCTGGAGCGGTTCGAGGAGCGGTACGGGCTGCGCATCATCCAGGGCTGGGGGATGACCGAGACGAGCCCGCTCGGCGGCATGGCGTTCCCGCCGCCCGGCGTGGAGCCCGGCACCGCCGAGGACCTGGACTGGCGGACGAAGTCGGGCCGGGTCACCGCCGGGGTCGAGATGCGCATCGTGGACGCCTCGGGCGCGGAGCTGCCCTGGGACGGCGAGGCGGTCGGCGAGATCGAGGTCCGCGGACCGTGGATCACCGGGTCCTACCACCGCGATCCCGCGCCGGACAAGTTCGACGGCGGCTGGCTGCGGACCGGCGACATCGGCACGATCGACGGCCGCGGCTACTTCCAGATCACCGACCGCGCCAAGGACGTCATCAAGTCCGGCGGCGAGTGGATCTCCTCGGTGGAGCTGGAGAACCACCTGATGGCCCATCCGGCGGTGGCCGAGGCCGCCGTGATCGGCATCCCCGACCCGCGCTGGGACGAGCGCCCGCTGGCCTGCGTCGTGCTCCGCCCGGGCGCGGCGGCGACGGCGGCCGAGCTCGCCGGCTTCCTCGCCGGCAAGGTGGCGCGCTGGCAGGTCCCCGAGTACTGGACCTTCATGGACGAGATCCCCAAGACCACGGTCGGCAAGTTCGACAAGAAGCCCCTCCGCACCGGCCACCGCAACGCGGAACTGAAGATCGAACACGTGGACCGCTGACCCCGGCCCGCCCCCGGACGCGCACCTGACCCCGGCCTTCCGGGTCAGGTGCGCAGACCGTTGAGGAACAGGTCGACGTAGTGCTCGCTGATCGCCTGGGTCTTCAGTCGGCCGCCGGGGTGGTACCAGGCGCCGATCTGGTGGACGGTGCCGAAGAAGAAGTGGACGGCGATGTCGGCGGGGGTGCGCGTGCGGAACGTCCCCTCGCGCTGCCCCTCCTCGACCAGGTCGCGGAAGCGCTCGTGGTAGCGGCGCCGCTCGGCGCGGACGGCCTCCCTGCGGTCGCGGGACAGCAGGTGCGTCGAGCGGAAGAAGACGGTGAAGTCGTCCAGGTACAGGAACGACGTGTTCAGGACGTCGACGGCGGCGGCGCGGAGCCGCTCCTCGGCGGTGCCCTCGCCGTCCGCGATCTGCTCCAGCCGCCTCATCTGGAGCCCGAGGAGCCGGTGGTAGATCTCGTAGAGCAGGTCGTCCTTGGAGCCGAAGTAGTGGTACATCGCGCCCTTGGTGACGCCGGCGGCGTTCACGATCTCCTGGACCGAGGTGCTCTCGTACCCCTTCTCGGCGAACATCCGCGTGGCCACGGCCAGCAGCCGGTCGGGAAGGGGCAGATGGTCGGGGATCCGTCCCGCTGACGTCTGCGTCACGACTCCACCTCCGTCGTCGCGGGCCCGGCGCCGCCCCCGGTGCCGCCGCCCGCGACCGCCGAACAGCCTACCGGCACCGGAAGGGCGCGCGAACGGTGAGGCGGGCTTCCCGGAATTCGCCTGTTGACGGCGTCCCCGACCGCTTCTATGTTCAGGGAATCCGACCAGTCGGTATGTGTTATGGCCTCGGGGGATCCGCGCGGTTTCATCGGCGAGGTGAGGCGACGTGTCCGACTCTCCGTCCGCACTTCTGGAACTACGGGAGGTGACCGTCCGCTTCGACGGGCTGGTCGCGCTGGACACGGTGTCGCTCGCGGCGCCGCGGGGCCGCGTCACCGGCGTCATCGGGCCGAACGGGGCCGGCAAGACGACCCTGTTCAACGTCGTGTGCGGATTCGTCCGGCCCCGCTCGGGCGAGGTGCGCTGGCGCGGCCGGGCGCTCGCCCGGCACCGGCCGCACGACCTCGCGCGGCTCGGCATCGCGCGCACGCTCCAGGGGCTCGGGCTGTTCCCCGGGCTGACGGTGCTGGAGAACGTGATGGTCGGCGCCGACCGGCACGCGCGGACGGGGTTCCTGTCCGGGCTGCTCGCCGCGCCCCGCGCCGACCGGGACGAGGCGGCGCTGCGGGAGCGGGCGATGGCCCGGCTGGACGAGCTCGGCGTGGCGGGCGAGGCGGCGCGCCGCCCGGGGGAACTGCCCTACGGCGCGCAGAAGCGCGTCGCGCTGGCCCGGGCCCTGGCCGCCGAACCCGACCTGCTGCTGCTGGACGAGCCCGCCGCCGGACTGTCCGTCGGGGAGATCGAGGAGCTGGCCGCGCTGATCGGCGGGCTCCGCGGCGGGCCCGCCGTCGTCCTCGTCGAGCACCACATGGACCTGGTCATGGGCGTCTGCGACCAGGTGGTCGTGCTCGACTTCGGCCGGGTCATCGCCGCCGGGGCGCCCGGCGAGGTGCGCGACGACCCGGCCGTCCTCACCGCCTACCTGGGCGAGGAGGTGCGCGGTGCTTGAGGTGCGGGGGCTGGTCGCCGGGTACGGGGCGGTCCGTGCGCTCGGCGGGGTGGACATGTCGGTCGCCGAAGGCTCGGTCACGGCCGTGCTCGGCGCGAACGGCGCCGGCAAGACCACCCTGCTGCGCACCGTCTCCGGGCTGCTCCGTCCCCGGTCCGGCAGCGTCGAGCTCGACGGCCGGGACCTCACCCGCGCGCCCGTCGAGGAGATCGTGCGGCTCGGGGTCGCGCACGTCCCGCAGAGCGGCGGCGTGATCACCGAGCTGACCGTGCGGGACAACCTGCGGCTCGGTGGGCTGTGGCGGCGCGACCGGGCGGGCCTCGCGCGCCGCGTGGCGGAGATGTACGAGCTGTTCCCGCCGCTCGCCGAGCGGCGGGACCGCCTCGCCGCCACGCTGTCCGGCGGGGAGCGGCAGATGCTCGCGCTGGCCCGCGCCCTGACGGGCGGCCCCCGGCTGCTGCTGGTGGACGAGCCGTCCCTCGGGCTGGCGCCGAAGGTCGTCGCGTCGCTCATGGCCGTCCTGCGGCGGCTCTGCGACGAGGACGGCCGGACCGTCCTGCTCGTCGAGCAGAACGCCCGCAGCGCCCTGTCCGTCGCCGACCGCGCGGTCGTGCTCGACCTCGGCTCCGTCGTGGCGTCCGAGCCCGCCGCGACGCTCGCCGCCGACGACCGGCTCCGCCACGCCTACCTGGGGTTCTGATGGTGCGCTTCGTCAATCTCACGCTCGCCGGGATCACCTCGGGCGCGGTGTTCGCCGCGGTCGCGCTCGCCCTGGTGCTCATCTGGCGCGCCACCCGGATCGTGAACTTCGCGCAGGGCGGCATGCTCATGTTCACGACGTTCCTCGCGTGGAGCGTCATCGACCACGGCGGCTCCTACTGGCTCGCGCTGGGCACCGCGCTCGCGTCCGGGCTCGTGCTCGGCGCGGTGCTGGAGCGGGTGGTGGTCCGGCCGGTCGAGAGCAAGCCGCCGCTCAACGCGGTGATCGTCACGCTCGGGCTGTACGTGCTGCTCCAGGCGGCCGCCGGGATGATCTGGGGCGACACCCCGCACTCCTACCCGCCCGCCTTCACCATCAGGGGCCTGTCGGTGGCCGGGGAGCGGCTGCTGCTGTCGCCGTTCGACCTGTTCGTCATCGGCGCCGTCGCCGCCGTCATGGTGGCGCTCACGCTGCTGTTCGTCCGCACCGACCTCGGGCTGCGGCTGCGGGCCGCCGCGTTCGCACCCGAGATCGCCCGCCTCCAGGGCGTCCGCGTCGGCCGCATGCTCACGCTCGGCTGGGCGCTCGCCGCGCTCGTCGGCTCCCTCGCCGGGGTGCTCGTCGCCCCGTCGGTGTTCGTCGGCCCCGCCCAGTTCGACGCCATGCTGGTCTTCGGCTTCACCGCGGCGGTCATCGGCGGGCTCGACAGCCCGGCCGGCGCCGTCGTCGGCGGGCTGCTGCTCGGCTGCGCGCTCAGCTACGTCTCCGGCTACGTCAGCTCCGACCTCGTCACGTTCGGGGCCCTCGCCGCGCTCATCACCGTCCTGATGGTCAGACCGAACGGGCTGTTCGCCGCGAGCGCCGGACGGAGGGTGTGACGCCGTGGACGTCCGCCGCCCCCTCGGCGCCCTCCGGTCGCCGCTCCGGTCGCCGCTCCTGCGCCCGACCCTCGTCCGCCACTCGGCCGCCGCGCTCGCCGCGCTCCTCGCGCTGTACGTCCTGACCACGTCCGCCGCCCCGTACCGGAACCTGGAGATCGCGCACGCCGCCTACCTCACCTGCGCGGTCGCCGGCCTCACGGTGCTGACCGGGCTCGGCGGGCAGATCTCCCTCGGGCACGGCGCGTTCATGGCGGTCGGCGCGTACACCGCCGCGCTCGTCATCGCGCACTGGGGCTGGCCCCTCGCCGCCGTCCTCGCCGCGGCCGCCGGGGTCACCGCCCTCGCGGGCGTCGTCGTCGGCGCGGTCGCCGCCCGGCTGGAGGGCCCCTACCTCGCGGGCGCCACCCTCGCGTTCGCCGTCGGGCTGCCCGGCCTCGCCAACTACGAGCACCTCAGCGGCGTCCTCGGCGGGCAGAACGGGCTCACCGTCGCGCCGCCCGTCCCGCCGGCCCGGCTCGGCGAGACGTTCCCGCTGGAGCGCTGGCAGGCGTGGATCTCCTGCCTCGGCGCCGTCCTCACCCTGTTCCTGCTGGCCAACCTCACCTCCGGCCGGTTCGGGCGGACGCTGCGCGCGAGCCGCGACGACGAGATCGCCGCCGCGCTCAGCGGGGTCCGCGTCGCCCGGCTGCGGATCGCCGCGACCGTCGTGTCCGCGGCCTGCGCCGGGCTCGGAGGCGGCCTGCTCGCCGTCGTCGCCACCCTCGCCGCGCCGGGCGCGTTCCCCCTCACGCTGTCGCTCCAGCTCATCGCCGCGGTCATCATCGGCGGGCTCGGCAGCCTGGCGGGCGCCGTGTGGGGCGCGCTGATCCTCGTGTACGTCCCGACGTGGGCGTCCGACGCGGCCTCCTCGTCCGGCCTGTCGCACAACGTGGCGTCCAACCTGCCCCTCGCCATCTACGGCCTCGTCCTGATCGCGGTGACGCTGGCCTTCCCGCGCGGCCTCCAGGGAGGCCTGCGCGACGTCGGCGGCGCCGCCGCGCGCCGCGTCCGGTCGCGCGCCCGCACGTCCCGGGCCCGCGACGACACACCGGGGCTCCCGGCCACCCACCCAGGAGGAGCAGATGAAGCGAGCACGGACGACGCGGGCGCTCGCCCTGATGACGGCGGTGACGGCGCTGGCGGCCGCGGCGAGCGGCTGCGGCGGTGACGGCGGGGACGACTCGTCGTCGGCCCCGGGCGTCACCGCGACCACCGTCACCATCGGCAGCCACCAGCCGCTGACGGGCCCGGCCGCGCCCGGCTACAGCGCCAACTCCGCCGCGTCCAAGGCCTTCTTCGACTACGTGAACGCCAACGGCGGCGTGCACGGACGCAAGATCGTCTACAAGTACGTGGACGACGCCTACAACCCGACCCAGACCGTCGGGGTCGTGCAGAAGCTCGTGCTCCAGGACAAGGTCTTCGCGATCTTCAACGGACTCGGCACCCCGACGCACTCGAAGGTCGTCGACTACCTCAATGCCCAGCGCGTCCCCGACCTGTTCGTCGCGTCCGGCTGCGGCTGCTGGGACGAGCCGGGCAAGCACCCGCATACGTTCGGCTGGCAGGTCGACTACATCCGCGAGGGCAAGATCCTCGGCGACCACGTGAAGAAGGCGTTCCCCGGCAAGAAGGTCGCCTACTTCTCCCAGAACGACGACTTCGGCCAGGACGGCGTCAAGGGGCTCGACAAGTACATCCCGAAGGACCAGGTCGTCAGCCGGCAGACCTACCAGCCCGGCAACACCGACGTCGGCGCGCAGGTCCAGGCGATCGCGCAGGCGAAGGCGGACGTCGTCGTCCTGTTCAGCATCCCGACCTACACCGCCCTGTTCCGGCTGGCCGCGCTCAAGCTGAACTACAAGCCGACGTTCGTCGTCAGCAACGTGGGATCCGACCCGATCACGCTCACCGGGCTGCTGGAGAGCTTCGCCAAGCAGGGCGGCGCGCAGGTGAAGGGGAACCCGCTGATCCAGGGCATGGTGACCGACGGGTACCTGTCCGCGACCGGCGACACCGGGAACAGCTGGACCGCGCTGTTCCGGAAGATCCACGGCCAGTACATCCCGAAGCTGCCGTTCAACAACAACGTCGTGTACGGGATGTCGGTCGCCTACACCTTCGTCCAGGCGCTCCAGGCCGCCGGGGCGAACCCGACCCGCGCGGGCGTCGTCCAGGCGCTGGAGAAGTCGAGGTTCGGCGGGCCCGGGCTCGTCCCGTTCGCCTACAGCAAGGACTCGCACGCCGGATACACGGGCGCGCGCATCGGGACGATCAAGGGCGACCTGATCGCGCCGGAGGGGCAGCCGCTGACCACCGACGACGGCGACGGCCCCATCCAGCCCTACACGGCACCGCAGCCGCAGGCGCCCGCCAACGGCATCCCGCCCGCGGGCTGACGGGCCGGCACCGCCGCCGTTCCGCGCGACCGCCCCCGGCGCGGGACGGCGGCGGCCTGGTAAGTGATCTCCCTGCGATCTACTCGCTCTGGGTAGTCTCTCCGTTGCTCAGGGTCAATACTGCTGGTGGCTCCTGAGCGCCGCGCCCGCTCCCAGCGGCAGCCGGAGCCCACCGGATGACCCCACCGGTGCCCGCCGCCCGAGCAAAGGACCCCCATGAGGCGTCTGCACGCCCTCGCCTGCTCGCTCCCTTTGATCCTCGCCGCCCTCACGGCCCCCGCGTCGGCCCACGCCGCGCCGCGCGGACCGGCCGAACCGCACGAGCTGTGCACCGGCGCCTACCACGACGACGCCCGGCTCGGCCCGAGCGTCCTGCCGCGGCCCTCGCAGCCGCCCGTCGGCCCTCTGGTGGAGAACCACCGCCCCACCGGAGAGCTGTCGGACGACGCGTTCCTGAAGAAGTACTGGAAGCCGGAGACACCCGAGCACAAGGCCACCTGGAACTACCCGCCCAGCGACGGCTTCATCGTCCACGACGGCCAGCCGGTGAAGCACAAGCACACCGTCCAGCCCAACGAGCACCTGGACCGCTTCGGCGCTGAGACCGGCAGGTACCTCGCCCCCGCCGGCGCCCCCTACGCCAAGCGGTCGCTGCCCCCCAACGGCCTGACCACCGTCGACCACGGCCACCCGTGCGGCTACCACCTCTACCACGTCCAGCAGGCGTTCACCGTATGGGAGGGCACGGCCGCCCCCTGGTTCGAGCAGCCCGGCGGCGGCGAGCAGATCCAGCTCGACAGCGCCCTTCTCGACCCCGGCCAGGGCAACCGGCTGAACGTCGCATGGCTGGTGGCCCACCACTACCTCACCGACATCACCCCCGTGGCCGAGTGACCGCAGCACCTCCGCAGCGGCGCCGTTGACGCGGCGGAAACGACGGCTGTGCCCCGGAAGCAGACAGGGCTTCCGGGGCACAGCCATGTCTGCGGTTCGTTTACGTGGACGGCATTCCGCCTGATTCGGGGCAGGCAGGGGCGGTGGTGGACGGGTGCTCCGCGGCGACGCGGCCGGACGGTGGGGGCCGGGTCCTGGTCGGAGCGGCCGATCGTGGGAAGGATGATCGTCGGGGGAGGTGCGATGGACGAGGTGAGGAGAGCGGCGTGACCCGGTGCGACGCCGCCCGGGCCAGGGCGCGGGGCCGGAACGGCTCCGGCTTCCCGGACGGGACGCGCGGCGGCCCGCGCGGCGAGGCTCCTGGCGACCGGTCCAGCGCCCCGTCCGGCGCCCCGTCCGGCGCCCCGTCCGGCGAGCCGTCCGGCGGGGCGTCAGTCGGGGCGTCAGTCGGGGCGTGCGGCGGGGCGTCAGTCGGGGCGTGCGGCGGGGCGTGCGGCGGGGCGTGCGGCGGCCGGTCCGGCGGCCCGTCCGGCGATGCCTCCGACGCGGCGTGCGCCGGGGCGTACGGCCAGGTGTGTGGCCAGGTGTGTGGCGGGGCGTGCGGTGGGGCGTGCGGGCGTGGGCGGGTGGTGTCGGCGGCGCGGGAGATCGCCGTAGGGCTGCTCGTCCTCGGCGTGTACGTGGCGTGCACGCAGGCGTTCGCCGGGGACCGTCCGGTGAGCGACGCCCACGGGCGCTGGCTGCTGGACGCCGAGCGCTGGGCGCATCTCGACGCCGAGCGTCCGCTCAACGACCTCCTGGCCCGGCACGATCGGCTCGGCGCCCTCGCCGCGTGGGAGTACGCCACGACCTACGTCATCGGGACTTTCGGGCTGCTCGGCTACCTGTGGTGGCGGCGCAGTCCCGTGTACGCGTGGGCGCGCAACACCCTGATCCTCGTCACGCTCATCGCCGTCTGCTGCTTCGCGCTGTGGCCCGCGACGCCCCCGCGGCTGCTCCCCGGCGAGGGCTACCTCGACGTCATCGCGGTCCACCACCCCGTGGCGACCTGGGGGACCGGTGTCGTGTCGGCGGGCGCCAACCCGTACGCGGCGATGCCGAGCCTGCACATCGGCTGGGTGGCCTGGACCGGCGTGGTCGCCCTGCGGGCCAGGTGCGGCGCCCTGATCGGCTGGCTCTGCGCCCTGCACCTCGCGGTGACGGGCCTGGTGATCGTCGCGACGGCGGCCCACTACGTCCTCGACATTCCGGGCGGCCTGCTGCTCGTCCCGGCCGCGGCGGGAGCCGAGCGGCTCCGCGCGGCGCTCGTGCGGCGGCGCCGGGACGGGGACCGCCGCGTCGCCGCCGCCGACGCCTTCTTCCTCCACGTGGAGAGCCGCGACGTCCCGCAGGTCGTCGGCGGCGTCGCCGAGTTCGCCGGGCCGGGCCCGTCCGCCGCGGACCTCCGGGCGCTCATGGCCGAGCGGCTGCCGAACCTGCCGCGCCTCGCCCAGCGGGTCCGCCCGGCGGGGACGCTCCGGCGGGCGCGCTGGACCGACGCGGAGCGGATCGACCTGGACTGGCACGTCCGGGAGCTGGACCTGCCGCCGGCCGGCGGCCGCCGGGCGCTGGACGACCTCGTCGCCCGGCTCGTGGCGGAGCCGCTCGACCCCGCCCGGCCGCTGTGGCGGTTCTGGCTGGTCCGGCGCGGCCCGGATGGCCGGGACGCCGTCGTGGTCCTGCTCCACCACGCCATCGCCGACGGGATCGGCGTGGTCGACATCCTGCGCCGCATCCTCGAACCGCGGCTCCCGGAGGCCCCGGACGCCCGGGGGCCGGGCGGGCTCGCGCGGGCCGTCGCCGCGGTCCCGGGGATGGTCCTGCTCGGCCTCGACGGCGCCGCGGCGGGGCGGCCTCGTCAGCACCAGGGAGATGCGGCGGCGCGCGCAGCCCGTCCTGGACGAGCTCGGCCTCGACCCGCCCCCGCACGTGAG
>NZ_CAACUY010000202.1 GCF_900659615.1 Actinomadura fibrosa | reverse complement strand
GACCGCAGGCGTCTCACCCCTCCTGCTCGGACGCGGCAACATCCCCCTCTACCTGGGCCACCGCGTCCGCTTCGCCACCCCCGCCCAACGCCAGGTCCTAGAAACCCTCTACCCGACCTGCGCCGTCCAAGGCTGCGAAGTCCCCGGGACGCTCTGCGAGGTAGACCACGTCAACGGCTGGGCTCTCAACGGCAGCCCCACCGACATCGACCAACTAGCCCTGTGCTGCGGCTGGCACAACCGCCACAAACACACGAACCCAGACCAGATCCACATCACCAAGGGGCCAAACGGCCGCTACACCTACCGGCTCGTGCCACCCGACTATCACCGGCGACGCCCACCAGGCGAGCAGCGCAGCCTCATCACGCCCACGCGCCCGGCCACCTCGGCGGAGAACACCGATGACCAGGTCATCGCTGACACAAACTCGTCCGCCACCACCCCATGGGACGACGTCCCGGCCCCGAGCGCGCCGGAAGCGACACCCCACCGCGTCACACCGCGACCCGTGCCGCGCCGCAGGCCCCGACCGATCAGGGCCGAGCGCCCCACCCGAGGCCAGCGCCACACCGCCGCCCCGTAACACCGCTTGGTCGAGCAATCCACCGCTACCTGCTCACCGCCCACCGCCCACCGCCCACCGGCCCCGTTCCCCACCCTCAACTGCCGATGAGAGTGACCGTTTCGGCAAGTGAGAGACGGATGAAGCGGCAGGGACGCGCGGCGATGTCACGACTCCCGCGACGGTTCGGCGGTACACCGACCATGCCATCTACGGACAGCTGTACAGCAGTCCCAGTCCGCCGCAACGGCGTCCTGCCACGCCATGGTCCTCGTAGGGCAATGCCGAGCGGGGCGTAGCGCTGTGCCGCCGCCGCGGCCCAGCCCTCCCGGCAGGGCTCCGAGAGCACCGCCGCCGCCCGGCTCGTGCTGGCGGGCGCTGCCGTCCGAGCCTCAGGCCCTGCTGGTCCCAGTACAGCTGCGCCGCAACGAGACCTTCCCGGGCCTGGCCGCGGCGTTCCGGCGTGGGGCTGGCGACCGCCCACCGCTACGTCACCAAAGTGATCGAGCTGCTCGCCGTGCTGGCACCCGGTCTACGCGCGGCGATGCGCATCGCGGCCCGCAAGCCGTCTGTGATCCTGGACGGCACGCTGGTGCCGATCGACCGGCTCGCAGGCGCCTGACGACCGGCGGTTCTACTCCGGTAAGCATCGGCGGCACGGCGTGAACGTCCAGTTCCTCACCAACCCACAAGGCCGCCTTGCGGTTCGCCTTGGGGTGCTCGGTGAGGTGGCTCGGTCGTGGCTTGTGTGGCCGCGCGGGGGCGGGCCGATGAGTTCTGCCGATCGTGGGAGTCCAATCAGCGGAGCATGGGGTGATCGGTCAGGAGGCATGCATGCGCGAGCTGGTGGTCGACATGTTCAGCACCGTGGACGGGTACGGCGGACCCGGGCCGCGGCCGGAGGCGTACTGGGGCTACGGCGGGCCCGGCCTGTCCGAGTGGGTGGACGCGCAGCTCGCCAAGGACCACGTCATGCTGATGGGCGCGACGACCTACCGGGAGATGGCCGGGATCATCGCGCGCGGCGAGGCTTCCTTCCCTCGGATGGACGAGCTGCCGAAGATCGTCTTCTCTCGCACGCTCGAACCGCCTCTGAGCTGGTCCAACACCACGCTCATCGATGAGCCACTCGAGAGCGCGGTGCCCGCGCTGAAGGCCGAGGCGGACGGGCTGCCGATGCGCACCATCGGCAGCCCGTCCCTGGTGCGCAGTCTCTTCCGGCTCGGTCTGGTCGATCGGCTCCGCGTCATGGTGTTCCCGATGATCCATGGCGACGCCGGCGAGCAGCCCTACTTCGCGGGCCTTCCCGTCCTCGACCTCTCGCTCGTCGGCACCACCGCGATCGACGATCGACTCGTCCTGCTCGACTACCGCGTCGGCCAACCTCGAACGTGATGCCAGAGGGTGATAATCCCGGCATGTCGGTGCGAGTGCGTCGGATCCTAGAGGTCAAGCCTGGGGAGTCATGGCTGGGCATATCGGAGGGGTGCTGGGTCTTCGACGCTCCTCCGGGCCATTCCCGGGTCCGGCTGGCCCGCGCTGCCGTCTGGCTGCTCCCGCTGGTCGAACGTCCGCGGGACGAAGTCGAGGAGCGGGCCCGCGTCAACCTCGTCCCTGGAGACCCTGATCTTCGAGAACCGATACAGACGGTGATCGGGGCCGGTCTGTCGGGCTGGTCTGACTATTGGATGTCTCGCACGCTCGACTGGATGGCAGCCGATGAGGTCGCGGTGTTCGCCGACCAGGTGCATCGAATCGCTCTCATGCCGACGTCCGCGAGCCAGCGGACGCAGCATGCGGCCAAGGCGCTGCTCAAGGCACAGGGGCTCTGGGCGCCGTGAGAACGGTCGACTTCACGCAGCCACGGAATTCGGCGGGTGGGATCAGTCCTCGTCGAAGGCTAGGACGGTGACTGTTATTCCGTTGCCGACGCCGATGACCACTGCGTCGAATACGTGCGGGGTCACCGGTTTCCAGGCGGGGAAGTCGGTGTTGGTCCACCAGCGGGTTCCGTGGCCGAGGAGGCGGAGCAGCGAGCCGAAGACGCTCCTGGCCTTCGTCTCGTCGTAGCGGCCGCGCAGGTGGTAGGCGAGGGTGGACGAGGCGATGCTGATCAGCCTTTGCAGGGCGTCGGCTTCGTCGATTTCGCTGAGTCTGTCGGCGAGATCGTTGGGGCTGTCCAGGACGTTCACGAAATCGTCGGGGTACCGGCCCACGTCGAGGCCGCCGATCAGGCCGAACACTTCGCGGTGCATGCCGTCGACGTCGCCGGGGTTGGCCCAGGCGTGCAGTTCGCCGTTGCCGAGCGGGCCGGGCAGTCCGGCGAGGAGCGCGCGGATGCGGTCGAGGCGGTGGGCGACGGACGGTTGATCGGTGGCCATGTTCGTCAGCGTCGCAAGCCTCGGCCGAGCCGAGCCACTGTTTTGCGGCAATGCCGGGAGACCGGGCCGTACGGGGACCGCCCGATGGGCGACGACCCGGTCCCGCTGTCCCCCATCCTCGCCCTCATCGCGGTTGATGCCACGCTTTGCTCCTTGTCCGCAACCGGCCCGGCCAGGCCCTGAGGCGGCGCAGGGGTCAGTGTTCGGTTGCCCGGTCGAGCCATTCGGCGAGAAGGGTGCGTTCGGCGGCCGTGAGGTTCGGGAGGTCGGGGACGACCGTGCGGAACGCGACGGCGGCCGCGGTGGGGCCGTCCTCGGTGAGGGCGGGCGCGTCGGTCAGGATCGCGTTCGCCACGGCTTCGTACATCGCGTCGGCAAGGCCGAGGTGCCGGTCGTCCGGCGGCATGGCGAGCAGGGCGAGGACGGCGCCGGTGCCCGCGGCGTGGACGAGTTGAACGGCGCGGCGTTCGGTGACGCGGAGGCGGCCGGTCGCCGCGACGCGGTGGACGCGGGTTTCGAGGACCTTGAGGCCGGCGGCCACGGCGGGTGAGCGGGTGCCGCGGGCGGGGTCCGCGAGGAGGCCGAACAGCGCGGGGTTGGCGAGGCCGAAGCCGATGTGCGCGTCCCAGCCGGCGCGCAGGTCGGCGACCGGGTCGCCGTCGGCCCCGGTGAGGGCCTTCCCGGTGACGTAGCCGGCGAAGACGTGCTCGGCGACGGCGTCGAGCAGGCCGTCCTTGTCGCCGAACAGGCGGTAGATCGTCGGGGCCTGGACGCCCGCGGCCTGGGCGACGGCGCGGGTGGTGACCGCGGCCGGGCCCTGCTCGCGCAGGAGCCGCGCCGCGACCTCCACGAGGTTGGTCCGCGTCCCGGCCCTGCCGGTCGTCTCCTGCATGTAATCAACGATAACGCATCTTTGCTAACGTCGTGATTCCAGTGTTAACGTCGAAGTGGTTTCAGTGATAACAGCGGAGGTTCCATCATGATCATCGTTACCGGGGCCACCGGACGGCTCGGCTCCCTGATCGTCGAGCGGCTGCTCGACCGGGTCCCGGCGGAGCGGGTCGGGGTCAGCGTCCGCGACACCGCGCGGGCGGCCGGTCTGGCCGAGCGCGGGGTGCGGGTGCGGCGCGGCGACTTCGCCGATCCCGGGTCCCTCGCCGGAGCGTTCGAGGGGGCCGCGCGGGTGCTCGTCGTTTCGGCGGACGAGGTCGGCGCGGCGGCGGTCACCCGGCACACGGCGGCGATCGACGCTGCCCGGGCCGCGGGCGCGGAGCGCGTCCTGTACACGAGCCACCAGGCCGCGAGCGCGGACTCGCTCTTCGCGCCGATGGTCGACCACGCCGCCACCGAGGCGCACCTCGCCGGGACGGGCACGCCGTACACGGCGTTGCGGAACGGGTTCTACGCCAGCACGATCCCGATGCTTCTGGGGAGGGCCTTGGAGACGGGCGAGCTGGTCGCGCCCGAGGACGGTCCCGTGTCGTGGACGGCGCACGCCGACCTCGCCGAGGCAGCGGCGGCCGTCCTTGCGGGTGAGCACGGTTTCGAGGGTCCGACGCCGCCGCTGACCGGGCCGGACGTGGTCGATCTTGAGGGGGTCGCCGCCGTCCTCACCGAGGTCACCGGGCGCACGGTCAAGCGGGTCGTCGCCGGTGACGAGGAGTGGGCGGCCGGGCTCGTGGAGCACGGGGTGCCCGCGGAGCAGGCGTCGATGCTGGTCGGCATGTTCCGCGCGTCCCGGCGCGGGGAGTTCGCCGTGACCGGTCCGGCGCTGGAGGAAGTGCTGGGACGTCCCGCCACGACGGTCCGCGCGGTGCTGGAAGAGGCCCTCGCCGCGCGCTGAGCGTTCGTCAACGGCACGTCAAGAAAGGCGGATTCCTGTGGACGGGGCGCGGCGCGCGGGTGACGCTCCGTGCTGCGACGGCCCGTTCACAGGAGGTCACCGGTGTCCGCTCCCCGCCCGGCCCGCGTCCCGTGGAGGGCGGTGGTCTGCGGCTCGATCGGCAACATGGTCGAGTGGTACGACTGGTCCGTCTACGCGAGCTTCGCCCCCTACTTCGCGTCGGCGTTCTTCCCAGAGGAGGACGACACCGCGCGGCTGCTCGACACGGCGGGCGTCTTCGCGGTGGGGTTCCTCATGCGGCCGGTCGGGGGCTGGCTGTTCGGCCGCTTCGCCGACCGGCGGGGACGCAAGGCGGCGCTTCCCCTGACCGTGGCGCTGATGTCGGGCGGCGCGCTGCTCATCGCGGTCACGCCGACCTACGCGTCGGTCGGGTACGCCGGCGCGCTGGTGCTGCTGGTGGCGCGGCTGCTCCAGGGGCTGTCGGCGGGCGGTGAGTACGCGGCCGGCGCGACGTACCTGACGGAGGCGGCGCCGCCGGGGCGGCGGGGGCTGGCGTCGAGCTTCCAGTACGTGTCGATGACGGCGGGCCAGCTCGCGGGGCTGGGGTTGCAGATCGCCTTGCAGCGCACGATGCCGGACGAGGCGCTGGAGTCGTACGGGTGGCGGATCCCGTTCGCCGTCGGCGCGGTCGCGGCGGCCGTCGTGTTCTACCTGCGGCGGAACCTGCTGGAGACCGAGGCGTACGGCGAGGAGCACCGGGCGGTGGCCGGGCGCGGGACGATCCGGGAGCTGCTCGCGCACCGGCGGGAGGCCGTCCTCGTCGTCGCGCTGACGATGGGCGGGACGCTCGCGTACTACACGTACACGACGTACCTGACGAAGTACCTGTCGAACACGGCGGGGCTGCCCAGGGCGACCGCGTCGCTGGTGGGCTTCTGCGCGCTGTCGGTGTTCATGCTGCTCCAGCCGCTGGCCGGGGCGCTGTCGGATCGGATCGGCCGGCGCCCGCTGCTGATCGCCTTCGGGATCGGCGGGACGGCCGGGACGGTCCCGCTGATGACGGCGCTCGCGGACGCGCGGGGGTTCGGGAGCGCGCTCGTCCTCTCCCTGGCCGGTCTGGTGATCGTCACCGGGTACACGTCCGTGAGCGCGGTCGTGAAGGCGGAGCTGTTCCCCACGCATGTGCGGGCGCTCGGCGTCGCGCTGCCGTTCGCGGTCGCGGGGGCGGTGTTCGGCGGGACGGCCGAGTACGTGGCGCTCTGGTGCAAGGAGGCCGGTGCCGAGTCCGCCTTCTACTGGTATGTCGCGGGCTGCTCGGGCGTGTCGCTGGTCGTGTACGCGTGCATGCGGGAGACGCGGGACGTGGCCCTGACCCGCGGGGAGGGGGCGGTCGGCGAGGTCGCGGTCCAAGCTTGAGCGCGCGACCACCCCCGACCGCCGGTCAGCCGAAGTCGGGGCGGCGCTTCTCGCGGACGGCCGCGACGCCCTCGCGGACGTCGGGTCCGGTGAAGCCGAAGAACTCCATGGCGAGCGACGCGTCGAAGGTCGGGCCCGCCAGGCGGATCCAGTTGTTCAGCGCGTGCTTGGTGAACGACAGCGCCTCGGCGGGCCCGGCGGCGAGCCGTCCGGCGATCTCCAGGGCGCGGTCGTGGACCTCGGCGTCGTCCACGCAGAGGGAGACCAGCCCGATCCGCTCGGCCTCCTCGCCGGTGAGGACGTCGTTGAGCAGGAGGTAGTACTTGGCCTTGGCGAGACCGCACAGCAGCGGCCAGACGATCGCGGCGTGGTCGCCCGCCGCGACGCCGAGCCGGGTGTGCCCGTCGATGATCTTCGCGGTGCGGCCCGCGACGGAGATGTCGGCCAGCAGCGCGACCGCGAGCCCGGCGCCGACCGCGGGGCCCTGGACGGCGCTGACCACGGGTTTCGAGCAGTTCACGACGTTCATGACGATGTCGCGGGCCTCCCGCATGATCCGGCGGCGCGCGGCGTGGTCGTCCATCATCTCCTCGATCATGGACAGGTCGCCGCCGGCGGAGAACGCGGTGCCCTCGCCGCGCACGACGACGGCGCGGACGTCGTCGTCGGCGTCCACGTCCCGCCAGATCTCGGCGAGCTCGCGGTGGCCGGTGGTGTCGACGGCGTTGAGCTTGCCGGGCGTGCTGATCGTGACGCGCAGCACCCCGGGCCCCGCCGAGTCGATCCTCAGCCGCTCGTACGCCGCGTACCTGTCGCTCATGCCGCGCTCCCGTCGCTCGTCGTCCGCGCGGCAGCGCCGTTCCGGCCGGCGTCGTCGTCCGCGCGGCGGTTCACGCGGCGCTGCCCTCCCGCGTCCGATCACCGAATGCCGTGCGCAATCGTCGCACAGCGAGCTCCATCGCCTCGGCACCGGCGTCGAAGATCTCGGGGAGCAGGAAGAAGGAGTGCACGACGCCGTCGTAGCGGCGCAGCTCGACCGGGACGCCCGCCGCGGCGAGGCGCCGCGCGTACTCCTCGCCCTCGTCCCGCAGGATGTCGTACTCCGCGGTGATCACCGTGGCGGGCGCGGCGCCCGCGAGGTCCGGGGCGCGCAGCGGGGCGAGCCGCGGGTCGGACGGGTCGGCGCCGCCGCGGTACAGGTCCATGAAGCGGGCGAGCGTGTCGGCGTCGAGCCCGTACCCGGAGCCGTAGGCGCGCCAGCTCGGGGTGTCCTTGGCGGTGTCGGTCACGGGGTAGACGAGCAGCTGGTGGGCGAGCGGCAGGCCGCGGTCGCGGGCCAGCAGCGCGACGGCCGCGGCGAGGTTCCCGCCGGCGCTGTCGCCGCCGACCGCGACCGCCCCGGGCAGCGCGCCGTAGCGGCCCGGGTCCCGCGCGACGGAGGCGACGACGGCCCAGGCGTCGTCCACGGCCGCCGGGAACGGGTGCTCGGGGGCCAGCCGGTAGCCGACGTTGAGGACGGCGCATCCGGCGCCCGCGGCCAGCTCGCGGCACGCGGCGTCCACGTTGTCGACGCCGCCGAGCACCCAGCCGCCGCCGTGCAGGTAGACGAGCGCGGGCAGCGGGCCCTCGCCGGGCGGCGCCGGACGGTACAGGCGCACGGGCACCGGGCCGCCGGGGCCGCGCACGGTCAGGTCGCGGACCTCGGGCAGCTCGCGCCGGTCGATGGGGAAGACCGTGCCGATCCTGCGGCGCATCTCCTCGATCCCGGGTTCCGGGCCGTCCTGCGGCAGGACCGTCCAGGACGCGAGCAGTTCCAGGAAGTCCACGGTCTGCGGGTGCAGGGGCATGCGGCGGCCTCCATGGGGGACGGAGCGGAGATCTCCCGGTCCGCGTTCCCCGGAGAGCGGGCGTCAACCCCCGTCAGCGTGTGGCGGCGGCCTCGGCGACGAGGGCCTCGAACAGGCGCTTGTCGTCGCCCTCCTCGGGGTGCCACTGGACGCCGAGCCCGAAGCGGTGGCCCTGGAGTTCGACGGCCTCGACCACCTGGTCCTCGGCCCACGCCACCGCCGAGAGGCCCTTGCCGAGGCGGCTGACCGCCTGGTGGTGGTAGGTGGGGACGTCGGCGGCGTCCCCGAGGATCTTGCCGAGCGTGCTGCCCGCGCTGATCTGCACGCGGTGCGCGGCGAACATGCCGGTCCGGGGGGCGTGGGCGGTGTGCCCGACGGCCTCGGGGAGGTGCTGGATGAGCGCGCCGCCGCGCGCGACGTTCAGGATCTGCATGCCCCGGCAGATCGCGAGGAACGGCAGGTCGGCGTCCACCGCCGCGCGGGCGAGCGCCAGCTCGAACCGGTCGCGCTGCGGCTGCGGGGGCCCGGTCTCGGCGTGCCGCTCGGCGCCGTAGAGGTCGGGGTCGAGGTCGCCGCCGCCCGCGAGGATCAGGCCGTCCAGCCGGGCGGTCAGCAGGTCGAGCCCGCGCAGGCTCGCGGCCGGGGGCAGCAGGACGGGGACGCCGCCCGCCCGCTCGACCGAGCGCACGTAGGGCACCGGCAGCAGCGTCGCCTCGCGCACCCAGATCCCCCAGCGGGCCGGCTCCTGGTAGGCCGTGATGCCGATCAGCGGCGGCGCGCCGGGCGCGGTCGCGGCGGCGTGCGGGGCCGGGGCCCCTCGGGTCGCCTCAGACATGCGTGGTTTCCCCTCTGCTGAGCTCTGGCCGCGGATCGGTTACCGATTTGCGGTGATTGTCCACCTTCGCGTCGTCATCATGGCGCATCACCCGCCCCCGCCGCCCGACCCACCCCCGGCCTTCCTACCAGCCAGCTTGCCCCACGGCCCCGGTCCGCGCAGGCCGAAGCCGGGAGATCGGCCCGCGTCCGGTCCCGGCCGCCCGGACGCGCCGCCCGGCTCCCCCGGCGCCGGCCAGGACGTCCCAGATTCCACACAAAAGCCGAATCTTCCACCCGGGCGTTGATTCGTCCTCCACCCGGGGCGGGCACGCGCGGACCTCCCGCGCCCCGGAATCGGCGGCGATCCCTCCCGGTCCCCCACCCCGCCGATTCAGTACCGATCAGTATTCGTGCTCTTTTCCACCACTTTCGCAGTTACAGATAATTCGGGATCGATTACGTTCCGTGCGATCGATCCGCATCCCGAGCGAACCGGTTGATTACCTGCGCCTTT
Source organism: Actinomadura fibrosa (assembly GCF_900659615.1). Classification (GTDB taxonomy): domain Bacteria; phylum Actinomycetota; class Actinomycetes; order Streptosporangiales; family Streptosporangiaceae; genus Spirillospora; species Spirillospora fibrosa. The sequence goes on along the minus strand of NZ_CAACUY010000202.1, from coordinate 7,453 downwards.
GAATGCGAGAATCTCAACGAGCCGGACACCGAGTGGCCACGAAAGGGACATCGCGGTGGAACTCCGGCTCCCTGCGAGCCGAGGGGGCGAGCCTGGAAATGCCGACCGATCCCCGCAAACTCAAAGAGACCTTCAGTCGTCTGGAACGCCATTCCGGCGAAGCGGCGGAATATTTCTACGGCCGCCTTTTCGCCGAGGACCCGCGGCTGCGCGCCCTGTTCCCGCCCGCGATGGGCGCCCAGCGCGGACGGCTCCTGCACGCGCTCACCAGGATCGTCTGGAGCCAGGACAGCCCCGCCGACCTGGACGCCTACCTCGCCCGGCTCGGACGCGACCACCGCAAGTACGGGGTCCGCCCCGAGCACTACCCGGCGGTCGGCACCGCGCTGCTCGCGACGCTCCGCGCGTTCGCCGCCGGCTCCTGGAGCCCGGAGGCGGAGGCCGCCTGGGCGGCGGCCTACCGCCGCGCCGCCGACGTCATGATCGAGGCGGCCGAGCGGGACGCCGCCGCCCTCCCGCCCTGGTGGGTCGCCGAGGTCGCCGCGCACGAGCGCCGCGCCGGCGACCTCGCGGTGCTCACCCTGCGCCCCGGCCGGCCGCTGCCGTTCAGCGCCGGCCAGTACGTCACCGTGCAGACCGCCCGCTGGCCGCGCGTGTGGCGGCCCTACTCGATCGCCAACGCCCCCCGCCGGGACGGGACGCTCCGGCTGCACGTCCGGGCCGTCCCGGCGGGCTGGGTGAGCGGCGCCCTGGTCCGGCATACCCGGCCCGGCGACACCGTCCTCCTGGGGCCCGCCCAGGGAGCGATGACGCTCGATCCGGAGTCGGAGCGCGACCTGCTGCTGATCGGGGGCGGCACCGGCCTCGCCCCCGTCAAGGCGCTCGCCGAGCAGGCCGTCCGCTCCGAGACGCGGCGGGAGGTGCGCCTGCTGGTCGGCGCCCGCACCGAGGCCGACCTCTACGACCTGCACGACCTGACGATGCTCGCGGCGGCGCATCCCGCGCTGACCGTCGTGCCCGTGCTCTCCGAGACCCAGCCGCCGCGATCCCGCCCGGCAGGCTCCGCTTTCGCGGACGTCTCGCCGGAGGACGTCCCGTCGGCGGAAGCGATGCGCGGAGACCTGCCGGACGTCCTGGACCGCTTCGACGGATGGGACGAGCACGACGTCTACGTGGCCGGCCCCACCGAGATGATCCGCCGCACGGTGACCGTCCTCCAAGCGCTCGGGGTGCCGTTGACGCGCGTCCATCACGACCTGCTGAAGGCCGAGGACGTCCCCGCGCCCGACGGAGGTTCCTGACGCCGAGCGCTCAGACGAAGTCGGATCCGGCTGGGACCGGCACGGTCCGCCACCGGCACGGCGGAGCGTCGTCGACCGCCGCGACCCGGCCCCGCGACTCCAGCATGACCAGGTGGGCGAGCGTCTCCAGCATCGCCGTGCGGCGCATGAACGGCTGGATCTCCTCCCACGGACGCGACCAGGTCAGCCGCCGGGCGAGATCCCAGGCGGTCGCCCCGCCCGCGCCCGCCGCGGCGACCTCCAGCGCGATCTCGTCCAGCCGGGACGCGTGGTGCTCCGCCAGCGCGCGGGCCCGTTCGGCGAGCCCCGCGAACCGGTACTCGTGCGCGGGCAGGACCTCCTCGGCGTCCAGATCCCGGACCTTGGCGAGCGAGTCGTGGAAGTCGGCGAGGGGGTTGTGCCGCTGCTGCGGATGCACCCCGATCGCCGGGGTGATGCGGGGCAGGACGTGGTCGCCCGACAGCAGCAGCCGCCGGTCGGGCTCGTGAAAGCAGACGTGCCCCGGCGAGTGGCCCGGCGTCCACACCGTCCGCAGGTTCCAGCCCGCGATCGGCACCCGCTCGCCGTCCGCCAGCATGTGCTCCGGATCGGTGTGCCGGACGAGCGGCAGGATCGCCCGGGACGCGTCGGCGAGCGGCCCCGCCTCCTCCTCCGGGACGCCGTGCAGGGCCATCTGCCGCCGGATCGCCTCGATCAGGCCGTCGAAGTCGCGGTAGCGCGCCCGCAGCAGCCTCGCGTCGGCCGGGTGCAGCGCGACCCAGGCGCCGGACGCCTCCCGGACGCGCCCGGCCAGCCCGTAGTGGTCCGGGTGCAGGTGGGTGACCAGCACGGCCCGTACGTCGCCGATCGCGTACCCGGCGGTCCGGAGGCCGCCGCACAGCGCGTCCCACGCCTCGGGGGTGTCCCATCCGGCGTCGACGAGCACGATGCCGTCCGGCACCTCCAGGCCGTAGACGAGGACGTAGCGGAGCGGGTTGTCCGGCAGCGGCACGGGGATGGACCACAGCCCCGGCCGCACCCGCTCCACCGGCGGGAGCACCCGCTCCCGCCACGCCCTGTGCTGCGCGATGCCGGTGATCTCCATCGGCCCTCCACCGGGTCGGCTGACGTCCGGCACAGGTGTCTATCACGCGCCCCGGCCCGCCCGGTCACCCGGGGCGTTCACCAGCCGGCACGTTCACCAGCCGGGCGTTCACCAGCCGGCGCGCTCGCGCAGGAACGCGGTGGTCCGCGCGTCCGCCGGGTAGAACGACTCGATCGCCAGCTCCGCGACCGTGATGTCCACGGGGGTGCCGAACGTCGCGATCGTGCTGAAGAACGACAGCTCCGTGCCCTCCAGCCGCATCCGCAGCGGGACGAACACCTCGTTGCCCGCCGGCGGCGCGATCGCCTCGCCGACGTCGCCGGGGAACGCGCGCAGCTCCCGGTAGAGCTGGGCGAGCGCCGCGTCCGCGGTGAGCGCCACGTGCCGCCGCACCCGGTCGATCATGTGGGCGCGCCACTCGGCGAGGTTGAGGATGTTCCGCGCCATCCCGTCGGGGTGCATGCTGAGCCGCAGGACGTTCAGCGGCGGCTCCAGCAGCTCCGGCGGCGCGCCCTCCATGAACAGGCCCGCCGCGGCGTTGGCGTCGATCAGGTTCCAGAACCGGTCGACGACCACCGCCGGGTACGGCTCGTGCCCGGCGAGCACCTGCCTCAGCGCGGCCCGGACCGAGTCCATCTTCGGCTCCTCGATCGGCGTCTCGTCGAACACCGGCGCGTACCCGGCGGACACGAGCAGCAGGTTGCGGTCGCGCAGCGGGACGTCGAGGTGCTCGGCCAGCCGCAGCACCATCTCCCGGCTGGGCGCGGACCGCCCGGTCTCCACGAAGCTGAGGTGCCGCGTCGACACGTCCGCCTCCGAGGCCAGTTCGAGCTGGCTCATCCTGCGCCGCTGCCGCCACGCCCGCAACTGCTCACCGATCGGTCTCACATCGCTCAACGCCGTCGCCGTCGCCGTCATCGTCGTCACGGCACCGACGCTAGCGGGAACGGGGTCATACCGGCGATTACCTCCCACGTCATGCGCCGCGTCGCGTCCCCGCGTCCTGTCGTACCCGTCTGGCAGGCTTCCGGCATGGCGACCTGGGAGCTGTTCGAGAAGGAGGCGGCCGAGCTGGCCGCGACGGTCCGGCGGCGGTTCGAGAGCGAGAAGACCCACGTCCTCGCCACGCTCCGCAAGGACGGTTCGCCCCGCGTCAGCGGGACGGAGGTCGACTTCCCCGGCCCCGACCTGTCGTTCGGGTCGATGCTGCACGCGGTGAAGGCGCTCGACCTGCGGCGCGACGGCCGCTGCGCGATCCACGCGCACCCGTCCGCCGACGGCGACGCCAAGGTGGCGGGCGTCGCGGTGGAGATCACCGATCCGGCCGAGAAGCGGCGGTACGCCACCGGCGACGAGCCGCCGGGCGACTTCCACTCGTTCCGCCTCGATCTGCGCGAGGCGGTCCTCACCGCCGTCGAGGACGAGCAGCTGGTCATCCGCGTGTGGCGGCCGGGCAGGGGCGTCCGCACGATCCGCCGCACCTGACCACCCGTCCGGCGGCGGCAGCAGGTCGGCTGTGGCCGGTCCGCCGAGGCCGATCGACGGGGACAGCTCGGCGGCGCCCGTCCGGCGGCGCCCGTCCGGCGGGGGCAGGTCGGCGGGGGCAGGTCGGCGGGGGCAGGTCGGCGGCGGCAGGTCGGCGGCGGCAGGTGGGCTGTGGCCGGTCCGCCGAGGCCGGTTCGCGGGGGCGGTCGGCGCGGGCAGGGCGGGTCGGGGCGGGCGGGGCGGTGTCAGTGGATCATGGGGGTGAGGTAGCGGCGGGCGAAGGCGCGGGCGCCGTCGTCGTCCATGGGGATGTGCCCCTCCGGGGTGAGCAGGAGGGAGTGGGTCAGGCGGATCAGGATCTCCGCGACGACCTCGGGGTCGAACGGGCCCGCGTCGCCCTGCCGCTGCGCGGCGCGGAGCCGGCGGGCCAGGTAGCCGCGGGCGGCGGCGAGCAGCGGGCCGGCGCGGCCGGTGGCGTGCGGGAGGAGCAGTTCGGGTTCGAGGACGAGGAGGCGGTTCAGCAGGCGCTGCTCGCGGGCGGCCCGCAGCGTGGCGACGAACCCCTCGACGATCCGCTCCTCCACGGCCGGGTAGCCGGCGACGGCGGCGTCCAGCTCGGCGAAGAACCGCCGGGCCTCGCGCAGCAGCACCCCCGTGACCAGGTCGTTCTTGGTGGGGAAGCGGCGGTAGATGGTCGCGCGGCCGAGCCCGGACGCGCGGGCGACGTCGTCGATCGTGGTGCGGCGCAACCCGAACGTCCCGTACAGCTCCAGCGCGGCGTCGAGGATCCGGTCGGCCTGCGGCCCGGACGCGGCGGGGACGGCGAGCAGGTCGCGGAGCGGCGCCTCGCCTCCCGCAGTGTCTCCCGTAGCGGCTCGCCCAGCGGCTTCCGCAGCGTCTCCCCCGGTGCCTCCCGCGCCGGTTCGCGCTCCGGTGTCCGCTGCGTCGGTCATGATGCGGTCGACACTAGCGGCCCCGCCGGGCGCGGCGCATCGCGCGGGACGCGATCGGCGTGTACCGCAGCGGCTCGACGAGCACGCCGTCGGCCGCGCGCATCATGCGGCAGAACAGCCGGAAGCGGGTCTCGTCGCCGGCCGTCCAGCGCAGCCCGAACCGCTCGCGCAGGACGGGCGGGAGGCAGCCGACGCCGAGCTTGCCGAGCACGCGCGTCGGGGGCAGCGCGATGCCCGACCAGGCGAACACGGGCAGCGGCCAGCGCGGCGGCGGCGGGAGCGGCCGGCGGTCCAGCTCGATGAGCAGCCGGACGGTGGCGTTGTCCTCCAGCCGCTCGTTCACCATCGTGTCGAAGTAGTCGTGGAACGCGGCGGGCGTCGCCGGGATGTGGCGCTCGGTGATCCCCAGCGCTAGAGCGAGCTGGACCCATTCGGCGTACAGGACGCGTTCGCGGTCGGGCGGCACGGGCGTGGCGAAAAGTCGCTGCGCTTGGAGCATGCCGTGCAGCAGGGTGGCGTGCACCCAGAGGTAGGCCTCCGGGTTGAGGGCGTGGTAGCGGCGGCCCTGCGCGTCCACGCCCTTGATGTCCTTGTGGATCTCGCGCAGCCGGGCGGCCTCCCGCCGGCCGCGCTCCTCGCCCCGGTAGCCGAGGAAGTCGATCGTGGACTCGACCGTCCGGAGCAGGCGCCCCCAGCGGTCCTCCAGGAACCCGGAGTGGTCGGCGACGCCGGCTCCGACGACCGGATGCGCGACCTGGAGCAGCAGGGTCGCCCGGCCGCTGAAGGCGCCGCGCCAGTCGCCGGCGTAGCGCCAGATGAGGGAGTCGGGTCCGGGGATGGCCCCGGCGGGCCTCCGCTGCACGTCGAGCTCGGTCATTCGCATCACCTGCTTGAGACGTTGATACACAATTCGTATCAAGATTCGGCGACGGAGGCCAGGGGCGGGCCGGTGGAGCGGGCGTCAGACGGTGTCGAACAGGTTCGGGCGGCCCGCGCGGTACCGCTGGGCGTCGAGCTCCTTCAGACCGTTCAGTTCGGGCGGCTGGTACAGCCTCCACATCGGGACGCGCTCCGCCGGAGAGCCGACCGCGTCCAAGAGCGCGTTGGCGGCGGCGCGCCCGGACTCGTTGGCGCCCTCCATGGTGGCGAGGTCGACGTTCGTCCGGACGTAGTCGCCCGCCATGAACAGGTTCGGGATCCGGGTGCGGGCCTCCGGGCGGTTCGCCCAGCTCCCGACGGTGTTCACCATGAGCGGTTCGTCATTGACGTTGGCGCCGGACGACGCGTCCCACTGGACGGCGGGATCGAGGAACCACGAGTGCAGCAGGTCGTCGGGCAGGACGGACGTGCCGGTGTCCTCCAGGTGGTCCTTCATCTGCGCCCAGCACTCCTTGGCGACCTCCGCCCGGGTGCACTTCTTGGCGGGCTTGCCGTAGAGGATCCCGGGCGTGTCCCAGTCGGAGACGTCCAGGGACAGGCAGTCGGCGACATGGCCGTCGCCGTAGTCGCGGGGGAACTCGCGCTTCCAGAGCCTGCTCTGGAGCACCGCCGTGATCTGCCATGGCGAGTCCATGAAGTTGACCTCCTGGTCGATGCCGCGCGGGCTCCGGCGCAGGTAGAACTGGAGCCCGTTCATCCATTCGGTGTGGAGGTCCTTCAGCTTCTCCAGCGCGGGGTCGAGCGCGAGGACGTCGGCGGACAGCAGCGCCAGGGCGCGTTCCACGGGCATCGCGCAGACGAACCAGTCCGCGGCGGCACTGCGGCGGATGCCCGCCGCGTCCACGACGCGGACGGAGCCGACGCGGCCGCCGGACGTCTCCAGCGCCTCGACGGTCTGCCCGACCTCGAACCGGACGCCGCGTCCGCGCAGGTACCGCACCCATGGGTCGATCCACGCCTCGTTCGTCGGGGCGTTGAGCATGCGGGCGAGGCCGCCGTCGGTGCCGAGGCCGAGTCCCGACAGCAGGAACGCCTCGCCCATCGCGCCGACCGTCCTGGTGCTGGCGACCTTCTCCTTCACGGCGACCAGGCCGCGGGTCAGGAAGCGCGCCACGATCGCCTTGTAGTCCCCCGACCTGCCCTCGGCGCGCACGTACTCCCACCACGGCAGGTGCTCCCACTGGCCGAGGCGCCGCTCGTCGCTGCTGGTCAGGTAGACGATGAAGCGGTTGACGAACAGGGCGAGCTCGGCGGCGGGGAGGGCGGCGACCTGCTCGACGAGCCCGGTCAGGGTCTCTCTCAGCACGTCGAGGTCGAGGCCGCCGCCGCCCGGCGCGAAGATCTGCGGGACGATGATGTCCGACCGGCCGCCGTTGCGCGAGATCCGGGTGGACGCGAGGTCGATCAGGTTGTCGCGGACGCCGGCGGCGTTCCCGGCGACCGGGATGCGGCGCATCGTGTCCGGGACGTTCCGGTAGAAGCCGGGGAAGAAGCGGAACCCGTGCTCGGCCGGCAGGTCCTGCCGGCCGCCGGTGCCGGTGCCCTCGACGGGGAAGCTCCGCGCCTTGCCGCCCAGGGCCTTGCGCTCGAAGACGGTGACGGCGAATCCGCGCTCGGCGAGCTCGTGGGCGGCGGCCAGGCCGGACATGCCGCCGCCCAGCACGGCCACGGTCGGGGCGGCCCGTCCGGCG
>NZ_CAACUY010000201.1 GCF_900659615.1 Actinomadura fibrosa | reverse complement strand
CCGCTGCTCGCCGGGGTCGCCGCCGCCACGGCCGTCCGGCGGATGACGGCCTGGTCGGAGAGCGGGCGGCGCTTCTTCCCCGCGGCCGGAGCGGCGGGCGGGGCGGCGGGCGGCGGGGCGGACGGGCGGGAGCGGCAGGCGGACGTGGCCGTCGACGCCCGCCTCAAGTGGCCGAACGACCTGCTGGTGGGCGACCGGAAGCTGGCCGGGATCCTGGCCGAGAAGGTCGACGGCGCGCTCGTCGTCGGCATCGGGCTGAACGTGGGGCTGCGCGAGGCGGAGCTGCCCGTGCCGACCGCGACGTCCCTCGCGATCGAGGGCGCGCCGCTCAGCGACCGGGCGCCGCTGCTGCGCGCGATCCTGCGCGAGTTCGAGACCTGGTACCGCGAGTGGACGGCGCTGGACGGTGATCCGGAGTCGAGCGGGCTGCGTACCGCGTACAAGGACCTGTGCGCCACGCTCGGCCGGACGGTCCGGGTCGAGATGCCCGGCGGCGAGACCCTGGAGGGGGCGGCGCGGGACGTGGACGGGGCGGGGCGGCTGGTGGTGGCGGGCCCCGGGGGAGGCACGGCGGTCAGCGCCGGAGACGTGGTGCACGTCCGGTGAAACACCGCGGGCCGGACACCCGAACCCGCCCGGATCTGCAACGATATGTCGCAGTACCGGACCACGACGCCGCCGGCGAGGTCCACGGCGACGGCGGACTGAGGGGCTGACAGATGGCGGCCGGATTGCCGGACCCGAAGGCGATCGAGGAGCTCCTGCTCGGTGGCGAGCTGCGCTACACGCGCGTCGACGCCGTGCGGCTGTCGGGCGTCACCCGCGAGTTCTCCAGCCGGTTGTGGCGCGCGTTCGGCTACCCCTCGATGCCGGACGAGGCGGTCGCCTACACCGAGGGCGACGTCGCCGCGCTGTGCCGGATCCGCCGGCTCATCGACGACGGGGTCCTGGACGAGGACGGCGTGATCCGGCTCGTCCGCGCCTTCGGGCAGACGATGACGCGGCTCGCGGAGTGGCAGGTCAGCCTGCTGCGGGACATGATGAGCCAGGGTCCGCGCGACCAGCCGTCCGCGGAGGCGGTGGAGGCGATCGTCGACATCGCCGAGCGGCACATCGGCGAGTTCGAGCCGCTGGTGGTGCACGCGTGGCGGCGCCAGCTCGCCGCCGCCGGGACCCGGGCGATGGCCGCGGCGGCGACGCGGGAGAACGGCGATCCGGCCGGGCGGCCCATGACGACCGTGGGGTTCGCCGACATGGTGTCCTTCACGCAGGTCAGCCGGGAGCTGGACGAGATCGAGCTGGCTCGGGTCGTGGAGTGGTTCGAGGAGACGGCCGCCGACATCATCGCCTCCTGCGGCGGGCGGCTGGTGAAGACGCTCGGCGACGAGGTGCTGTTCAGCGCGGAGTCGCCGCGGATCGGCGCGGAGATCGCGCTGACCGTCGCCGCGGCGATCCAGGACGAGACCGAGGTGCCGGACGTGCGGGTCGGCGTGGCGTACGGGCCGGTCCTGCCGCTGATGGGGGACGTGTTCGGCACCACCGTGAACCTGGCGGCGCGGCTGACGTCGCTGGCCCGCCCGGGCGCCGTGGTGATCGACACGGAGCTGGCCGCGCAGCTGGAGAAGGAGCCGGCCTACGAGGTGACGCGGATCGTCCGGCGGCCGGTGCGCGGGCTGGGGATCGTCCAGCCGTACGTGCTGCGCCGCAGCGCCAAGGCGGCGGACGGCGGCGCGGAGGGCTCAGGGTCGGAGCCCTCCGGCCCGGCGGGGGGCTGAGTCCCGCGGCGGGCCCGCCGAGCGGGCCCGCCGGCGGTGCGCCTCAGTAGGCCTTCGGTCCCTCCTCGCCCGGGTAGTCGGTGAGCCGCTGGAGGTAGTTCTGCTCGCCGAGGGTCTGGGAGAGGTAGAGCTCGGTCTCCAGGTAGTCGATGTGCTGCTCCTCGTCGGCCAGGATGTACTCGAACAGCCGGGCCGAGGTGACATCGCCGCGCGAGCGCATCAACTCGATGCCGGGCCGCAGCCGGGCCACGGCCTCCCGCTCGATCGCGAGGTCCGCTTCGAGCTGCTCGACGACGGTCTGGCCGATGCGGAGCGTCCCGATCTTCTGGTAGTTCGGGAGGCCCTCCAGGAACAGGATCCGGTCGGTCAGCCGCTCCGCGTGCTTCATCTCGTCGATGGACTCGTGGCGGGTGTACTTCGCCATCCGCACGTAGCCCCAGTTCTCCTGCATCTTGGCGTGCAGGAAGTACTGGTTGATCGCGGTGAGCTCCGCGGTGAGCTGCTCGTTCAGCAGCGCGATGATGTCCTTGTCGCCTTCCATGGGGCCCATGCTCGCACGCCCGGACGATCGTGGACAGCACTGGGGCCCGCACGGCGCGTGCGGGCGCCCGGGACGCGGGCGGGCCGTGCGGGTGCCGGAGGGACCCTGCTCAGGCGGCGGTCGGCGGCGCGGTCCCCCTCTCGGCGGCGTCGGAGACGATCTGCTCCGCGAGGACGTGGTCGGGCAGGTGCGGGACGGCCTGCTCGATGGAGGCCGGTTCCATGGCCGCGGCGTCCAGCACGGCCGAGGCCGCGGCGGCCGGGGCCGGGACGGCCGGGACCGGAGCCGCGGGGTCCGGGATGACGGTCAGCGGGAGCGGGCCGCCGGTCAGGGCGTCCGCGAGCTCGCTGGCGGTGCGGTACTCGCTGACCATGGCGTGGAGCCGCCTGGTGCAGGACCCGCAGCCGGGCTTCATGCCGCAGGCCGCCTTCACGTCCCTGACGGTGGCGCAGGCGCCGCTCGCCATGCAGCCGTGCACGTCGTCCTCCGTGACGGCGTTGCAGATGCAGACGTACATCCGGTGGGCGCCCTTTCCTGCGGCTTCTCGCGGTCCCGGAACCCCGGCCTGGGCTTTTAGGGTTCCCTCAATAAGGTAAGGCAACCCTAAGGTAACGCAAGGATGTCCGATCTGGCCAGTAGCCTCCCAATCGGTGTGATTCAACCCTCAAGGGGAAGGCCTCCCGGCGCGACAACGGGAGGACGGGACATTGGCTCAGGTGTGGCCGGGTGACGCCTACCCGCTCGGGGCTCGGTTCGACGGCGCGGGAACGAACTTCGCCGTCTTCTCCGAGGCCGCCGAACGGGTGGAGCTCTGTTTGTTCGACGGGCCGGCGGGCGAGGGCGAGGAGACGCGGCTGGTGCTGCCGGAGGTCGACGCCTTCGTGTGGCACGGCTACCTGCCCGGCGTGATGCCCGGGCAGCGGTACGGCTTCCGGGTCCACGGGCCCTACGACCCCGCGCGGGGGCACCGGTGCAATCCGGCGAAGCTGCTGCTCGACCCCTACGCGCAGGCGATCGAGGGGACCGTCGACTGGGACGAGTCCTGCTTCGGCTACAACTTCGGGGACCCGTGGTCGGCGAACGGCGCCGACTCGGCGCGGCACACGATGCGCTCGGTGGTGGTGAACCCCTACTTCGACTGGGGCGACGACCGGCCGCCGCGGACGCCGTACCACGAGACGGTGATCTACGAGGCGCACGTGAAGGGGCTCACCGCCCGGCATCCGGAGATCCCGCCGGGGATGCGCGGCACGTACGCGGCCCTCGGCCACCCGGTGATCACCGACCATCTGCGGTCGCTCGGCGTCACGGCCGTCGAGCTGATGCCGGTGCACCAGTTCGTCCACGACGACGCGCTGGTCCAGCGGGGGCTGCGGAACTACTGGGGCTACAACACCATCGGCTTCTTCGCGCCGCACGGCGAGTACTCCTCGTCCGGGCAGCGCGGGGAGCAGGTGCTGGAGTTCAAGGCGATGGTGAAGGCCCTGCACGAGGCGGGCATCGAGGTGATCCTCGACGTGGTCTACAACCACACCGCGGAGGGCAACCACCTGGGGCCGACGCTGTCGTTCCGGGGCATCGACAACGCCTCGTACTACCGGCTGACCGACGACGACGCCCGCTACTACATGGACACGACGGGCACCGGGAACAGCCTGCTCATGCGCAGCCCGCACGTGCTCCAGATGATCATGGACTCGCTGCGGTTCTGGGTGACCGAGATGCACGTGGACGGGTTCCGCTTCGACCTCGCCGCCACGCTGGCCCGCGAGCTGCACGAGGTGGACCGGCTGGCCGCGTTCTTCGACCTCGTCCAGCAGGACCCGGTGGTCTCGCAGGTGAAACTGATCGCCGAGCCGTGGGACGTCGGAGAGGGCGGCTACCAGGTCGGCAACTTCCCCCCGCTGTGGACGGAGTGGAACGGCAAGTACCGCGACACGATGCGCGACTACTGGCGCGGGCAGCCGGGCAACCTGCCGGAGTTCGCGTCCCGGCTGACCGGCTCGTCCGACCTGTACGCCGACGACGGCCGCCGCCCGCTCGCCTCGATCAACTTCGTGACCTGCCACGACGGGTTCACGCTGCACGACCTGGTCTCCTACAACTCCAAGCACAACGAGGCCAACGGCGAGTACAACCGGGACGGCAGCGACGACAACCGGTCGTGGAACTGCGGCTACGAGGGCCCGGTGGACGACCTCGACGTGATCGCGCTGCGGGAGCGGCAGAAGCGCAACTTCCTGACCACGCTGTTCCTGTCGCAGGGCGTCCCGATGCTGTCGCACGGCGACGAGATGGGCCGGACGCAGGAGGGCAACAACAACGCCTACTGCCAGGACAGCGAGCTCGCCTGGGTCGACTGGACGGGCCTGCGCGAGGACACGTTCTTCGACGAGCGCGGCCCGCTGCTGGACTTCGTCCGGCGGCTGTCCAAGCTGCGCACCGACCATCCGGTGTTCCGGCGCAGGCGCTTCTTCCGCGGCGGGCAGGGCGGCGGCCGGCAGCGGCCCGACGCGACGTCCGCCGGCCAGGCGTCCGGCGGGCCGGGCGACCGGGCGGCCGGGGCCCGGATCGAGGCCGCGGCCGCCGCGCCGGACCTTCCCGACCTGGTGTGGTTCACCCCCGGCGGCGACGAGATGGCCGACGCGGACTGGGCGGCCGGCTTCAACAAGTCCGTGAACGTGTTCCTGAACGGCGACGCGATCGGCGAGCCCGACCGGCGCGGCCGGCAGGTCCGGGACGACTCGTTCCTGCTGCTGATCAACGCGCACGACGGCGACCTGCCGTTCACGCTGCCGCCCGTGTCCTACGGGCAGATGTGGATCAAGGTGCTCGACACCGCCGACCCGCTGCTGGCGGAGGAGGAGTCCCCCGTGGTCAAGGCCGCCGAGATCGTGCCCGTCGGGGCCCGCTCGATCCAGGTGCTGCGTCGTGTCTGAGCCCGCCTCCCCGTCCGGGCCCGCGTCCCCCGCGTCCCCCGAGAAGGCGTCCCCCGAAGTGGTTCCCTCCGGGACTGACGACGACGTCGAAGCGCCCCCGTCCGGCACCTACCGGATCCAGCTCCGCGGTACCGAGGACGCCCGCTTCGGGTTCGAGGAGGCCGCGGCCCTGGCGCCGTACCTCGCGGCCCTCGGCGTTTCCCACGTCTACCTGTCGCCGATCCTCCAGGCCGCGCCCGGGTCCACGCACGGCTACGACGTCGTCGACCATGCCCGGCTCTCCGAGGACCTCGGCGGCGCGGAGGCGTTCGGCGCGATGGCCGCGCGCTTCCGCGCCCACCGGCTGCGCGTGCTGGTGGACGTCGTGCCCAACCACATGACCGTCCCGCAGCAGCGCGACCTGAACCTGCCGCTGACGGCGGTGCTGGCCGAGGGGCCGTCCTCGCCCTACGCGCGCTGGTTCGACGTCGACTGGGAGGCGGGCGGCGGGCGGCTCGTCCTGCCCGGCGAGGGCGAGCCGAACTACCGGCGCTTCTTCGACATCTCCGACCTGATCGGGCTGCGGCAGGAGGAGCCGGAGGTCTTCGACCGGACGCACGGGCTGCTGCTCGGCCTCGTCCGGGAGGGGCTCGTGGACGGGCTGCGCATCGACCACCCGGACGGCCTCGCCGACCCGGCCGGCTACCTCCGCCGGCTCGCGGCGGAGGCGCCGGGGCGCTGGACGCTGGTCGAGAAGATCACCGAGGGCGCCGAGCGGCTGCCGGGGGACTGGGCCTGCGCGGGCACGACCGGCTACGACTCGCTCGGGATGATCGGCGGGCTGTTCGTCGACCCGGACGGCGAGAAGCCGCTGACGGACCTGTACGTGTCGCTGACGGGCGGGCCGGCCGGGTTCGAGGAGGTCGAGCGCGACGCCCGGATGTACGTCGCCACGCACAGCCTGAAGCCGGAGATGGACCGGCTGCTGCGCGTCCTGCGCCGCGCCGCCGGGCCCGACCGGTCCGAAGCGGCCCTCGCGGGGCTGGAACGGGCGCTCGTGGAGCTCCTGGTCGCGATGCCCGTCTACCGCGCCTACGTCGTGCCGGGTGAGGAGGCGCCTCAGCAGGCCGTGGACGTCCTGGAGGAGGCGGCGAGCCGCGCCAGGCCGCACCTTCCCGAGGAGTTGCACGCCGACCTGGACGACATCGTCCGCCGGGCCCTCGGCCGCGGTGACGACGCCGATCCGGAGTTCATCGTCCGGTTCCAGCAGACCTCCGCGCCGCTGGCCGCGAAGGGCGTGGAGGACACCGCCTTCTACCGGTGGAACCGGATGGCCGCGCTGAACGAGGTGGGCGGTGATCCCGGGCGGTTCTCCGTGAGCCCGGTGGACTTCCACTCGCACTGCATCCGGCTCGCCCGTGACTGGCCCTCGACCATGACGACGCTGTCCACCCACGACACCAAGCGCCAGGAGGACGTGCGGGCGCGGCTGGCCGTGCTCGCGGAGATCCCCGGCGAATGGGCGGACGCCGTCCACCGGTGGCGCGGATGGTGGGGCGAGAACGAATCACCGTTGGAACCGGATCTGGAGTACCTGCTCTGGCAGACGCTCGTCGGCGCCTGGCCGCTCACCAGCGACCGCTTGGAGGAGTTCCTCGTCAAGGCGATGCGCGAGGCCAAGACGAGGACGTCCTGGGCCGAGGAGGATCCCGCCTACGAGGAGGCCGTCCTGGCCCACGTGCGGCGGATCCTCGCCGACGCGGACCTCGTCACCGACCTCACCGCGTTTGTGGGGCGCCTGGAGCCCTACGCGCGGGTGAACACGCTGGGCCAGAAGCTGGTCCAGCTCACCATGCCGGGCGTCCCGGACGTCTACCAGGGCTGCGAGCTGACGGGCCACGCGCTGGTGGACCCCGACAACCGGCGGCCGGTCGACTACGGGCGGCGCCGCGAGCGGCTCTTCCGGCTCGACACCGGCCGCCGCCCCAAGGACGTGGACGACGAGAAGCTGATGGTGACGTCCCGCGCGCTGCGGCTGCGGCGGCAGCGCCCCGACTGGTTCGGCCCGTCCGGCCGGTACGCGCCGGTCGCCGTGCGGGGGCCCGCCGCCGACCACGTGGTGGCGTTCTCGCGCGGCGAGGCGGTCGCGCTCGCCACGCGGCTGCCCGCCGGGCTGGAGCGGCGCGGCGGCTGGGACGGGGGCACCGAGGCCGACCTCGGCCGCCAGGGCTGGCGGGACGTGCTGACCGGCGCCATGCACTGGGGGCCGTCCGTCGCCGCCGCCGAGCTGTTCGCGCATCTGCCCGTCGCGCTGCTGGTTCCCAGGGAGGTCGATCGTTGAGCACGTGGTTCGAGGTGTGGGCGCCGCGGTGCGAGCGCGTCGAGGTCGCCACCGGCGAGGCCGGGCGCTCCCTGCGGCATCCCGCCCGCCCGCTGGACGGCCGTCCCGGCTGGTGGGGCGCCGAGGTCGCTGACGCGGACCATGGGACCGACTACGGCTTCGTCCTGGACAACGCCAGGGAGGTCTTGCCCGACCCGCGCGCGCTCTGGCAGCCGGACGGCGTGCATGGGATGAGCCGGGTCTACGACCATTCCCGCTTCCCGTGGACCGACCAGCGCTGGCATGGACGGCCCCTCGCCGGAAGCGTCCTGTACGAGATGCACGTCGGCACGTTCACGCCGGAGGGGACGTTCGACGCGGCGGCGGAGCGCCTCGGCCATCTGGTGTCGCTCGGGGTGGACGCCGTGGAGCTGCTGCCTGTCGCGTCCTTCCCGGGCCATCACGGCTGGGGGTACGACGGGGTCCACCTGTGGGCGCCGCACGAGCCGTACGGCGGTCCCGACGGGCTGAAGCGGTTCGTGGACGCCGCCCACTCGCACGGGCTGGCCGTCGTCCTGGACGTGGTCTACAACCACCTCGGCCCGGACGGGAACCGCCTCGGCGACTACGGGCCGTACTTCACCAGCGCCCACAGCACGCCCTGGGGCGACGCGGTGAACTTCGACCAGGAGGGCTCGGACGAGGTCCGCGCGTTCGTCGTCCAGAACGCGCTGATGTGGCTGCGCGACTACCACCTGGACGGGCTGCGGCTCGACGCCGTCCACGCCATCACCGACCACGGCGCCGTCCACGTTTTGGAGGAGATGGCGTCCGCCGTGGCGGCGCTGTCGGCGCACCTCGGCCGGGAGCTGTTCCTGATCGCGGAGTCCGATCTGAACGACCCGCGGCTGGTGACCGCCCGGGAGGCGGGCGGTTACGGGCTCGACGCGCAGTGGAGCGACGATTTCCACCATGCCCTCCACGCGGCGCTGACCGGGGAGCGGCAGGGCTATTACTGCGACTTCGGATCCCTGGAAACCCTACAAAAGGCGCTTACCCGAGTATTCGTTCATGACGGGACAATGTCGACTTATCGGGGGCGGCATCACGGCCGTCCGGTGGACGTGCGGCTGACGCCCGCGCACCGGTTCCTCGGTTTCCTCCAGAACCACGACCAGGTGGGCAACCGCGCGTCCGGCGACCGGATCGGCGCCACGCTGTCGCCGGCGCGGTTGAAGATCGGCGCGGCGCTGCTCCTGCTCGCGCCGTTCACGCCCATGCTGTTCATGGGCGAGGAGTGGGGCGCCTCCACCCCGTGGTGCTACTTCACCGACCACGTGGACCCCGGCCTGGCGCGGGCGGTGAGCGAGGGGCGCCGCAGGGAGTTCTCCCGGCACGGCTGGACGGGCCAGGTCCCCGATCCACAGGCTGTGGAAACCTTCCGGCGCTCGGTGCTCGACTGGGCCGAGCCCGGCAAGAACCCGCACCGCGACCTGCTGGAATGGCACCGCTCCCTGATCGCGCTGCGGCGGGCCAGGCCGGAGCTGAACGATCCGCGCCTGACCGCGGTGGAGGTCGGTTTCGTCGAGAACGGGACCGACCGGACGCTGACGATGGGGCGCGGCGACGTGCTCGTGGCGGCGAACCTCGGCGACGCCCCCGTCCGGATTCCCGTTCCCGGTCTCGTGGAACCGGAGCGGGCGCGGGCCACCGGGGAACGGCTGCTGCTCGCCTCAGATCCGGCAATCCACATTGAAAGAGGCATTCACGGCGATTCTGGAAACCTTTCGGTCGTGCTTCCGGCCGCGGCGGTCGCCGTCCTCGACAGGTCACCGGCCGCGGAGGGGTAGCCGTAATACTCCGCCTTCCCGGACAAGGCCGGAAATGGTCGTATTCGAGGATGTACTACGAGTGGCAAACCGCAGGTCAAGAGCGCGGCGGCTGCCCGGCAATGGTCAAGAATGGTCATACGATCGGTTCATGACCTCAGTACTGCTCGCCGAGGACGACACGTCCATCTCCGAGCCTCTCGCCCGCGCGCTCCGCCGCGAGGGGTACACCGTCGAAGTCAGCCCGGACGGACCGCAGGCGCTTGAGCGGGCGCTCGGAGGCGGCGTGGACCTGATCGTCCTCGACCTGGGCCTGCCCGAGCTCGACGGCCTGGAAGTCGCGCGCAGGGTGCGTGCCGAGGGGCACGGAGTGCCCATACTGATCCTCACGGCCCGGGCCGACGAGGTCGACACCGTGGTCGGCCTCGACGCCGGCGCCGACGACTACGTGACCAAGCCGTTCCGGCTGGCCGAGCTGCTCGCCCGGGTGCGGGCCCTGCTGCGGCGCGGCAGCACCGAGACCCCGATCGTCCAGGGGGTGCGGATCGACGCCGAGTCGCGCCGCGCCTGGATGGGCGACCAGGAGCTCCAGCTGACCACCAAGGAGTTCGACCTGCTGCGCGTCCTCGTCCGCGACGCGGGCAAGGTCGTGACCCGCGAACAGATCATGCGCGAGGTGTGGGACACCAACTGGTGGGGTTCCACCAAGACCCTCGACATGCACATCTCCTGGCTGCGCCGCAAGCTCGGCGACGACGCCGGCAGCCCGCGCTACATCACCACCGTGCGGGGCGTCGGCTTCCGCTTCGAACGCGGCGACTGAGGGCGCGTCCCCGGATCGCCGGCCGCCCGGCCGGACCGTCCGCGGACCGTCCACCGTGCGGGGCGGGCGGGATCCACGGGACGCGCCGAAGCCCCGGCCCGCCATGGCCGGGCGGCCCTTCCCCGGGCCTTCCCGAGAGTCCCGGGGGAGCGCCGCGCAGAGCGCCGCACAGACGTGGCCACATTCCCGAAGGAGCCCTGATGAGGCGCCGACTCCTGCTCTCGACGCTCGCCGTGGCGGTCGTCGCGATCCTGCTGCTCGGCATCCCCCTCGCCTTCGCCGCCCACAAGCTCGTCTACGAGGAGGCCGGGCAGTCGCTGGAGCGGGAGGCCGCGTCCATCGTCGGCGGTGTCGGCTACAGCCTGGAGACGCGCCAGCCCGTCACCGGCGACAAGATCGCCCAGGAGTACCCCGGCCGCCGGATCGTCATCACGCTGCCGGACGGCCGGACGGTCACCGCCGGGCCGCGGCCCCGGCCCCGCGAGCGGATGCTCGGCGCCGCCGGCTCCGCGGGCGGCGTGCGGGTGCGGGTCTCGCGGCCGTCCGCCGAGGTCGAGGACGACGCGCTCCGGCTGCTCGTCCTCATCGGCAGCCTGGCCCTGCTCGGCGTCGCCGTCACCGTCGGCCTCGCGATGTTCCAGGCCCGCAAGCTGACGCTGCCGCTCATCGACCTCGCCGAGACCGCCGACCGGCTCGGCACCGGCAACGCCCGCCCGCGCCGCCGCCGGTACGGCATCCCCGAGGTCGACCGGGTCGCCGAGGTGCTCGACCGCAGCGCCGTCCGGATCGCCGACCTGCTCGCCGCCAGCCGCGAGTTCGCCTCGGACGCGAGCCACCAGCTCCGCACCCCGCTGACCGCGCTGTCCATGCGGCTGGAGGAGATGATCGACGCCGCCGACTACCCCGACGTCGTCCGCGAGGAGGGCGCGGCGGCGGTCGCGCAGACCGAGCGGCTCGTCGCGGTCGTCGAGCAGCTCCTCGCCCGCGCCCGGCACGACCGCACCGGCGGCGCCATCGCCTCGCCGGTCGACGACATCATCGCCCAGCAGGTCGAGGAGTGGCGGCCCATCTTCCGCCGGTCCGGCCGGGACGTGCGGATCACCGGGGAGCAGGGCCTCGTCGGCATGACCAACCCGGAGGGGCTCTCCCAGATCGTCGCGACCCTGCTCGACAACTCGCTCATGCACGGCGCCGGGACCGTCACGATCCACACCAAGCCGGGCGCCAGCTCGGTCGTGGTCGAGGTCGGCGACGAGGGCGCCGGGATCCCGCCCGAGCTGGAGCCGCGGATCTTCGAGCGCAGCGTCAGCGGCGGCAAGGGCACCGGGCTCGGCCTCTACCTGGCCCGCTCGCTGGCCGTGGTGGACGGCGGGCGGCTGGAGCTGATCCAGTCCCACCCGGCCGTCTTCGGCATCTTCCTGCGGCAGGCGGCCGAGGCGCGGCTGGCCTCCGAACGCGTCGTCCTCGGCCCCGCCTGAGTCACGAGGCCGGCGGGGACGGCGGGGCTAGCGGGCGCGGACCTGCGGCTGGCCGGACGCGGTGTAGCCCCCGGCGTGGTCGGCGTCGAGCGGGTGCCCGAGGCGGTGCGACGGGACGGGATGCCCGTTCGCGGGCTGCCCCTGCTGCCCCACCGGAGCGCCCGGACCGGCCGGGGCGGTGCCCGCGGGCGCCTCGGGCAGCCCGGACGCCGGGTCGACCTGCGGCGCGGACGCCGGCAGGAACACCCACTTCTTGTACGACCAGAAGCGGAACAGCGTCGCCACGCCGGTGCCGATCACCAGCGACACGTTGTAGGAGATCGCGTCGGAGAGCCCCAGCACGTAGTGGGTGAAGCCGATGAACAGCTCGGTGATCACCAGGCCGACGCCGTTCAGCGCGAAGAACAGCACGTACTCGCGGCCGAGGCCGGTGCGGTCGCGGTGCCGGAACGTCCAGTACCGGTTGGCGAGGTAGGCGAACGTCGTGGCGACGACCGTGGCGACCCCGTTGGAGGTCAGCGGGCCCATGCCGAGGCCGGTGTGCAGCACGTTGCCGATGCCGACCGTGATGGCGAACGCGATCGCGCCCACGCTGCCGAACTTCGCGAGCTCGCGCACGAGGTGCGCGAACCGCCGTTGCAAACTGGCGACCAGGCTCACGAAGGGGAACCGTCCTTCCGGACTTCGGCGACGCGCCGCGGCCGGCGGCGCGGCGGCTGGAGGCAGGAACGAGGATAGACGCACGTGGCACCCGGGACGTCGAACATGAACGTTTCTCGCCCGTGCCCGGACATCTCTCCCCGCCGCGGAGGCGCTCACACCCGTTCGACGCCGCGCCCGCCCGATTCGTTCGCCGCGAATCGGCCGATAGCCTTCTGACCGTGACACTTTTAGCTCAGATGCCGGTCGTCGGGATGGCGGGCGGCGGCCAACTGGCCCGGATGACGCAGCAGGCGGCGATCGCGCTCGGCGTGCGGCTGCGCGTCCTCGCCGGATCCCCGGACGAGTCGGCGGCCCAGGTCGTCGCGGACGTGCGCGTCGGCGACGACCGCGCCCAAGCCGACCTGAACGCGTTCGCCAAGGGCTGCGACGTCGTGACCTTCGACCACGAGCACGTCCCCGGCGACCACATCCGGGAGCTGGAGGACGCGGGCGTGCCGTGCCGTCCCGGGGCGGCGGCCCTCGCGCACGCCCAGGACAAGCTCGTCATGCGCGAGCGCCTCAGCGGGCTCGGCGCCCCCTGCCCCGCCTACGCGCACGTGCCCGCCGCCGCGCCGCTGGCCTTCCTGGAGGCGTTCGCCCGCGAGCACGGCTGGCCGCTCGTCCTCAAGGCGACGCGCGGCGGCTACGACGGCAAGGGCGTCTGGGTCGCCGAGGGGCTCGACCGCGCGACGGCGGAGCTGGTCGGGCGGCTGGTCGCCGAGGGCGTCGACCTGATGGTCGAGGAGCACGTGCCGTTCCGGCGGGAGCTGGCCGCGCTCGTGGCCCGCTCCCCGTACGGGCAGGGCGCTGCGTATCCGATCGTGGAGACCGTCCAGGAGGGCGGCATCTGCGTCGAGGTCATCTCGCCCGCCCCGGGCCTGTCCGCGGACCTCGCCGCCGAGGCGCAGAGCCTCGCGCTCCGCATCGCGGACGAGCTCGGCGTGGTCGGTCTGCTCGCCGTGGAGCTGTTCGAGACCTCCGGCGGGCTGCTGGTCAACGAGCTGGCGATGCGCCCGCACAACTCCGGGCACTGGACGATCGAGGGCGCCCGCACGTCCCAGTTCGAGCAGCACCTGCGCGCCGTCCTGGACCTGCCCCTCGGCTCCACCGAGCCGACCGCGCCGTACACCGTCATGGCCAACGTGCTCGGCGGCGACGACCCGGACGTCTACCCCCGCTACATCCACGTGATGGCCCACGACCCGGGCGTCAAGGTGCACTTCTACGGCAAGGGCGTGCGGCCCGGCCGCAAGATCGGCCACGTGACCGCGCTCGGCTCCGACCTCGCCGAGGTCCGCGAGCGGGCCCGGCACGCGGCCGCGTACCTGCGGTGGGGCCCGGCGATGGGAGAGGGACGATGACCGCTCCGCTGGTGGGCGTGGTGATGGGCAGCGACTCCGACTGGCCCGTCATGAAGGCCGCCGCCGAGGCCCTCGACGAGTTCGAGGTGCCCTACGAGGCGGACGTCGTGTCCGCGCACCGGATGCCGCACGACATGATCGCCTACGGCGAGGAGGCGGCCGGGCGGGGGCTGCGCGCGATCATCGCGGGCGCCGGCGGCGCCGCGCACCTGCCGGGCATGCTCGCGTCGGTGACGCCGCTCCCGGTGATCGGCGTGCCGGTCCCGCTGAAGTACCTCGACGGCATGGACTCGCTGCTGTCGATCGTCCAGATGCCGGCGGGCGTGCCCGTCGCGACGGTCGCGGTGGGCGCCGCCCGCAACGCGGGGCTGCTGGCCGTCCGGATCCTCGCCGCGTCCGACGCGGGCCTCCAGGCCCGTATGGCGGACTTCCAGCGCGATCTCCATGATCAGGCCAAGGCGAAGGGCGCGCGGCTCCGAGAGAAGCTCTGAGGCGGCCGCGGGACGCGCGGGACGCCGGGTGCGGCGGGGTCAGTTGCGGCGGGGTCAGTTGCGGCGCAGGGCCCACTCGACGGCGGGGCAGCGGTTCATGACCACGTCGAGCCCCGCGTCCCGCGCGCGCCGGGCGGCGGCCTCGTCGATCACGTCGAGGGGAAGCCAGACGGCCTTGGCGCCGGCCGCGATCGCCTCGTCCACGACGGCGCCCGCGTGCTCGGCCCGGCGGTACACGCCCACGACGTCCACGGCTGAGCCGTCCGGCAGTTCCGCCAGGGACGCGTAGCCCTTCTCGCCGAGCACCTCCTCCCGCGACGGGTGCACGGGGATGATGCGCTTGCCGCGCTGCTGCATCAGCCGCGCCTGCGTGTGGACCTCCCGGGCGGGGTTGTCGCTCAGGCCCACGAACGCCCATGTCCTGGACTCGTTCAGCAGGCGGCGGATCACGTCCTGGTCGGCGAAAGCATCAGCCATGTCCACGACAACAGCGCCCGGGCGCCGATCGTTCCCGCCCACCGCCGCCCCGCGAAGCGCCCCGCGAGCCGCCGCGCGGGACGGCTCGCGGGGCCGCGCGTCAGGGGCGGCCGAGGGCCCGGTAGTTCCAGCCGGCGGCGCGCCAGACCTCGGGTTCCAGGGCGTTGCGGCCGTCCACGATGTTGCGCTCGCTGACGGCGCCGGCGAGCTCGACCGGGTCCATCTCGCGGAACTCGGCCCACTCGGTCAGCAGCAGGACGACGTGCGCGTCCCGGACGGCGTCCAGGCACGAGTCGCCGAAGTCCAGCGTCGGCTGGGCGCGGCGGGCGTTGGGCATGGCCTGCGGGTCGTAGACCGTGACCTTGCCGCCCTGCGCGCGGATCGACGCGGCGACGTCCAGCGCGGGGGAGTCGCGGACGTCGTCGGAGTCGGGCTTGAACGCGGCGCCCAGCACCCCGACGGTCCGCCCGATGAACGAGCCGCCGAGGAGCTGCCGGGCGAGGTCCACCATCCGGATCCGGCGGCGGATGTTGATCTCGTCGACCTCGCGGAGGAAGGTCAGCGCCTGGTCGGCGCCGAGCTCCCCGGCGCGGGCCATGAACGCCCGGATGTCCTTGGGCAGGCAGCCGCCGCCGAAGCCGAGGCCGGGCCCGAGGAACCGGCCGCCGATCCGGTCGTCGTACGACAGCGCCTCTGAGAGCTTGGTCACATCGGCGTGCGCGGCCTCGCACACCTCCGCCATCGCGTTGATGAAGGAGATCTTCGTGGCGAGGAACGCGTTCGCCGACACCTTCACCAGCTCGGACGTCGCGTAGTCGGCCGTGATGAACGGGACGTCGGCGGCGAGCATCGACGCGTAGACCTCGCGGAGCACCTTCTCGGCGTGCTCCGCCGCGCCCTGCTCGTCCGGGAGCCCGGCCACGATCCGGTCGGGGTGCATCGTGTCCTGGACGGCGAAGCCCTCGCGGAGGAACTCGGGGTTCCACGCGAGGACGGCGTCGCCGCCCGCCGGGGCGAGGCGCGCCACGGTCTCGGCGAGCCGCTCGGCCGTCCCCACCGGGACGGTCGACTTCCCGACCAGCAGGCACGGCCGCCTCAGCAGCGGCGCCAGGGCGTCCACCGCGCCGTTCACGTACGTCAGGTCCGCGGCGTACTCCCCGGCCTTCTGCGGGGTGCCGACGCAGATGAAGTGCACGTCGCCGAACTCGGCGGCTTCCGCGTAGGACGAGGTGAACCGCAGCCGCCCGCTCTCCAGCCCCCTGCGCAGCACCGGTTCGAGCCCGGGTTCGTAGAACGGCAGGTCGCCGGCGGACAGCCGCGAGATCTTCTCCTCGTCCACGTCGAGGCCGAGCACCTCGAATCCCAGGTCGGCCATGCACGCGGCGTGCGTGGCACCGAGGTAACCGGTTCCGATGACCGTCAGCCGGTGGGCCAAGGCAGGCTCCTCTCTCGCTGTCGCCGACTCGCGCCCGTCGGGAAGACTCTCGACGGAGACTCTGCCCAATTGAGGGAGACTCTGCCCAAATGCGCGGCGGGTACCTGCGTCGACCGGCGCAGTGTACTGGCCGGTAGCATCCAGGGCATGAACTCTGACTTTCCCACGTACGCGCCGTCGGAGGAGCACGAGTTGCTGCGTGCGACGGTGCGTGAGCTGGCCGATGCCAAGATCGCGCCGTTCGCGGCGGAGGTGGACGAGGACTCGCGGTTCCCGCAGGAGGCGCTGGACGCGCTGGTGGCCAACGAGCTGCACGCGGTGCACGTCCCGGAGTCGTACGGGGGTGCGGGCGCCGATGCGCTGGCGACGGTGATCGTGATCGAGGAGGTCGCGCGGGCGTGCGCGTCGTCGTCGCTGATCCCGGCGGTGAACAAGCTGGGCACGGTGCCGGTGCTTTTGTCGGGGTCGGAGGAGCTGAAGAAGCGGTACCTGGGGCCGGTGGCGCGGGGCGAGGCGATGTTCTCCTATGCGCTGTCGGAGGCCGAGGCGGGGTCGGATGCGGCGGGGATGAAGACCCGCGCGGTGCGCGAGGGTGATGGGTGGGTGCTCAACGGCGCCAAGATGTGGATCACCAATGCGGGGGTGTCGGAGTTCTACACGGTGATGGCGGTCACCGACCCGGCGGCGGGGGCG
>NZ_CAACUY010000200.1 GCF_900659615.1 Actinomadura fibrosa | reverse complement strand
GTCCGAGCGGAGCCGGGCCAGCCGCGTCCGCCCGTCCGGGCCGCGCTCGGCGGTGACGGCGGCGCGGGCGGCGTAACCGCGGCTCACGCGGTCGGCGCGTGCGCGCGCGAAGCGGCGTCCCGGTGCGCCTCGTCGTGCACTTCCTGGTGCGCTTCCTCGTGCGCCTCTTCGTGCGCCTCCCGCAGGACGGCCCGGACCCATGCGGCGACCTCGGGCGCGGACGGCCGCTCCCGCAGCGAGGTGAACGCGACCGGTCGGCCGTCGCGCACGCGCGCGGCGTCCCGTCCCATCATGTCCAGGTCGCTGCCGACCAGCGGCGCCAGATCGGTCTTGTTGATCACGAGCAGGTCGGCGGCCGCGACGCCGAGGCCGCCCTTGCGCGGGACGTCGTCGCCGCCCGCGACGTCCAGCACGAAGATCTGCCGGTCCGCGAGGCCGCGGCTGAACAGGGCCGTCAGGTTGTCGCCGCCGCTCTCCACGATGATCAGGTCGAGCCGTCCGTGCCGCGCCTCCAGGGCCTCGACGGCGTCGAGGTTGGCGGAGATGTCGTCGCGGATCGCGGTGTGCGGGCACGCGCCCGTCCGCACGGCCGCGATCCGGTCGTCCGGCAGGACGGCCTCGCGGCGCAGGAAGTCGGCGTCCTCGGTGGTGTAGATGTCGTTGGTCACCACCGCGAGCTCCAGCTCGTCCCGCAGGGTCCGGCACAGCGCGGCGGTCAGCGCGGTCTTGCCGCTGCCGACCGGCCCGCCGATGCCGAGCCGCAGCGCCCGGCCGCGCGCGGGCGCGGCGCGGTGCGGATCGTGGTCGTGGACGGCGCCCATGGTTCCTCCGTTGTCGCTTCTCATGACTCGAACAGGCGCAGCTCGGCCTTTCGATGGGTCTCGGCGTACAGGTCGAGCTGGGGCGCGGTGAGCGCGGGCAGCCCGGCCCAGGGGCCGTCCGCGCGGGCGGCGGCGTCGGCGGCGACGGCGTCGATCCGCGCGGCCAGCGTCCCCAGGGCGCGGTTGACGGAGAGGGGGTCCAGGCCGAGCAGCCGGACGGCCGCGGACGCCGCGCCGGTGACCGTCCCGTACGCGGTGACGGCGGCGGCCTGGGCGGCGGTCCCGCCCATGGCGGCCGTGGCGGCGCCGATCACCAGCGGATGGTGCGGTCCGTGCCCGGCCGCGCCCGCCGCCAGGGCGTCCAGGGACGGGTGCGGCCAGGTCGCGCGGGCGACGCGCAGGAGCGAACGTCCCTGCGCACGCGACGCGGAACGCTGCGCGGGGGAGGGCGTCCGGGCATCGGCCTCGGCGTCCAGCAGCCCCCAGCCATCAGGACCCGCGTCGCCAGGGGTCGTGTGACCTTCGCCCACGTCGGCGCGGGTCGTGGCGTGGTGGCAGGACGCCGCGGCCAGGGCGGCGGCGACCAGGCCCGCGGTGGCGAGCCTGCCGCGCAGGAAGGCCGCCAGCGACGCGACATCGGTGACCGCGCCCGCCGCGACGGCCGGTTCGAGGCCGCCGGAGTGGGCGTGGCCGCCGGCGGGCAGGCGCGAGTCCGCGAGGAGCAGCAGGTGCGCGGGCAGGGCGGACGGGGACGGCATCGGCGCTCAGAACAGGAAGTAGCGCTGGGCCATCGGCAGCTCGGCGGCCGGGGCGGGCTCCACCTCGTCGCCGTCGATCGAGACCGTGAACGTGTCCGGATCGACGTCGATCCTCGGCAGCGCGTCGTTCAGCCGCATGTCGGCCTTGGACAGCTCCCGGGTGCCGCGCACCGGCGCCAGCCGCCGCCGGACGGACGGGAGCCGCTCCGCGAGGCCGTCGTCCAGCGCGGCGGGCGACACGAAGTGCAGCGACGCGCCCGCGGCGACCGGCGGCGCGGCGCCGAACATGGGCCGCGGCAGGATCGGCTGCGGCGTCGGGATCGAGGCGTTCGCGTCGCCCATCGCCGCCCACGCGATCACCCCGCCCTTGAGGACGACCTGCGGCCGCACCCCGAAGAACGCCGGATCCCACAGGACGAGGTCGGCGAGCTTGCCGGGCTCGACCGAGCCGACCTCGGCGTCGAGGCCGTGCGCGACCGCCGGGTTGATCGTGTACTTGGCGACGTAGCGGCGGGCCCGCAGGTTGTCGGCCGGGCCCGCGAGCGCGCCGCGCCGCCGCTTCATCGCGTGCGCGGTCTGCCAGGTGCGGATCACGGTCTCGCCGATCCGCCCCATCGCCTGCGAGTCCGAGCCGATCATGGAGATCGCGCCGAGGTCGTGCAGGACGTCCTCCGCCGCCATGGTCGTCGGGCGGATCCGGGACTCGGCGAACGCCAGGTCCTCGGGGACCGACGGGTTGAGGTGGTGGCAGACCATCAGCATGTCGAGGTGCTCGTCGAGCGTGTTGACGGTGTGCGGCCGCGTCGGGTTGGTCGAGGACGGCAGCACGTTCGGGTGCGACGCGACGGTGATGATGTCGGGCGCGTGCCCGCCCCCGGCGCCTTCGGTGTGGTAGGCGTGGATCGACCGGCCGGCGATCGCGCCGAGCGTGGACTCCACGTAGCCCGCCTCGTTGAGCGTGTCGGAGTGCAGCGCCACCTGCACCCCGGACGCGTCCGCGACCCGCAGGCACGCGTCGATGGCCGCGGGGGTCGATCCCCAGTCCTCGTGGAGCTTGAAGCCGGACGCGCCGGCGCGCAACTGCTCCCACATGGCCTCCTCGGAGACCGTGTTGCCCTTGCCGAGCAGCGCGACGTTCACAGGCAGGCCGTCGAGGGCCTCCAGCATGCGGTGCAGGTACCAGACGCCCGTCACGGTGGTCGCCTTCGTGCCCTCGGCGGGGCCGGTCCCGCCGCCGATGACCGTGGTCACCCCGGCGCCGAGCGCCTCGTCCAGCAGCTGCGGGCAGATCAGGTGGACGTGCGAGTCCACGGCACCGGCGGTGAGAATCTTGCCGTTCCCGGCGAGCACCTCGGTGGTCGGGCCGATGACGAGGCCGGGATGGACGCCGTCCATCGTGTCCGGGTTCCCGGCCTTGCCGAGCGCGACGATGCGGCCGTCCCGGATCCCGACGTCCGCCTTGACGACGCCCCAGTGGTCGAGCACCACGGCGCCGGTGATCACGAGGTCGAGGGCGCCGTCCGCGCGGGTGGTGCGGGCCTGGCCCATCGACTCGCGGATCACCTTGCCGCCGCCGAACACGGCCTCGTCCCCGGCGCCCGCGGGGCCGCGGCTGCGGTCCTCGGTGACCTCGACGAACAGGTCGGTGTCGGCGAGCCGGATCCGGTCGCCCGCCGTGGGCCCGTACAGCTCGGCGTAGCGGGCCCGGGAGATCTCAGCCATCGAGGGCACTCCCCTCGCGGCCGGGGACGGCGCGCAGCCCCGGGACGACGCGCTCCCCGGCGAGCGGCACGAGGACGACCTCGTGCGTCATGCCGGGCTCGAAGCGGACGGCGGTCCCGGCGGGCACGTCGAGCCGGTGCCCCCAGGCGGCGTCCCGGTCGAAGTCCAGCGCCGGGTTGGCCACGGCGAAGTGGTAGTGCGACCCCACCTGCACGGGCCGGTCGCCGGTGTTGACCACGGTGAGGGCCGTGCGGGGACGGCCCGGGTTCAGCTCCACGGCGCCCTCGCCGGGAACGATCTCGCCCGGGATCACGGGACGGGCCTGTGCACGGTGACGAGCTTCGTCCCGTCGGGGAACGTCGCCTCGATCTGGACGGAGTCGAGCATCTCCGGAACACCCTCCATGACGTCCTCGCGGGTGAGCACCGCGCGGCCGGACTCCATCAGCTCGGCGACGGTCCGCCCGTCCCGCGCGCCCTCCAGGACGTGCACGGCGATGATCGCGGTCGCCTCGGGGTGGTTGAGCCGCAGCCCGCGCGCCCGCCGGTCCCGTGCCACCTGGGCCGCGACGTGGATGAGCAGGCGCTCCTGCTCGTGTGGAGTGATCAGCACACTCCGGACGCTATGCGCCGCGGGGCCGTTCGGGAACGGCCGGGTTGCGCTTTTAACAGCCATTTCACATGCCCGCGCCCGCGAAACGTCTCCGACATATCCGACATATCTGTCGGGGCGGTGCCGGTCACCGCGGAGAATACGCGGGTGAGCGGGGCATTCACGCCCGGTCACCCTAGGAATCGGGCACCCCCCGTGTCAGTCTGATCATGGAGGTGAGCTCCCATGTCCGACTCCTCACCCGCCGTCAGCCGCCGCACGTTCCTCCACCGCACCGGCGCCGGGGCCGTCCTGCTCGCGGGCGGCGCCCTGGCGGGCGGCACCGCCGCCGCCGCGTCCGGGACGGCCGCGCCCGCCGGGATCGCCCCGGCCGACCTCGACCCGCTCGCCCTGCTCAAGAGGATGCTGGCCTTCGACACGCAGAACTTCGGGGACGGCGGCGTCACCCGCCCGCACGCCGAGATGCTGAAGTCCGTCTGGAACTCGGCGGGGGTCTCCGCCGAGATCGTCCCGACGCCGAAGAAGGACAACGTCCACCTCATCGCCCGCATCGAGGGCACCACCGCGGCCCCGCCGCTGCTGCTCCTCGGCCATTCCGACGTCGTGCCCGTGGAGCGGGCGAAATGGTCGGTCGATCCGTTCGCCGGAGTCGTGCAGGACGGCGAGATCTACGGCCGCGGCGCCCTCGACATGAAGGGCGCCAACGCCGCCTTCATCACCGCGCTCCTGCGCCACCTCGGCGAGGGCGCGCGTTTCGACCGGGACATCATCGTCCTCACCGACTGCGACGAGGAGGCCGGGCAGTACGGGTCCCGCTGGCTCGCCGAGCAGCACTGGGACAAGATCAACGCGGGCATGGTCCTCACCGAGGGCGGCTGGTTCCTCGCCCAGAAGGACCGCACGACCCCCATGCTCATCACGGTCACCCGCCAGGACAAGGTCTACTTCAACCTCGACCTCGTCGCGGACGGGACGGCCACCCACTCGTCCAAGCCCAACCCGGACTCGGCCATCGCCCGGCTGTCGCGCGCCGTCACCGCCCTGGACACCTGGCTGGCGCCCGTCACCCTCACCCCGGTCACCCGCCAGTACTTCGCGGCGCTGGCCAAGGCCACCCGCGACGCCCCGTTCCGGCGCGCGCTGGAACTCCTGCTCTCCGCGAAGTCGCAGCCCGCCCGGGAACGCGCCGCCGCGCTCGTCGTCAAGCGGAGCTCGTACCCGTGGCTCCACCGCGCCCTCCTCCGGACGACCCACGCCTTCGTCATCGAGGACGCCGGCTACAAGGAGAACGTGATCCCGTCCACGGCCACCCTGCGGGTCAACTGCCGGGGCGTCCCGGGCGGCCAGCGGCCCCGCGACTTCCTGAAGGCCGTCCGGGAGCGGCTCTCGGACCGCAAGGTGGCGGTCAAGCTCGTCGGGAACCCCGGCGAGTCGGAGGAGGACGCCCTGAAACGCCTGGACGAGACGTTCGCCAAGCCGCCGTCCAGCATCGACTCGCCGCTCTACGCCGCGATCAGCGCGGCCGCCGCCAGGACCTATCCCGGCGCGGTCTTCGCCCCCGCCCTGTTCGAGGCCGGGACCAGCCTGGCGCCGTGGACGTCGCGCGGCGTCCCCGGCTACGGCGTCTACCCGTACGTCCTGGACAACGACCAGCTCGTCACCATGCACGGCACGGACGAGCGGATCTCCGTCGCGGCCCTCCGGCAGGGCGCCGAGTTCATGTACCGCATGTTCGACCGCTTCAGGGTGCGGTGAGGGGCGACCCGCCCACGGCCCGCCCGATCCCGGGATAGTCGACCACCAGGCCGTCGCGGTCGAACTCGATGTCCTGCGTGAACCCCGGGCTCGCGAAGCGCACCACCGCGCGGTCGCCGTCCCGGCCGACGAAGGAGTACGTCTGCCGGGACGGCGTGACCGCCAGGTCCGGCACCGAGACCCACGCCATCAGGTGCTCGACCGGCGCCCCGCCGCGCGCCGTGTGGGCGTCGGGGCCGTCCAGGAACCCCCCGCGCAGCACGGGCATCGTGTTGGTGAGCGGCGACAGCCCGAGATCGCAGTCGAGCGCGCCCTCCAGCGCGGCGGCGTCACCGCCCGGCGGCGGCAGCGCCACATGGCCCTCGGAACGCGCGTTCACCGTCCACGCGCCCGCGGGGCGGTTGACCAGTTCCAGCCACCGCCGCCACGGACCCGTCACCCCGTCGTCGCCGGACGCCCGGACGGCGAGCCGCACCGTCACGTACCGGTCGCCGGTCGTCAGCTCGTACTCCAGCCGGTAGGGGAGCGGGTCGCCGCCGATGGCGGAGCCGGTCGCCGCCAGCCGCCCGGCGTCCAGCTCGATCTCCGCCAGCTCCGCGCCTTCCGGCTTCACCCACACACGCGATCTCGCCATCCCCTCAGTATCGAGCCGCCGCCCCGGCCGGGCCCGGGCGTGCCGCGATGCCGGTTCCGGTGTGATGCACCGGATGTCGTGGGCCGGTCGTAGACTCCTTCGTCGTGGCAGGCCGGATTCGCAATGAGGACATCGCGCTCGTACGGGAGCGGGCGTCGATCGCCGACGTGATCGGCGAGTACCTTCAGCTCCGCAACGCCGGCGGCGGCAACCTCAAGGGCCTGTGCCCCTTCCACGACGAGAAGTCGCCCTCGTTCAACGTGACGCCCTCGCGCGGGCTGTACTTCTGCTTCGGCTGCGAGGCCGGCGGCGACGTCATCAAGTTCGTCCAGGAGATCGAGCACCTGTCGTTCTCGGAGGCGGTGGAGCGGCTCGCGGCCCAGGCCGGGATCCAGCTCCGCTACGAGGAGGGCGGCGGGCGCGGCCCCCGGCAGGACGGCGGGCAGCGCGCCCGGCTGATCGAGGCGCACAAGGCCGCCGCCGAGTTCTACGCCGAGCGCCTCCAGTCCCAGGAGGGCTCGATCGGCCGCAAGTTCCTGTCCGAGCGGGGCTTCGAGGCGGCCGACGCCGCCCATTTCGGCGTGGGCTTCGCGCCCCGCGAGTGGGAGGGCCTCGTCCGGCACCTGCGCGGCCGCGGGTTCGCCGACCGCGACATCATCGCCGGCGGCCTCGCGAAGGAGGGCCGCCGCGGCCCGATGGACCGGTTCCGCGGCCGGCTGATGTGGCCGATCCGCGACCTCGGCGGCGACGTGATCGGCTTCGGCGCCCGCCGGCTCTACGAGGACGACGACGGGCCGAAGTACCTGAACACCCCCGAGTCGCCGCTGTTCCACAAGAGCTCGGTGCTCTACGGCGCCGACCTCGCCAAGAAGGAGATCGCCCGGCGGCGGCAGGCCGTGGTGGTCGAGGGCTACACCGACGTGATGGCCTGCCACCTGGCGGGCGTGCAGACGGCGATCGCGACGTCCGGCACCGCGTTCGGCGACGACCACATCAAGATCCTGCGCCGGCTGCTCATGGACCAGGACGAGTTCCGCGGCGAGGTGATCTTCACCTTCGACGGCGACTCGGCGGGGCAGAAGGCGGCGCTGCGGGCGTTCGCCGACGAGCAGAAGTTCGTCACGCAGACGTTCGTGGCCGTCCAGCCGGACGGCCTCGACCCCTGCGACCTGCGCATCCGGCACGGCGACGCGGCGGTGCGCGACCTCGTCGCCTCCCGGCTCCCGCTGTTCGAGTTCGCGGTGCGCAGCGCGATCGAGCAGCACGACCTCGACACCGCCGAGGGGCGGCTCGCCGCCCTCGACGCGGCGGCCCCGGTCGTCGCCGCCATCAAGGACCGCGCGCTCCGCCAGATGTACGCGGTCAGCCTCGACCGCTGGCTCGGGATCATGGACGAGCAGTTCGTGCTGCGCCGCGTCCGCGAGCTCGCCGCCCGCCAGCACGCCGCCCGCGGGCGCGGCGGGCCGCAGGGCCGCGCGAACGGCCCCCAGGGGCGTCCGAACGGAGCCCGGCAGGGCAACGGCGGGTCGGCGGGCGGAGACGTCCAGACGGTGCCCGAGCGGCCGGCCTTCGACCCGAACGACCCCGACGTCCAGCGCGAGCGGGAGCTGCTCAAGCTGGCCGTCCAGCGGCCGGCGCTGCTCGGGCCCGGCTTCGACGAGGTCCCGGCCGAGGCGTTCATCGCGCCGCCGCACGCCGCGGTCCGCGCGGTGATAGCGCAGGCCGGCGGGGTGGTGGCGGCGGGCGCCGTCGCCGAGTGGGTGGCGCGGCTGCTGGAGACCGCTCCCAACGACCAGGTGCGGGATCTCCTGACCAAGCTCGGAGTCGAACCGGTACGGTCCGCACAGGAATCGGACGACCGTTATGCGGTAGAGCTGCTGGCCCGGATACAGGAACGCCAGCTCACCCGCATGATCGCCGACACCAAATCTAAACTCGGGCGGCTGAATCCGGTCGAGCGGCCCGAGGAGTACAACCGGCTCTTCGGCGATCTTGTCGCGCTTGAGCAGCAGAGACGGGTGTTGCGCGAGCGAGGCCTCGGGTCCCTGTAAGTCAAGAGACCGCAAAATAGGTCCTGTGATCTAGACCCCGTTTGACGCAGACTGTCTGCGTGGGCCCTTCGGTGCTGCCAAGCGAGGCGCCATCGGTTGATCAGGTGGCGGACCTCGTCGCACGCGGCAGAGAGCGCGGCGGTGTGACCGTCGATGACGTCGCTGCCGCGCTCGATCGCTCGGACTTGCCGGACGACTCTCTCGAGCGGGTCGTCCGGATGCTCGCAGAGCAGGGGGTAGAGGTCCTCGAATCTCAGCAGGAGACCGAGGACGTCGCGCGAGCGGATGAGGGAGACCTCGGCAAGCGGGCGCCGACGAGCGACCTGGTTCGCATTTACCTGAGAGAGATCGGTCGCGTACCGCTCCTCACGGCAGAAGATGAGGTAGAACTCGCGAAATCGATCGAGGCGGGGCTGTTCGCCGAGGAGAAGATGGCGCACGTCGCCATCCTCTCCCGCGGTGAGCGGATCGACCTCGAACTGCTCGCCCGCGAGGGAGTGCGGGCGAAGCAACGCCTGATCGAGGCCAATCTGCGGCTGGTGGTCTCGATCGCGAAACGCTACGTCGGCCGGGGAATGCTCTTCCTCGACCTGATCCAGGAGGGAAATCTCGGACTCATCCGTGCGGTCGAGAAGTTCGACTACACGAAGGGGTTCAAGTTCTCGACCTACGCGACCTGGTGGATCCGGCAGGCGATCACCCGTGCGATCGCCGACCAGGCCCGGACCATCAGGATCCCCGTGCACATGGTCGAGACCATCAACAAACTGGTCCGGGTGCAGCGCCAGCTGCACCAGGACCTCGGCCGCGAACCCACCCCAGAGGAGATCGGCCTGGAGATGGGCCTGACGCCCGTCCGGGTCGTCGAGATCCAGCGGATCGCCCAGGAGCCGGTGTCGCTGCAATCGCCGATCGGGGAGGAAGACTCCGACCTCGGCGACTTCATCGAGGACGCGGACGCCGTCGTGCCGATCGAGGCGGCGGCGTTCATCCTCCTGCAGGACCAGCTCGAGGACATCCTGGGCACGCTGTCGGACCGGGAGCAGCGGATCATCCAGCTGCGCTTCGGCCTGACCGACGGCCATCCCCGCACGCTTGAGGAGGTCGGCAGGGAGTTCGGCGTCACGAGGGAGCGGATCCGCCAGATCGAGTCCAAGACGCTCGCGAAGCTGCGCCACCCGTCACGGGCGCAGATGCTCCGCGAGTATCTGGACTGAACCCCGCAACGGAGGAAGCGAGGCGGTCGGACCGGCCGCCCTTCCAGGACCCGGTCGGCGGGCCGGGACCCGGAAGGGCGGCCGGTCCCGCGCGTGCGGCACCTCCAGCGCCCCGAGAAGGGGCTCCTGTGAAGAATGAGGTGATCGGGAGGCAACCTCTGGTGGTCGGCTGAGTCTCTCTGGCATGACCATCCAAGATGATCGGACTCTGGCCGTCCTCCCGCCGCGGGGGAGACCGGACGCCGGTGACGCGGAGCCCGTGCCGCCGCCTTCACGGTGGTGGGCGGTGCTCGTCCCGGGAATCCCGTGTGCGCTGGCGGCGGCGCTCGGGCTCTGGGGAGCGGACCGGCTCTCGTTGTGGCGGGACGAGGCGGTCACCGTCGGCGTGTCCCAGCGGTCCGTGGGCGACATCCTGCGGCTGGTGTCGGACGTGGACGCCGTGCACGCCGCGTACTACCTGCTCATGCACGGCGTCATCGCGCTGTTCGGGAC
Source organism: Actinomadura fibrosa (assembly GCF_900659615.1). Classification (GTDB taxonomy): domain Bacteria; phylum Actinomycetota; class Actinomycetes; order Streptosporangiales; family Streptosporangiaceae; genus Spirillospora; species Spirillospora fibrosa. Next base: position 6,844 of record NZ_CAACUY010000200.1, on the reverse strand, counting down.
GGGCGAGTTCGCCCTGAGGCTCCCATCGATCATCGCGTTCGCCGCCACCGCGGCCGGGGTCGCGGCGCTCGGCCGCCGCCTGGTGTCCCTGCTCGGCGGGCTGCTCGCCGGGGTGCTGTACGCCGCCTCGCCCTTCGCCGACCGCTACGCCCACGAGGCCCGGCCCTACGCGATCGCCACCGCGCTGGCGGTGCTGGCGACGCTCCTGCTCGTCAGGGCGGTCGAGACGGGGACGTGGCGCAGGTGGGGGCTCTACGGCGCGGCCCTGGCCCTTCTCGGAGCCGTGCACCTGTTCGCGCTGCTCGTCGTCCCGGCGCATCTGGTGGCGCTGGCGGGTGCCCGCCGGGCGGTCCGGCGCTGGCTCGTCGCCGTGTCAGGAGCGGGGGTCGCGCTGAGCGGGCTGATCGCCGTGGCCGCGTCCCAGCGGAGGGTCCTGGAGTGGGTGCCGCGTCCAGGGTGGCGCGACGCCCGCTGGCTGGCCGAGGGGTTCGCGGGCTCACCCGCGCTCCTGTGGCTGCTGGGCGCGGCCGCCCTGGCGGGGGCCGTGTCCGCGCGGCGCCGGGGACCCGTCGACGTCCGGATGCTGGCCGTACCGTGGCTGGTCCTGCCGCCGGCGGTGCTCCTGGCGGTCTCCCAGTTCCACCCCTGCTACGTCAACCGGTACGTGATCGCCAGCCTGCCCGCGTTCAGCCTCCTCGCGGCCGCCGGGCTGGCCCGGCTGCCGCGGGGGACCTGGGCCGTGGCGCTCGTCGCGGTCGCGGTGCTCGTGGCGCCGCGGCAGGACGAGGTGCGCCGGCCCGAGACGGCCTGGGACCAGATGCGCGAGGCTTCGGCCATCATCGGCGGACGGGCCCGGCAGGGCGACGCGGTCGCCTACGTCCCGATCACCAAGCGGCTGGTGGCCGAGGCGTACCCCGGCCCGTTCCGGGAGCTGAGGGACATCGGCCTGGCCGTGCCGCCGGCGCGGGCGGCGAACTTCGGCGGGTCGGAGGCCGGCGCGGCGGAGCTGCGCGACCGCCTGCACGACCCGGCGGTGCGGCGCGTCTGGCTCCTGGAGGGCGAGTGGCCCGTGCGCGACGGCACGCTGGACGCGCAGAACCGGGCGAAGATCGACGCTCTGGAGGCCGGGTTCCCGCACCGGGAGGCGTGGCGCGTCCGGGGCCTGACGATCACCCTGTACGCGCGATGACCGGAACACGCTCCCCCTCCGGGGCAACCTCATCGGCGCCATGGCGTCTCTTCACCGTGGAGCCGGAGCTGGAGGTGCGGCCCGTGCCGTCCGAGCAGGACGCCGAGGGCACCGTGACCGCGCTGTACGCGGCGCACGCGCTGGAACTGGTGCGGCTGGCGCTGGTCATGGTCGGCGAGCGCGAGACCGCGGAGGATGTGGTGCAGGACGCGTTCATCGGCCTGTACCGGCGCTGGGACGGGCTGCGGGAGCGCGGGAAGGCCCTGACCTACCTGAGATCGTCGGTGCTCAACGGGTGCAGGTCCGCGCTGCGCAGGCGGCGGTTCACGCCGTGGACCGACCGGCCGCCGGCCGTTCCCTCGGCGGAGCACGAGTTCCTCGGGCGGGAGGATCACCGCGAGGTGCTGAGGGCGCTGCGGCGGCTGCCGCACCGCCAGCGGGAGACGCTGGTGCTGCGGTACGTCTTCGACCTGTCCGAGGAGGAGATCGCCGAGACGATGGGCGTGACCCGCGGCACCGTGAAGTCGAACGCCGCGAAGGGCCGGGCGAACCTCGGGCGGCTTTTCGGAGAGGAGGACGGATGAGGATCGAGCACCGGCTGAGGGACGCCGCCCGCGAGGAGATGGTGCGGGTCGGGCAGGAGGACCTGAGGCCCCTCGAACTGCCGCGCCACCGGTCGCGCCCGTCGTGGCGTCGGCTCGTCCCGGCGGTCGCCGTCCCGGCGGCGGTCGCGCTGACCCTGGTCTTCGCGCACCTTCCAGGACGCGAGGCGAATCCGCCGCCGCTCAGCGGCGGCGACGGCCCCCCGTACTTCGTCACGCTGCCGGCCGGTGCGGCGACCGCCGGCGCGGCCGTCCACGACGCCGTGACCGGGAGGAAGACCGCCGAGATCCCGGCGCGCGGGGGCTACGCCCAGGTCGCGGCCGCCGGTGACCGGCGCACCTTCTTCCTGGCCGAGGACGAGGGGCCGCGCTGCTCCGTCCGGGTCGACCGGGTGCGGCTCGCCGGCGACGGGACGGTCGCGGCGAGGTCGGCGGTCCCCGGCCGCTTCCCGTTCGACGTGACGGCCGGCAGGATGGCGGTCTCCGAGGACGGTGAACGCCTCGCCTTCGGCGGCGGGGTGAGCATGAGGTCGGTTCCGCAGATCGACGAGCGCGACTGCGGGCAGCCGAACGGCATCACGGTCGTCGAGACGAGGTCGGGCGCGCGGCGCGTGTGGAAGGTGCCGCCCAACCCCGAGTACGAGCCGGTGGAGAACGCGAGCCCGTGGTGGGGCGCCGACGGCCGGACCCTCTACTTCCTGGCCGCTTTCGCCGACTCCGCCGTGGAGGTCATGGCGCTCGACACCCGCGCCGGAGGCTCGGACCTCGCCACCGCCGCCGATGTGGTGTTCCCGGCGCGGTGGGGTGAGATGAAGGCCACCGGGCTGCTGCACGCCACCCCCGACGGCCGGACGTTCACCGTCGTCGTCTGCGACCGGCGGGAGCGCTGTGGCGTGGAGGACGTCGCCGCCTTCACCGGGCGCCGCGTCCGCAGGGTCGCGGCGCTGCCGCCGGCGGACTGGACGCTGGTCTCGCCCGACGCGACCGGCCGTCACATGATCGCCCTCATCGCCCCCGGCGAGGACGAGCGCATCATCGCCGGCCGCATCGACGACGGCTACTTCCGCAGGCTGAAGGACTACAGCGGGGATGCCGGAGCGGCCGCCTGGTGACCCGGCGGACCGGCGGCGGACCGTGCGGCGGGAGCGTGCGCCCGGCGGGCATCGCGTCACATTTCGTCCGCGCGGTGGATTACCGTGGTCGGCATGCTGATCGTGACGACTGACGGCGTGGCCGGGTATGAGATCCGCAGCGTGCTCGGCGAGGTCATGGGGACGTCCGTCCAGTCCGACCAGGGCCGGCCGGCGGCGCCCCACGGGAGCGCGGGAAGCAGCGCGACGTTCCGGGTGACCGGCGAGCAGCCCGGCGCCGGCCTCGCCGCGGCCCGCCGCGAGGCGGTGGACCGCCTCGGCGAGGAGGCGCGCCGCAAGGGCGCGAACACGGTCGTCGGCATGCGCTTCGACACCGCGGCGCTCGGCGGCGCGTTCGAGGTGTGCGCGTACGGGACGGCCGTGTGGGTCGAGCCCGCCGCGCAGGCCCGCGACCAGGTGCAGCAGATGCCGCAGCACGCGCAGCAGGGGCCCGTGCCCCCGTTCGGCGAGCCCCAGACGGGTCCGCCGATGGCGGCCCGCAACCTGACCATCGGGCTGCACGACCGTCCCCGCTGACACCCGGTCCGCGCGGCGCCGGCACGGCGGGTGATCTTCGCAGGTCGCCGCGGCACGGGCCCGTGCCGCGGGGGCGACTTGACTTCGCCACCTAAGGACTGGCTAATTTAGGCGAGCCTAACCATAATTGCCCGCCCTGGAGCCCCCCATGCGTCGTCCTGTCCCCGTGCGCCCCACCCGCGCGCTCGCCCTCGCGGGCGCCGCCGCCGTCTCGATGTCGCTGCTCGCCGCCTGCGGGGGTGACGACGGGGACAAGGCGTCCGCGGCGGACGCCGTCGCGGTGACCGCCACCGACGACTCCTGCGAGGTCGCCAAGAAGGACCTCGCCGCCGGGAAGAACACCTTCAAGGTCACCAACAAGGGCTCGAAGGTCAACGAGTTCGAGGTCCTCAAGCCGGACGGCAGCATCCTTGCCGAGCGCGAGAACATCGGCCCCGGCACCAAGGTCGACTTCGTCGTGAACCTGTCCGCCGGGGCGTACAAGGTGCTGTGCAGCGCCGGCCAGACCGGCAAGGGCCCGACGCAGGACGTCACGGTCAGCGGCCAGGCGAACGGGGCCGGCGACCAGCGCCTCACGCAGGCCGCCGCCGCGTACAAGGCGTTCGTCATCACGAACGTCAACGACACGATCGCCAAGACCAGGCTGTTCGTGGACGCGGTGAAGGCGAACGACGTCGCGAAGGCCAAGGAGCTGTACGCGCCGTCCCGCGTCGGCTGGGAGACGATCGAGCCGGTCGCGGAGAAGTTCGGCGACATCGACCCGAAGGTCGACGCGCGTGAGGCCGATCTCAGCCCCGCCGAGCGCAAGACCTGGTCCGGCTGGCACCTGCTGGAGAAGGCGCTCTGGAAGGACGGCTCCGTCAAGGGCAAGGGGAAGGTCGGCGACCAGCTCCTCGCCGACCTCGGCACGCTCAAGTCGCGGCTGCCCGGCCTCACCCTCGACCCGGTGAACGACATGGCCGCGGGCGCGAAGGAGCTGCTCGACGAGGTCGCCACCGGCAAGGTCACCGGCGAGGAGGAGGCGTTCAGCCACACCGACCTCGTCGACTTCAAGGCCAACGTGGACGGCGCGGCGAAGGTCTACGAGCTGCTCAAGCCGGTCGTCCAGCAGAAGGACCCCCAGCTCGCCAAGGACCTCGACGAGAACTTCGCGGCGGTCGGCGCCCTGCTCAAGAAGCACGAGAAGGGCGACGGCTACGAGTCGTACGACAAGGTCGGCAAGGACGACCGCAAGGAGCTCGCCGACGCGGTGAACGCGCTGGGCGAGCCGCTGTCCAAGCTCGGAGGAGCGGTGGCGAGATGACCGATGCCGGATCGCAGGAGGACGCGCGCGAGCGGACGGGCGCGCCCGCGGAGCAGGGCGGCCGGCTGTCCCGGCGCCGGATGCTCGGGTTCTCCGGCGCCAGCCTGCTGGTCGGCGCCGCGGCGGGCGCGGGCCTCGACCGCGTCGCCTCCGCCGCCGAGGAGAAGCCCGCGGCGGGCGGCTCCATCCCCTTCCGCGGCCCGCACCAGGCGGGCATCGCGACCCCCGTCCAGGACCGGCTGCACTTCGCCTCGTTCGACGTGACCACGGGCGACCGCGCCAAGCTCGTCGGCATGCTCAAGGAGTGGACCGCCGCCGCGGCGGCCATGACGGCGGGCCGCGCGATCGGGCAGGGCGCGGTCGGCGGGCTCGCGGTCGCGCCGCCCGACGACACCGGCGAGGCCGAGGGCCTGCCGCCGTCCCGTCTCACGCTGACGATCGGCTTCGGCCCGACGCTGTTCGAGAAGGACGGCAAGGACCGGTTCGGCCTCAAGGCGCGGCGCCCGGCGGCGCTCGTCGACCTCCCGCACTTCCCCGGCGACAACCTCGACCCGGCCCGCAGCGGCGGCGACATCGCCGTGCAGGCGTGCGCGGACGACCCGCAGGTCGCCGTGCACGCCATCCGCAACCTGGCCCGCATCGGCTTCGGCGTGGTCGCGGTCCGCTGGTCGCAGCTCGGCTTCGGCAAGACGTCCTCGACGACCCCGGACGCGCAGACCCCGCGGAACCTGTTCGGCTTCAAGGACGGCACGGAGAACATCGCCGGCACCGACCGCGCGCTGCTCGACCGCCACGTGTGGGCCGCCGCGGGCGACGGCTCCGGCTGGATGGCGGGCGGGTCCTACATGGTCGCGCGCCGCATCCGGATGCACATCGAGACCTGGGACCGCACGTCCCTGCGCGAGCAGGAGGACATCTTCGGCCGCAGCAAGGGCGAGGGCGCCCCGGCGGGCGCGGCGAAGGAGCGCGACACGATCGTCCTGGCGCGGATGAAGCCCGACGCGCACGTCCGCCTCGCGCACCCCGACAGCAACGGCGGTTCGCGGATCCTGCGCCGCGGCTACTCCTTCACCGACGGCTCGGACGGCCTCGGCCGCCTGGAGGCGGGCCTGTTCTTCATCGCCTTCCAGCGCGACCCGCGCACCGGCTTCATCCGCATCCAGCAGTCCCTGGCGGGCGACGCGATGAACGAGTACATCCAGCACGTGGGCTCGGGCATCTACGCCTGCCCCCCAGGCGTGAAAGAGGGAACCTACTGGGGCCAGGGCCTGTTCGAAGGTTAGGCCTGGCCGGCGCGTTCGGACCGGATCCTTGCCACCACGTCGCCGGCGGCGGTCTTGATGGACTCCAGTTCCTGGAGGTAGGCCCAGTAGTCGGGGTGGGGGCCCGTGAGGGTCTTCGGGGCGTTCTCCAGGCGTTCGACGAGGGAGTCGAGGACGCGGGCGTGGTGCGGGGCGGCCCCGCCGGGCTGGGCCATCGCGAGGCGCTGCGCGTCCCGCACGGCGAACCGCACGCCCTCGACGGGCCCCTCGGGATCGGCGGCGACCGCCTCCAGCTCGGCGACCCGTCCGGTGACCTGGCCGGCGCGGCGGTCGGCGGCGTTCAGCTCGGTGCGCGCGGCGGTCAGGGCCCGCTGCGCCTCCTTCCACTCGCTCCGCCCCGCGGACGCGGACGCCTCGTTCAGCCGCTCGCGGGCGCGCGTCACGCCCGCCTCGATCGCCTCGGGCGCGCCGCGCAGGTCCTGCCAGCAGGCCTGCGAGTAGCCGCGCAGCAGCACCTTCATCGCCTGCCTGACGGGCTCCACGCGGTTGGCGACGACGTCGACGCGGGTCCGGACGGAGGCAAGGGCGTTGCGGACCTTCCCGGCCATCCGCGGTAGCTCCTCGGCGGCCTCCCGTGCCCGCTCGGCCGCCGTGCGGACCTCGTCGGCCTTCCGCATCGCGCCGTCCAGGCCGAGACCGCCGAGGCCCTGCGAGCCGAGCAGGGCGAGCGCCTCCCTGGCGCGGGCCAGCTCCGCCTCGGGGTCCGAGGCGTCCATGCCGGCCGTCCGCGCGGCGGCCACGGCGGCGTCGGCGGCGGCCAC
>NZ_CAACUY010000199.1 GCF_900659615.1 Actinomadura fibrosa | reverse complement strand
AGGGGACGAGGCGTCCGCGGGCGTCCGCGCGCCCGCCGCCGATCCGGCGGACGACGGCCGCGACCATCGCCTCCAGGAGCACGCGCCCCCGCTCGCCGGACGCGCCCGCCGGGTCGCCGAGGACGCCGGTCGGCGAGACGGCGCGGACGCCCCGGGCGACCAGGTCGGGCATCAGCTCCGCCAGCGGGCGGGCGTCGCCGGTGACCGCGCCGAACGGGCGGACGAGGTGCGGGGCCAGGTGCAGCATCACCGAGGTCTCGGTGGACCCGGCGTGCGCGTCGCCGGGGACCTCGCAGGCGGTCCAGCCGACGTCGTGGCCTTCGGCGCGCATCCGGCCCACTGCGGCGTCGAGGGTGGGGACGTTGCCGCCGTGCCCGTTGACGAGGACGACGCGTCCGGCCCACAGCGCGAGCGAGCGGACGGCCTCGACCAGCACGGTGCGCAGCGCGTCGTGTCCGATGGACACCGTCCCGGGGAAGCCGGCGTGCTCGCCGCTGGCGCCGTAGGCGATGGCCGGGGCGACGAGGACGGGTCCGCCGGACCGGGCTTCGAGGACGCCGGCCGCGCGCTCGGCGACGGCCTGCGCGATCACCGTGTCGGTGGAGAGCGGCAGGTGCGGGCCGTGCTGCTCGGTCGAGCCGACCGGGACCAGCACCAGCGGATCCGCCGGGATGTCGGGCCAGGCGGATCCGGCCAGGTCGCGGGTCGCCGCGCCGGCCACGTCAGCTCGCCGGGTCGCCGGGCGCGTCGCTCCCGCCCAGGGTGAGGCGGAAGCCGGGCGGGACGACGAGGTCGTCCGCGGACAGCTCGTGGACGCCGGCACGGCCGAGGCCGAGGACGGCGGAGTCGAGGCCGCCGCGCAGGATGTCGAGGACGTTCTCGACCCCGGCCTGCCCGTTGGCGGCGAGGCCCCACAGGTAGGCGCGGCCGATGAGGACGGCGCGGGCGCCGAGCGCGAGGGCCTTGGCGACGTCGCCGCCGCGCCGGATCCCGCCGTCGAGGAGGACCTCGACCTGGTCGCCGACCGCCTCGGCGATGGACGGCAGGACGCGGATGGTCGCGGGGGTGGTGTCGAGGTTGTTGCCGCCGTGGTTGGAGACCGAGATGGCGGTGACGCCCGCGTCCACGGCCTTCCTGGCGTCGTCCACGCGGGTGACGCCCTTCAGCATGAACGGGCCGCCCCACTCCTTGCGGAGCCAGGCGACGTCCTCCCAGGTGGGCGGCGGGGTCTGCATCCACTCGCCGTAGGCGCCGAAGAACGTCGGGACCGAGCCGTCCGCCGACGCGAGGTTCGGGGCGGTGAGGTCGGGGATGCGCTTGGTCTTCGCGAACCGCCACAGCCAGCCGGGGTGCGGCAGGACGCCCGGCGCCAGCTTCACCGCGGTCTTCAGGTCGATCCTCTCGGGGATGACGGGGCTGCCCCAGTCGCGGCCGTTGGAGAACGACCAGTCGAGGGTGGCGATGAGCGCCTTGGCGCCGGCCGCCCGCGCCCGGTCCATGCGCCGGACCATCGTGTCGCGGTCGCCGCTCCAGTACATCTGGAAGAAGACGTTCGGGTTGGCGGCGGCGACCTCTTCGATGGGCTTGCTGGCGAACGAGCTCAGCCCCATGATGACGCCGCGGTTCGCGGCGGCGCGCGCCACCGCGACCTCGCCGTCCGGGTCCACCGCCTGGACGCCGGTGGGGGAGATGAGCACGGGCATCGAGGTCTCGACGCCCAGCACCGTGGTGGACAGGTCCCGGTTCGCGTGGTGCCCGGCGACGTGGGGCGCGAAGCCCAGCTCGGCGAACGCGGCGGTGTTGCCGTGGGCGGTCCGGCCGCGCTCGGAACCGGCGAGCAGCGCGCCGTACACCATGTAGGGCAGCCGCTTCTTGGCCCGGCGCTGGGCCTCGGCGACGGTCTCGAACCAGGGGTTTCTCGGCATCGGGGTTGTCTCCTCGCGAGGGCGGCGGCCGGGGCGCGGGCCCCTCCGCCGCCCGGGACGGATGGTGCGGCCTAAGGGATGCGGAGGCCGGCCAAGGGGTCTTCGGCGCAGGCGCTCACCGGCGGACGGTCCGGGTCGGGCCGGCGGGTGAGCGTCAGCGGCACCGGCCCCCGGCGGGCGGGCGCGGTTCCGCGGGAGGTCCCGCGGGAGTGGTCGGCGGACGGCCTGGGGATGCCCGCCCGGTCCTCGGGCCGCGCGGCCAGCAGCCGCTCGCCGTGGCCCTGGACGCATTCGGGGTCCGGCCCGTCCAGCGGCAGCCCGGTGAAGAACTTGGCGGCCATGCAGCCGCCCTTGCACGTGTCGTAGAAGGAGCAGGACGCGCACGCGCCGCCGTTCTGCGGCTCGCGCAGGCCGCGGAACAGCTCCGACTCGCGCCACACCCCCGCGAACCCGCCGGGCTCCCGGACGTTCCCGGCGAGGAACGCGTCGTGGATGGCGAACGGGCAGGCGTAGACGTCGCCGACCGGGTCGATCAGGCACACCACCCGCCCGGCGCCGCACAGGTTGAGGCCGGGGAGGGCCTGCCCGTAGGCCGACAGATGGAAGAACGAGTCGCCGGTCAGGACGTCCTCGCCGTGCGCGACGAGCCAGTCGTACAGCTCCCGCTGCTGGGCGGCGGTCGGGTGCAGCTCGTCCCACACGTCGGCGCCGCGCCCGGACGGCCGCAGCCGGGTCAGCCGGAGCTGCGCGCCGTACTCGTCGGCGATCGCCTTGAACGCGTCCATCTGCGGGATGTTGTGCCGGGTGCACACCACCGACAGCTTGAAGTTCCGCATCCCGGCGTCGCGCAGGTTGCGCATGGCGCGCAGGGCGGTGTCGTAGGAGCCGGGGCCGCGGACCGCGTCGTTGACGTCGGGGGTCGCGCCGTCCAGCGAGATCTGCACGTCGACGTAGTCGTTGGCGGCGAGGCGCCGCGCCGCCTCCGGCGTGATGCGGACGCCGTTGGTGGAGAACTTCACGCCGACGTGGTGGGCGGTGGCGTAGTCGAGCAGCTCCCAGAAGTCGGAGCGGACGGTCGGCTCGCCGCCGCCGATGTTGACGTAGAAGACCTGCATGGCCTCCAGCTCGTCGATGACGGCCTTGGCCTCGGCGGTGGACAGCTCGCGCGGGTCGCGCCGCCCCGACGACGACAGGCAGTGCGCGCAGGCCAGGTTGCAGGCGTAGGTGAGCTCCCAGGTCAGGCAGATCGGCGCGTCGAGACCGCGTTCGAACAGGTCGACAAGCCGCGTCCCGGCACTGGGTCCGAGGGCCCGTTCCATGGCGGGTGCGGCGGCGCTCGTTGCGGGGTCGGCGGTCATGGGGTCCTTTCGACGACCATCCGCGACCGGACCAGGGCGGCCAGCGCCGCGGAGTACCGGGCCAGGTCGGAGTCGGGCACCCCGGCCGCCGTGCAGGCGGCGCGGGCGGTGGGCGCGTCCTCCAGGGACCGGACGACCTCCAGCAGGCGGCGGTCCTTCAGGAAGGACAGCTTGCGGGTGCCGAAGTGGTAGAGGAGGGCGCCGAACGGTTCGGGCCGCACCGAGACCTGCGGGTGCAGGTCCCAGGCGCGGTCGATGTCGATCCCGGGCACGGGGCTTTCCGGACGGCCTAGTAGACGCCGCACATGCCGTCGATCGAGACCTCCTCGATCAGGGACTCGGCGGCGGCGAGCTCCTCGGCGGTGTCGTCGGTCTGCTTCTCGGCCTGGTCGGGGGCGGCGGTGTCCATGGATCCTCCTGAGCCGTGCGAGCCGTCGGGCGGTGCCGGCCGCGCCGGTGGGTGCGGCCGCGCCACGTGTCCGCGATACTAAGTGCACCGAGTGCCAAAAGGAAGGCGCCGGAGGGGGACGGCATGGTGGAGTCCGGAGACCGGCGCCCCGACGTCATCGTCGTCGGCGCGGGCGGCAGCGGCGCCGTCCTGGCGTCCCGGCTCAGCGAGGACCCGGCGCGCGAGGTCCTGCTCCTGGAGGCCGGGCCCGCGCCCGCCTCCCTCGCCGCGTTCCCGCCAGAGCTGCTGGACGCGCTGGCCGTCCCCGGAGCCCGGCCGGGACGCGCCGCCGTCCGCATGTACGCGGCCCGGCTCAGGCCGGACATGCCCTATGAGGCGGCCCGGGGGCGCTACCTAGGCGGTTCGACCACCGTCAACGGCGGCTACTTCATCAGGGCCCGGCGGGAGGACTTCGACCGCTGGTCCGCCGCCGCGGGCGATCCGCTGTGGTCGTACGACCGCGTCCTGCCGTACCTGCGGGCCCTGGAGACGGACCTCGACCATGGCCCGGCGGCCGACCAAGAGATCGCCGCCTCGCCGCACGGCGGGCGCGGGCCGATGCCCGTGCGCCGCACCGGCCTGCTGCACCCCGCCGCCGCCGCGTTCCGGACGGCCGCCTCCGAGCTGGGCTATCCGGACGAACCCGACAAGAACGACCAGCGGCCGCCCGGATTCGGGCCCGTGCCCACCAACACCGTGGACGGCCGCCGGATCAACACCGGGATCGCCTACCTGCTCGGCGCGGCGGCCGCGCGCCCGAACCTCACGGTCATGGGCGACCGCGCGGTGCGGTCGGTCACCGTGCGCCGCGGCCGGGCGACGGGCGTCGTCATCGGGCGGGCGGGCCGTCCGGCGGTCCTGGAGGCACCGGAGATCGTGCTGTGCGCGGGCGCCCTCGCGTCACCGCACCTGCTGCACCTGTCCGGGATCGGCCCGGCGGACGACCTCGCCCGCGCCGGTATCGCGGCCGTCCACGACCTCCCCGCCGTCGGCGCCGCGCTCAGCGACCACCCGCAGGTCGTCGTGGAGTGGGCGCCGCGCCGGCCGATGGCCGCACCGTCCGGCTCCTGGCTCGGCGGGGCCCTGCACCTGCGCTCCTCGGACGGGAACGCGGCCGGGGACCTGGAGGTCCTCCAGTCGCTCGTCCCCATGGCGGGCCTCGTCACCGGGGCGGCGTCCGTCCCCGGCGCGCCGCTGGCGTTCTTCGCGTCCGTCCAGACGCCGCGGACCACCGGCGGGCTGCGCACCGTGTCGGACGACCCCGACGTCCCGCCCCTCGTCGACTACGGCTACCTCGGCACCGGGGACGACCGGCGCCGGATGCGCGAAGCGGTCCGTGCGACGGCCGAGATCGTGGCGTCCAAGGCCTTCGGCGCGGTCTCCGAGGGACTGGCCGGGTTCGACGCGGACACGCTGGCCGACGACCGGACGCTCGACGCGTGGATCCGGGAGCGTCTCGGCACGGCCCAGCACACCTGCGGCACCGTCCCGATGGGCCCCGCCGGCGCCGGCTCCGCCGTGGACGCGCAGGGCCGGGTGCACGGCCTGACCGGGCTCCGCGTCGCCGACACGTCCATCCTGCCGACCGCGCCGCTGCGCGGCCCCGCCGCGACCGCCGTCCTCATCGGCGAGGTGATCGCCGGCGCCATGCGCCGCGAAGACGGCTGACCGCGCCGCCGGTCAGGCCCCCGCCGCGGGCGCGGCCTCCTCCAGCATCGCCGTCATGCCGGACCCGACGTGCCGGATCGCCGCGTCCAGCAGGTCCGAGAGCGGCGGCGGCGCCTCGCACGACAGCCACTGCTCGTACGCGGAGACCGACGCGGCGAGCACGACGTACCCGCAGAGCCGCAGCGACGGCTCCGACGCCGGCAGGCCGGTGCGCCCGGCGACGAACCCGGTGACGACCGCGCGCCAGGCGGCGTACCGCAGGGTGGCGTCGGCCTGGAGCGTCGGCACCCCGAGGATCAGCTCCATGCGCTGCCGGTGCCAGGGCACGTCCACCGGGTCGAACCGGTTGAACTCGACCACGGCGGCGCGCACCACGTCCATCGTCGGGACGCGCGGATCGGCCTCGTCGAAGAGCTTCCGCAGCTTCTGCAGGTGCTCCTCGAAATCGCCCCAGACCAGGTCGTTCTTGGACGCGAAGTAGCGGAAGAACGTCCGGCGCGCGATCCCCGCGGCGCGGGCGATGTCGTCGACGGTCGTCGCGTCGAAGCCCTGCCGGGCGAACAGCTCGAACGCCAGCCGCTCCATCGCGGCCCGCGAGGTCGCACGCGGCCGGCCCATGCCCCGCTGGGCGACGTCCCTGCCACTGCCCGCTGCCACGCGCACCAGGTTCCCACGTCCCCGCCGCGGCCGTCAGCCACCGGAGCGACGAGCAGGGCCGCGCCCCCCGCCCGCGCCGGACGGCGGCCACGACCCTGCCCCACGGAGCCCGCTCAACGACGCCGCTGCGCCGATGACCGCGTTACGGGGCCCGCTCTACGGGTTCTGCTTCACGATGCCGGCCCGGTCCGGGCGGGGACGGCCTCGATGAGGCTCAGCGCGTACGGCAGGTCGATCACCCGCGTGGCCTCCAGCCCGGCCTCGCGGAGCAGGCCCAGGTACTCGTCGCGGCCGCGCTCCCGGCCGCCGTCGAACAGCGCCATCATCCGCATGTCGAGGTACTTGCCGACGTGCGGCCGGTCGTCGTCGGGGAGGAGCATGTCGAGCAGCAGCACCCGCCCGCCGTCCGGCATGGCGGACCGGACGTTGGCCAGGATGCGCACGGCGTCCTCGTCGCCCCAGTTGTGGACGATGTTGGACAGCAGGTAGGCGTCGGCCTTGGGGACGTCGGAGAAGAAGTCACCGGCGACGACCTCGCACCGGTCGGCGACCCCCTCGGCCGCCAGGTGCTCGCGGGCCGACGGGACGGCAGACGGCAGGTCGAACAGGATGCCCCGCAGCTCGGGGTTGGCCCGCAGGACCGTCGCGACGATGCTGCCGTTGCCGCCGCCGACGTCGGCGAGCGTGCCGATCCCGGTGAAGTCGTAGGCGTCCGCGGTCGCGTGGGCGATGCCCTTCGACCGCGTCGCCATGAAGGCGTCGAACTCGCGCCGCAGCTCGGCGTCCTCCTCCAGGTAGCCGTAGGTGCTCCGGTACCGGGCGGCGAACGCCGTCCGGCCGGTGTGCACGGCGGTGGCGAGGTCGCCCATGGCGCCGAGGAGGACCGGGTTGGTCTGCACGACCACGTTCGAGCGCATGGAGTCGGGGGCGTCGGCGCGCAGCGCCTCGCCCGCCGGGGTGAGGGCGTAGGTGCCGGGCGCGGTCGTCCGGACGAGCCCGATGGCGGCGGCGGTGCGCAGCAGCCGGCCGAGCTCCGGCTCGTGGAAGCCGGCGCGCTCGGCGAGCTCCGGCACGGTCAGCGGCCCGCCGGCGAGGAGGTCGGCGAGGCTGAGGTCGACCACCGCGGTGAGGACGGCGAACCGCCACTGCCCGTAGATCAGCTCCCAGATGGTGGAGCGGGGGTCGCCGTCGGCCACGAGGTCCTTGGCGGACGGGTCGACGGCGGAGGGGCCGGTGTCGGATGGGTCGGTCATGGGGCCTTCCTGTGTGCGTCCGGTCGTCCGGGACCGGAGGGCGGGGGATTGGTGTCCGCGGGCGCGGCGCCGGGCGGGGGTCAGGCGTCCCGCCGGTTCCAGGCGAGCAGGCGCCGCTCCACGGCGAGCAGCAGGGTGTTGAGGAGGAAGCCGAGGACGCCGAGCACCACGAGCCCGCCCCACATCGCGGGCAGGTCGAAGGTGCGCTGGGTCTCCAGGAGCAGTTTGAACCCGATCCCGTTCGTGCTGGCCACGAGTTCGGAGATGACCATCAGGATCAGCGAGAGCGACAGCGACAGCCGCAGCCCGGCGAAGACCTTCGGGGCGGCGGCGGGCAGGATGATCCTGAACAGCCGCTGCGCCGGGGTGAGCCGGAACACCCGGGCCGTGTCCATGAACTGGCCGTCCACGCCCCGCGCGCCCTCCGCGGTGTTGATCAGCACCGGCCAGATCACCCCGAACACGATCGTCGCGATCTGCATCTGCGTGCCGACCTTGAAGATCGCGAGGAAGACCGGCAGCAGCGCGGGCGGCGGGATCGCCCGGCAGAACCGGAGCGCCGGCTCGACGAAGTCGCCGACCGACGAGCGCCCGACGACCAGCCCGAGGACCAGGCCGGCGAGGCTCGCGAGCGCGAACCCGCCGAGCAGCCGGGCGAGGCTGGGCAGCAGGTTGGCGACCGCGTCGTCGGTCATCCAGAGCCGGGCGGCCGGCCCGGAGAACCACAGCCGGCGGAGCTGCGTCGCGATCTGCCAGGGCGTCGGGAAGAACGGCTCCTCAGCCCGCCGCGTGGCCGCCTCCCAGGCGAGGACGAGGGCGGCGACGAGCGCCAGGCGGGCGCCGTTGCGCGCGACCGGGTTCACCGCTGGGCTCCGAGTCGTGCCACGTTCCAGCGGAACAGCCGACGCTCGGCGCCGCCGAGCAGGGCGTCGACCGCGAGGCCGAGCGCCCCGGCCCACAGCGCCGTCCCGATGGCCAGGTCGGTCTCGTAGCCGCTGCCCACCTGAATCATGAAGACGCCGATCCCGCTGCTGCCGCCGGAGATCAGCTCCACGCTCACCGCGACGATGAGCGCGACGGAGGCGGCGAGCCGGACGCCGGTCGCGATGAACGGCGCCGCGCTCGGCAGCGACACCCGCCACAGCACGGCCGGCGTCCCGAACCCGTAGGCGCGGAGGGTGTCCTTGGCCTGCGGGTCGACCTCGGCCAGCCCGTACATGGTGTTGACCAGCACGGGCCAGGACGCCGCGTAGCCGATGACCAGCAGTTTCATGCCCTGCTCGTCCTGGAGGACCAGCAGGGCCAGCGGCGCGATCGCCACCGACGGCAGCGGGCGCAGGAACTCCAGCACCGGCCGCGTGACCGTCTCCACGCCGGGCAGGCCGCCGAACAGCAGGCCCACCGGCACGGCGACGGCGATGGCGATGAGCAGCCCGAACGCCGCCACCGTGAGGGTGGCGGCGACGCTCCGGAGCCACTCGGCGTTCCCCGCGAGCCCGAACGCGCGGCGGAGGACGGCCGTCGGCGGGGGGAGGACGGTCGGGTCGGCGCCGCCCGCGCGGATCGCCGCCTCCGCGGCGGCGAGGAGCACCACCGCGCCGAGCACGCCGCGGAGCCCGCGGCGTGCGGTGAGGAGCGAACGGGTCATTTGGCGCTGGGCTCGGGCACGATCAGCGTCTTGGCGTCGATCCGGGACGGGATGTACCCGAACTTGAGCAGCAGGTCGGGGACGCGCTGGAGGGCGATGGAGTTGAGCGAGGTCGGGAACGTCCCAAGGGTGATCACCGAGGCCGTGTCGGGCTTGATCTGCGTGTAGGTCGGCAGCACCTGCTCGACCGACCGCCGGTCGGTGGCGGCGATCTTCTGGGCCTTGCTCATCGCCCGCTGGAAGGCGGCGATCGTCTTCGGGTACTTGCGGACGTACGGCTCCAGCGTCGCCCAGCCCGCGACGGGGAAGCTCTCCGTCGCGCCGGTCATGATGTCGGCGACCGCGACGGTGCCCTGCTGGCTCTGGATCACCGTGTTCGTCGGCTCGGTGACGCAGACGACGTCGACCTGCTTGGTCTTCAGCGCGGCCGGCATCTGCGGGAACGGGAGCTCCTTGAACTTGACTTCGGTCTCCTTGAGCCCGTGCGCCTCCAGCAGCGAGGCGATCGCGATCGTGTTGATCGACTTCAGCGACGCGACCGCGATGGTCTTGCCCTTGAGATCCTCCACCTTCCTGGTATTGGCGTCCTTCGGTGCCAGCAGCACGAACGTGTTGGGCCCGGCCCGGTAGGAGTCGGCGACGAAGCGCCACTTCAGGGCGCCCTTCGACGTGGCCACGAAGGCGCTGACGTAGTTGGCGAGGGAGAAGTCCATTGTCCCGGCCTGGAGTTTCGGCCCGGACGCCGGTCCGTTCGGCACGATTTCCGGTTTAACGGTCAGGCCCTCTTCCTTGAAGAAGCCCTTCTGTATCGCGATGAAAAGTGGTGCAGCGTCTGGGACGGGAAGCGTTCCCACGACCAGCTTCGTCTTCTCTGGCCCGGACCCGTTCCCATCTGCGCCGGAGCCACCGCACGCCGACAGTGACAGCGTGATCGCGGTCAGCCCGGCGAGGAATATTTGTCGCCTCCGAAGCATCATGGGTGATGATCCCAGCGGAAGGCCGGGGCGGCGGCAATAAACGTTTTCCCAGCGTCGGGTATCGGCGTGCGCTGTCCGCACAGCCTCGGCACAGCGTGAACCCAGCGTTCCGCCGGCCGGGCTCGGGAAGCCATCAGGTAACGGGGCGTTGGCGGATTACGGATGCCCGCAACGGCGCAGTTTTTCCGCATACTTCCCGCATCCCGGTCGTTCATCGCTTAGATTGAGCCGTCTTGATGATCACGAGAGGTGAAAGCGCGCGATGGCTCGGCGGGAACGGCTGGCGAAAGCCCGCAGAAATGCTGGTCACACCCAGGAGACGCTCGCCGTGGAGATCGGGGTCCACGTGGTGACCGCGCAGCGCTGGGAGCGGGGCACGCTGGGCATCGGCCCGTCGCGCCGGCCCGCCCTCGCGGCCGCGCTCGGCATCTCCGCGCGGGAGCTCAACCGGATCCTGGACGAGGACTCCGCGGACGCCCCCGCCGAGGGCCCCGGCGAGCGCGAGCCCGCCCCCGGCGGCCCGCGGGCCTGGACGGCGGAGGCCCCGCGCATGCTCACCGACTGGGAGCAGGCCGCCTATGGCTACGCCTGCTTCCTCCCCATGCTCCCGCCCGAGGGCATCGTCGACGACCTCGCCGCCGACTTCGCCGAGCTGCGCCGCGCGCTGGACGAGGCGGGCGCGGACCAGGCGCGCGCCGGCCTGCTGAAGGTCGGCGCCCAGATGGCCGCGGTGATGGCGATCGCGCTGGTCGAGGCCGGCGGACCGCCCGCGGCGGCGCGCTGGTGGCGGACGGCCAGGTCGATGGCGGCCTCGTCCGGCGACGTCCTGCTGGACGCCCAGATCTGCGGTCGGCACGCTCTGACCATGCACGGCATCGGCCTGCTGACGCTGGCGAACCGGCTGGCGGACGAGACCGCGGACCTGGTCGGGGACCTGCCGTGCGCCGGGTTAGCCGAGGCGACGGCGGCCCGCGCGCAGATCCTCGCCCACGACGACCCGGCGGCCGCCCGCGCGGAGCTGGCCGCGCTCGAAGCGCTGGCGCCGGCGCTGCCCGCCGAGCTCCGCGAGGAGCACCTGGCCACCTGGGGATGGCCGGACCGGCGCTTCCTCGCCGCGCGCACCGCCGTCCTCGCCGAGCTCGGCGACGCCGGCGTCGTCGACGAGCTCGGCGTGGAGCTCAAGGCCCTGGACCCGGGGCTGGTCCGCGACCGCGCCCAGGCGGGCCTCAAGCTGGCGTGGGCGCTCGTCCGCGCCGGCCGGGCCGAGGAGGGCCTGAAGCGGGCCGCCGAGGTGATCGCCGAGCTGCCGCCCGGCCAGCGCACGGCCCCGGTGGTCCGCCTCGCGACCCGCGTCTTCGACGCCCTGCCCGCCCCCGCCCGCGACCTCCCGCTCACCCAGGACCTCCGCGACCTCATCGTGACCGCCTCGGTCCCCGCCTGCGAATGCCGGACACCCGGCCACCACCCCCGCCACATCCCTGCCCGCGCCTGAATCCGGGGACCGCGACCGCCGCCCCGCACTGACAGTGACGAGCCCGTGGCCCAACGCCACGAGCCACCTCATAGAGTTGTCATGTGGCAGAGATTTCGGATGGTTCGGGGGAAGTCGCCCGGAAGCTGGAGAACATCCAGGCGATCACCGACGACGCGTTCACCCAGCTGGACGTCGAAGGGTTCCTGGACAGCCTCCTCGAACGCGTCCGCCAGGTCCTCTCCGTCGACACCGCCGTGGTCCTGCTGCTCGACCGCCAGGAGCGGTACCTGGTGGCCACCGCCGCCAAGGGCATCGAGGAGGAGGTCAGGCAGGCCGCGCACGTCCCGGTCGGCGAGGGCTTCGCCGGGCGCGTGGCCGCGGACCGGCGGCCGGTCGCCATCGAGGACGTGGCCGCCGCGAACGTGTTCAACCCCCTCCTGGTGAAGCGGGGCCTCCGCTCGCTGCTGGGCGTCCCGCTGGTCGCCGGCGGCACGCTGGTGGGCGTCCTGCACGTGGGCACGGTCACCGCCCGCCGGTTCACCGAGGACGAGACCGCGCTGTTGCAGCTCGCCGCCGCCCGCGCCGCGATGGCGGTGCAGTCGCTGCTCAGCCGGGCCGAGCGCGCCGGCGCCCTGGAGCTCCAGCGCAGCCTCGTGCCGACGGCGCTTCCGGCCGTGCGCGGCGTGGAGTGGGCCGCGCGCTACCGTCCCGGCGCCGAGAGCGTGGGCGGGGACTGGTACGACGCCTTCACCCTCCCCTCGGGCGAGGTCGGCATCGTCATGGGCGACGTGGCCGGGCACGGGCTCGGGGCCGCCGTGGTCATGGGGCGGATGCGCAGCGCGCTGCGGGCCTACGCGCTGGAGACCACCGATCCCGCCGAGGTCCTGCGCAAGCTCAACCGCAAGATCCAGCACTTCGAGCCGGAGGCGACGGCGACCGTGCTGTACGCGGTGTGGGACCTCGCGAGCAACGAGGCGCGGCTGTCGTCGGCCGGCCACTGGCCCCCGGTGCTGGCCCTGCCCGGGGAGGCGGGACACCCGGTGAGCATGAAGACCGACGTCCTGATCGGCTTCGGGGAGGACACGGCCCGCCACACCACCGCCGTCGCCGTGCCCCCGGGCGCGGTGCTCTGCTTCTACACCGACGGCCTGGTGGAGCGGCGCGACGACACGGTCGACAGCGGCATCGGCCGGCTGTGCGAGACCGTGTACGCCGGTCCGCCGGAGGCGGTCACCGCCGCCGTGATGGCGGCGCTCATCGGCCGCCGTCCCACCGAGGACGACGTCGCCCTACTGGTGGTGCGGCGCGGAGCCTGAGCGCCGGTCGGGACGAAGGTCTCCGTCGAGGGCTCCCCGAGGGGGAGGCGAGGCGGACCCCGGCCCTCCCAGGTAGCGGTTCGGGAATCACCACGCCGCGCGATGCCCGTCCGGACCCCGCGGTCGGAGGCTGGACGCCATCCGAACCGATCCGGAAGGACGCACCATGACTCGGCGAACCCCCCGAACGACCCGCCTGATGGCCGGGACCGCCTGCGCGGCGGTCACCGCCGCGCTCATCGGCGCGGCGGCCGTCCCCGCGCTCGCGGACGGACCGGCGCCGGGACCCGCCGCCGCGCAGCAAGGGAGTGCCCAGACCCGGGTCGCCAGGGGCGAACTGGTCTCCGCCCGGCATCTCGGCGGCATGTCCGCGGAGAAGGTGCGCACGTGGCTGGCGGAGGAGGACTTCGACGCCGCGTCCGTCCGGTACGGGGTGGACACCTACCGGCTGGTCTACCGCACCGTCGACACGCGGGGCCGGGCGACCACGGCCAGCGGCCTGCTCGTCCTGCCGCGCAGCGCGGACCGGCGGCTCAGCACCGTCTCGTACACGCACGGCACCGCCAGCCTCAAGGCCGACGCCCCGTCCATGGCCGAGGATGTGTGGGGTCCCGGCCCGGCCGTCACGTACGGGTCGGCCGGTTTCGCGGCGGTCGCGCCCGACTACCTGGGCCTGGGGGAGGGGCCCGGCGTGCATCCCTGGAAGGACGTGCCGTCGGAGACGTCCGCGTCCCTGGACATGCTCCGCGCGGCCCACCAGTTCGTCCCGCGCAAGGGCAGGACCCTGGACGGCCAGGTGTTCGTCACCGGGTTCTCCCAGGGCGCCTCGTCCGCGCTGGGCCTGGCGCGGGCGCTCCAGGGCGGGGCCGACCCGCGGTTCCGGCTGCGGGCCGTGGCGCCGATCGCCGGCGCCTACGACTTCCGGGGCGCCGAACTGCCCGCGCTGCTGGACGGCAAGCTGGACCCGAAGATGTCCGTCGCGTACGTGTCGTACCTGCTCGTGTCCTGGAACCGCATCCACGGCGGGCTCTACCGGACGCCGTCGGACCTCTTCCAGGAGCCGTACGCGAGTCACGTCGAGAAGTACTTCGACGGCACGACCCCCGGGCAGGTCATGCTGGAGGGCCTGCCGGACACCGTGGACGAGCTGCTCACACCGCGCGGGTTCGCGCTGCTGCGGCACCCGTCCGGGACCCTCGCCGCGGCGCTGCGCGTGGACGCCGAGGTCTGCACCGCCTGGACCCCGCGCGTCCCGGTCCGGCTCTACAGGATCAGCCGCGACGAGCAGGCGGCGACGGTGAACAGCGACCACTGCGCGGCGGCCTTCGCAGCGCGCGGAGCGGCCGTCCCGGTGGTGGACGTGGGCGAGAAGACCTACGGCGGTTCGCGGCATCTCGGGGCGAACCTGGCGGGCACGGCGCTGGCCGTCCGCTGGTTCGCGTCCCTGCGCTGAGAGCCGCCGGTCACTCGAAGCGGATGCCCTCCAGCCGGTCGGCGGCGGCGCGGTCCAGGACCGTGACCCCGGCGGCGGGCGGGAGGGCGCCGTCGCGGGCCCGCTCGACGAGCGGCCCCCAGCGCCGGCAGTGCCGGGCGAACGTGGGGCCGGTGACGGCGCGGCCCCGCGCGAACTGCCCGGCGCGGGCCGTCTCGGGATCCACGTCGATGAGGATGACGTGCACCTCGCCGCCGCGCAGCCGCGCCAGCCACGTGAAGCCGCGCAGGATGTGCGGCCAGGTGCCGCGCGTGTGCGCCACGACGCCGTGCCCGCCCGCGACGGCGCGGCCGATGCGCCACACGTGCGTCGCGTGGACGAGGGGGGTGCGCAGGCGGGGCGGCAGGGGGCGCAGGAACCGCGCCCACCAGTTCCGGGACTGCCGCGAGTCGATCACCCGCACCCCGTCCACGGGGACCGGTCCCGTCTCGTCGCCGCGCAGCCGGTACAGCCGGTCGAGCAGCGTGGTCTTGCCCGCTCCGGGCAGGCCGGCGACGAGCACCAGCGAGCCCGCGGGATAGCGCAGGGCGTGTCCTGGGTCCACATCGCTGCGTGGGTGAATGGCTTCTCCTGGGTCTCGGCCCCGAGAACGGTGGAAGTGTGGTTGGACAAACGAACACTCCCTACCGCTTGTTCCGGAGGGCCGGACCGGGCCGCCGCGGAGGCCGCGGCGGGCTCGCGAGCCGCGGAGGCCGCGGCGGAGCTCACCAGCCGCGGGACCGCCATTCGGGGAGCGAGGGGCGCTCGCGGGCGAGCGTGGAGTCCTTGCCGTGGCCCGGGTAGAACCAGGTGGCGTCCGGGAGCCGGTCGAAGACGCGCTCCTCGACGTCCGCCAGGAGCTGCTTGAACAGGGTCGGGTCGCCCCAGGTGTTGCCGACCCCGCCGGGGAACAGGCTGTCGCCGGTGAACAGGTGCGGCGCGGCCGCGAGCTCGCCTCCGGCGTCGTACAGCAGCGCGATCGAGCCGGGCGTGTGCCCGCGCAGGTGGACGACCTCCAGCGTCGCGCGGCCGACGCGGACGGTGTCGCCGTGCTCGACCGGCTCGGCGACCGGCTCGGGCAGCGCGTTCGCGTCGCGCGGGTGGGCGACGACGGGTGCGCCCGTGGCCCGCGCCACCTCGCTCAGCGCCATCCAGTGGTCCTGGTGCCGGTGCGTGGTCACGATCCGCGCGAGCGGGCCGTCGCCGACCAGCTCCAGCAGCCGCGGCGCCTCGTTGGCCGCGTCGACGAGCAGCTGCTCGCCGGTCGCGGTGCATCGCAGAATGTAGGCGTTGTTGTCGTACGGGCCCACCGCCACCTTCGTGACCGTCAGGCCCGGCAGCTCGCGGACGTCGGGCCGCCCGCCGACCTCGACGTTCCCCGTGTAGCTCATCGATTCTCCCGTCGTCGTACCGGGACCATCTTCCACCATGCGCGGCCGCGCGCAGGGGCCTCCGGCCGCGTTCGCGGGAATGCGTCACCAGACGCAGCCGAGTCGTGCGCCGGCGGACGGAGCTTTCCCCCTTGTTGCCCCACGATGGGAGTTGGAAGATCGGAAACGACCCGTGAGGACGGTGGCGCGTTGGTGACTGCATTCCGTCCCGGACCCGGCGAGG
This sequence comes from Actinomadura fibrosa, assembly GCF_900659615.1. Lineage (GTDB taxonomy): Bacteria > Actinomycetota > Actinomycetes > Streptosporangiales > Streptosporangiaceae > Spirillospora > Spirillospora fibrosa. Next base: position 1,224 of record NZ_CAACUY010000199.1, on the reverse strand, counting down.
AGAGCCCGGAGGACATCCTCGGGCACGCCTGCGCGCTGGTCCGGCTGTGCGGCCAGGACGCCGCGGTGGCCGTGGTGCTCCTCGCCCTGGTGCTCGTCGGGACCGTGACGCGGCTGGCGGCGGGGCTGCCCGGCGTCGCGGCGCTGGCGCTGCTCCCCGTCCTCGCGGGGGCGTTCGCCGTCTCCGCCGGCTACGTCGTCCGGTCGCGGCTGACGCTGGTGGCGGTGCTCGGCGAGGTGCGCGGCCGCACCGGCGCGCCCGTCGACCCGGGCGTGCCGTGGACGCCGTTCGCCTCGTCCACCGCGCTGGACGAGCGGGTCCGCGACGTGGAGCTGCGCCGGCTGCTGTCGGCGGCGCACCGCTGCGGCGAGCTGTCGTGGCAGGCCGTCGCGTGGGCGGTGACGTCGGCGGTGCTGTTCCTGTTCTGGACGCTCGCGGCGGCGATGGCGGGCGGGTGAGCCGGTGATCGACTCCGACGTCCGGCCGGGCAGCTTCTGGGGGCTGCTGGCCCCGACGGACCGGCAGGCCCTGCGGGCCATGGGGCGGCGGACCGACATCCCCCCGGGCGGGATGCTGTGCCACCAGGGCGTGACCGCCCCCGCCGTGTACGTGGTCTTCAAGGCGGTGCCGCGCGCGGCGGGCAACGCGGTGGCCAAGGAGTTCGTGGACTCCAGCGAGGGCGACGAGTCGATCATCGACCTGTTCGGCTCGGGCGACCTGGTCGGGGTCCTCGGCCCGTGGGGGCATCCGCAGCGCGGCACGGTGGCGGCGCTAGACCACGTCGCGGCGCTGCGGGTGGACCGCCGCAAGTTCCGCAGCCTCCTCGCCGCCAACGCCCGCGTCGCCGAGGCGATGATGCACGCGATCTCCGAGAGCGTCACGTACGGGGGCCGGCGGCACGCGGTGCGGGCGGCCGAGCATCCGCAGCGGCTGGCCTACCACCTGCTGGAGCTGGCGCACCGGTTCGGGGAGCGCACCGCGCGGGGGATCGAGATCCCGCTGCGGCTCAGCCAGGCCGAGCTGGCCAACTGGGCCGGGATCTCCCGCGAGACCCTGGTGCGCTGGTTCCGGTTGTGGCGGGAGCGGGGGATCCTCGACCGCAGGCCCCGCCCGCTGACCGTCCTCGACTGGGAGGAGCTGCGCCGCGCGGCGAGCCCGTGGGGCGACGAGTGGCCCGCCGCGGGCTCCGGCGCGGCGCACGAGGGGCCGGCGCGGGCCGCCACC
>NZ_CAACUY010000198.1 GCF_900659615.1 Actinomadura fibrosa | reverse complement strand
GGACGGCGCGCCCCGCACCCCGGCGCGCCGGGCGTCCCCGCGGGCGCCACGGCGCCGCTGCCCCGGTGGATCGACACCTGGGGCGAGATCGCGAGGTCCTGGTGGTTCGCGCCGCTGACCGGCCTCGCGCTGACCATCGCGGCACTGGCGGAGCTGGCGCCGCGCGTCGAGACGCCGCTCAGCCTCGCGGGCGGCTTCGCGGTCGCCGCCACGCTGCCGCTGGTCTGGCGCCGCGAGTACCTGCGGCCCGTCGCGGCCGTGGCGCTCGGCGCGTTCGCGGCCAGCCTGCTCACCGGCCAGGTCCTGCTGGTCACCACCGCCTTCGCCGCCCTCTACACGCTGTACGCCCTCGGCCGGCAGCTGCCCCGGCAGTCCGCCGGCGTCCTCGCCGCCGGAAGCGCCGCGACCGTCGCCGTGGTGTACCTCGCCACCTCGACCCTCGACGACGTCCCCTGGCCCGCCACGATCGTCGCCGTCCTCGCCGCGATCGGGCTCGGCGACGCCCGCCGCACCGTCGAGACGGCCGGGCGGACGGAGGCCGAGGCGGAGGAGCGCACCAACGAGACCCTCACCCGGCTCATCGCCGTCCAGCGCGAGCAGGCCGTGATGCGCGAGCGGGCCAGCATCGCCCGCGAGCTGCACGACGTCGTCGCGCACTCCGTCTCCATGATCGCGGTGCAGGCGGAGACCGCCCCCTACACGATGCGGGACCTGTCGCCCGAGGCCCGCGCCGGCTACACCGAGATCGCCAAGACCGCGCGGGAGGCGCTCGTCGAGATGCGGCGGCTGCTCAGCGTCCTGCGCGCCGACGCCAAGCACGAGCCCGCGTCCGCGAACGCCCCGCAGCCCCGCCTGGACCGGCTGCCCGAGCTCATCGAGCAGCACCGCGGCGCGGGCGGCTCCGTCGACCTCGCCGTGCACGGCGACCCGCGGACGCTGTCCACCACGGTCGAGCTGTCGGCGTACCGGATCGTCCAGGAGGCGCTGACGAACGCGCGGCGGCACGCGCCCGGCGCGGGCGTCCGCGTCGACCTGACGTTCCTGCCCGACCGGCTGGCGGTCCGGGTCCGCGACGACGGCCCGTCCGCGCCGACCATGGTCCTGAACCGGGACGACCCCGCGTCCCGTACCGCCGTACTGGACGAGGACCCAGCCGGCCGCACCCGCCTGGAGGCCGCGCCCGCGGCCGATTCCGGCGGCGGGCACGGTCTCGTCGGGATGCGGGAACGTGCGACCATGCTGGGCGGGCGGTTCTCCGCGGGCCCGGCGACCGAAGGCGGGTTCCTGGTGGAGGCCGAGCTGCCGCTGCACAGGGAGGAGTCGGTCGATGGGGGCAGGCGGACGGGCGGGTAGGGACGGGCGCGTCCTCCCCGCGGACCCGGAGGCGGGACGCGCCGTGCCCGGGCGGCGGCGATGATCAAAGTGCTGATCGTCGACGACCAGACGATCGTGCGGGCCGGGTTCGCCGCGCTGCTCGACGCCCAGGAGGACATCACCGTCATCGGCGAGGCCGGCGACGGCCGCGAGGCGGTGCGGCTCGCCGAGCGGGGCCGTCCCGACGTCGTCGTCATGGACATCCGGATGCCCGGCATGGACGGCATCGAGGCCACCCGGCGCATCCTCGCCCTCCCCGGCGGCGAGAGCGCCCGCGTCCTCGTCCTGACGACCTTCGACGTGGACGAGTACGTCTACGACGCGCTCGCCGTCGGCGCGAGCGGCTTCCTGCTGAAGGACGCCACCGCCGACGAGCTCGTCTCCGCCGTCCGCGTCGTCGCCCGCGGCGACTCCCTGCTCGCGCCCCAGGTCACCGGACGCCTCATCCGCGAGTTCACCAAGCAGCGGCGGAGCAGGCCCCAGGCCCCCTCGGAGCTGGCCACGCTCACGGCCCGCGAGAGCGAGGTCCTCGTCCTGATCGCCGGCGGCCTGTCCAACGGCGAGATCGCCCAGCGCCTCGTCGTCAGCGAGCACACCGTCAAGACCCACGTCGCCCGCGTCTTCACCAAGCTCGGCCTCCGCGACCGCGCCCAGGCCGTCATGCTCGCCTACGAGTCCGGCGTGGTCGTCCCGGGCGAGAGCGCGTCTAGCTGAGGCTCAGCGCCGGCGGAGGAGCCGCAGCGCCTTCTCCTTCTCGAAGTCGAGGGCCCGGGTGGGCGGCGCGGAAAGCCGTCCGATCCGCTCGCCCAGCTCCCGCACATGCGCCTGCACCTGCGGCTCCGCGAGGACCCGCAACCCGAACGCCAGCTCCGCCGGACCGATGTCGTAGCGCTTCTCCAGCGCCAAGGCCAGCGCGACGGCGCGCAACTCGGCCTCGCCGAAGCGCCGGTGACCGCCCGCCGCCACCGCGTCCCGGGTGGCGGGCAGCAGCCCGAGCGTCTCCCGGTAGCGGAGCATGCGGGGCGAGGTGCCGAGCCGCCGGGCGGCCTCCGTGATGCGCATGGGCCAATTCTGACAAATCTGTGTCAGAAAGTCGTCCCCGACCGTGCCTCCCGGTGCCGTCCGCCCGTAGACTCGCGGACGGACCCCGCCCCACCACCCACCGGTACGACCGCGAAGAGCCAGGTCGACGAGGACACGAGGCGGGCGTCGGACCCTCGGGGCCCACGCGCCGAACAAGCGGACCAAGGAGCAACGTAAGCATGGACTACAAGGTCGCCGACCTCTCGCTGGCCGACTTCGGGCGCCGGGAGATCCGGCTCGCCGAGCATGAGATGCCCGGACTGATGGCGATTCGCGAGGAGTACTCCGCCGCCAAGCCGCTCCGCGGCGCCAAGATCATGGGCTCGCTGCACATGACGATCCAGACCGCCGTGCTGATCGAGACGCTCGTCGAGCTCGGCGCCGACGTCCGCTGGGTGTCCTGCAACATCTTCTCCACCCAGGACCACGCCGCCGCCGCGATCGTCGTCGGCAAGGACGGCACCGCCGACGACCCGAAGGGCGTCCCCGTCTTCGCCTGGAAGGGCGAGACCCTCGAAGAGTACTGGTGGTGCACCGACCAGGCCCTCCAGTGGCCCGACGGCACCGGCCCCAACATGATCCTGGACGACGGCGGCGACGCCACCCTCCTCGTCCACAAGGGCGCCGAGTACGAGAAGGCCGGCGCCGTCCCCACCGCCACCGACGACGACCCGGAGGAGTGGGGGATCATCCTCGACACCCTCCGCCGCACCATCGCCGAGAAGCCCGGCCGCTGGACGGAGACCGCCGCCGCCATCAAGGGCGTCACCGAGGAGACCACCACCGGCGTCCACCGCCTCTACGAGATGGCGAAGGCCGGCACCCTCGCCTTCCCGGCGATCAACGTCAACGACTCGGTCACCAAGTCGAAGTTCGACAACAAGTACGGCTGCCGCCACTCCGTCATCGACGGCCTCAACCGCGCCACCGACGTCCTCATCGGCGGCAAGGTCGCCGTCGTCTGCGGCTACGGCGACGTCGGCAAGGGCTGCGCCGAGGCCCTCAAGGGCCAGGGCGCCCGCGTCATCGTCACCGAGATCGACCCCATCTGCGCCCTCCAGGCCGCGATGGACGGCTTCCAGGTCACCACCCTCGACGACGTCGTCGACACCGCCGACATCTTCGTCACCACCACCGGCAACTTCAACATCATCACGGCCGACCACATGGCCCGGATGAAGCACCAGGCGATCGTGTCCAACATCGGGCACTTCGACAACGAGATCGACATGGCCGGCCTCGCCAAGACCCCCGGCATCGAGAAGATCGAGATCAAGCCGCAGGTGCACGAGTGGCGCTTCCCCGACGGCCACTCCATCATCGTCCTCGCCGAGGGCCGGCTGATGAACCTGGGCTGCGCCACCGGCCACCCCTCGTTCGTCATGTCCAACTCCTTCACCAACCAGGTCATCGCCCAGATCGAGCTCTTCACCAAGACCGAGGAGTACCCGATCGGCGTCTACGTCCTGCCGAAGCACCTCGACGAGAAGGTCGCCCGCCTCCACCTCGACGCCCTCGGCGTCAAGCTCACCGAACTCACCAAGGAGCAGGCCGCCTACATCGGCGTCCACGTCGAAGGCCCCTACAAGCCCGACCACTACCGTTATTAATTGCTTTGTCCTTGGCGGTCGGCGCTGGCGCGCCTCCCTTCAACGGACAAAGCGGCGATCGCTGTGTTCATTGCAACGCCCTTGGCGTCGGGCCTGGGGCCCTCCTTCAACGGGCGTTGCGGCGATCGCTGGCATCGCTCCGACTCGCCTAGCGGCTCGCTGCGCGATCAGTTTCTTGCTTCGCTCGAAACTGGCTTCGCACGCGATCGCAACGCCCGGCCCGCCGCCACCTAAGCCTCAAACCCGCGCCAGCTAGGGCCCGTCCCACGCAAACGGCTAGACCCACAGCCAGCGGTGGCTGAGAACACGAACCCGCAGGTCCCCGAGCCCGCACCTGCGTGTCGGCGGGCTCGGGGCGGCGGGGTGTGGGTGATGTGGGGTCTGCGTGGGACGCTGAGGTAGGCAAGGGCTGTTGGATGGTGCCGCCGGACGGGATCTCCCGTCCGGCGGCTTGCCATAGAGGGGGCGAAGTTGAGCGACATCACGGACGTCTCCTTGGCCTACGAGGGGGCCAAGCGGATCGAGTGGGCGGATCGCAGCATGCCCGTGTTGCGGCAGATCAGGGAGCGTTTCGCCATGGAGCGGCCGCTCGACGGGCTGCGCATCGCGGCGTGCATGCACGTGACCACCGAGACGGCCGGGCTGATCCGCACGCTCCAGGCGGGCGGTGCCAGCGTGGCGCTCGCCGCGTCGAATCCGCTGTCCACGCAGGACGACACCGCCGCCGCGCTCGTCCAGGAGTACGGGGCGGAGGTCTTCGCGCGCGCGGGCACCGACCGCGAGGGGTACTACGCGCACATCCACCAGGCCCTGGAGACCGCGCCCGACATCGTCCTGGACGACGGGTGCGATCTCGTCAACACGCTGCACATCGACCGGACCGACCTGATCGGCACGGTCAAGGCGGGGTGCGAGCAGACGACGACGGGCGTCATCCGGCTGCACCAGATGGTGCTGGAGGGCGCCCTCCGGTTCCCCGTCGTCGCGGTGAACGACACCGACACGAAGCACATGTTCGACAACCGGTACGGGACGGGACAGTCGACGCTCGACGGGATCGTCCGCGCGACGAACACGCTGCTCGCCGGGAAGACGATCGTGATCGCGGGCTTCGGGTACTGCGGGCGCGGCCTCGCGGAACGGGCCCGGGGACTCGGAGCGCGGGTCGTGATCACCGAGATCGACCCGGTGAAGGCGCTGGACGCGGCGCTCCAGGGCTTCAGCGTCCAGCCGATGGCGCGAGCGGCGGAGATCGGCGACGTCTTCATCACCGTGACCGGAAACCGGGACGTGGTGAACGCCGACCACTTGGCCGTGATGAAGGACGGCGCGATCCTCGCCAACTCCGGGCACTTCGACGTGGAGATCGACGTCCGCGCCCTGGACGAGCTGGCGGTCGAGGTACACCGAGGCGTGCGCCCCCAGGCCGACGAGTATGTGCTCGCGGACGGCCGCCGTCTCGTCCTGCTCGCGGAGGGACGGCTGGTCAACCTCGCCGCCGCCGAGGGGCACCCCGCCGCCGTCATGGACATGTCGTTCGCCGACCAGGCCCTCACCTGCGCCTGGCTCGCGACCGCCCACGAGACGCTCAGCCCAGCCGTCCACGACGTTCCTAAGGAGATCGACACGGAGGTCGCGCGGCTGAAGCTCGCGTCCATGTCGATCGACATCGACCGGCTCACCGCCGAGCAGGAGGAGTACCTGCACTCCTGGCGCTTGGGCTCCTGACCATGCCCACCGGTGTCTACGTCCATCTCGACGACGGTCTCCAGGAGCGTTTCCAGTGCGCGCCGGGGCCGGGCGGGTGGCGGTACGTCGGACAGCGATCCGACGGCGTCCGCCTAGACCTTGTGGTGGACGCGCGCTGGCGCCAGATCCGCGTCGAACTCGTGACCCCGCAGTGGTGGATCCGCGGCGGTCTGACCGGTCCCGAACTCGCCTGGGTGCGCGCGGCCGGGGAGACCGGCGAGGAGCATCATGAGCGTGCGGTCGGTTTCCTCGGTGACTCACCCGCCTTTCTCGTCGCGATCGCCCGCTCCCTTGCCCTGGACGAGGGCGAGCAGGCCGACGTACGGCTCGTCCGGCTGACCGGCCCGTCCCTAGCAGCCCTTACTGCTACGTGGCGCTGGCGCCTCGCCTCCACCTCACTTCACGAGACGGACACCGAGCCGCTGCCGGTTTCCAGCTACGAGGTCACTGACCTGTCCACTGGCGAGGTGAGCATGGTCCACCTTGCCGGCGACGTCGTCCTGGACGCCCCCAACATCGAACTCACCGAGTTGGAGTCACCCCCCAACCTCCTCACCTGAGCCAGCGTTGGACCGCGTCACCCCCCGTCGCCCCGGATGTTCTGAGTGAGGCCCCTGAAGCCCTCTGGGGTGAGCAGCAGAACACCCCCGTCCGGATCTTTGCTATCGCGGATGGCGATGATGTCGCTGATTTCAGCGACTTCAACACATTCTCCTCCGTTGGACGTGCTTTGAGGGGCCTTGTGCCACGCCGCCTGAGCGAGCTCAACGCAGTCGCCTCCGTTTGAGGTGCTTCGTGATGCCTTGCGCCATACGACATGGGCCAGTTCGACGCACGCTCCACCGTTGGATGTGCTGCAAGATGCCTTGCGCCATGCAGCGTTGGTCAGGTCGACCATGTTCGTTCCACCGTCCTGAGGATGAGGTCCCTTGATTGGCTTACTGGCAGTGCCAGGGAGCGGAGGCTCTTCATGGTGCGAGACAGAGTCGCAAGATCTTCTGGCTCGCTCATTGTGAGGCCGCGCGCGGCGGACTCGACGTACGCGATCTGTGTTCGATCTTCCATCGTGGCGATGTTGAATGAACCGCTGTTGCCGTCGTGATCGGCTCGGCCAGGAACGATCTGGATCGTGGCGAGCTCCGGCGGTACTGCGGCCAAGTGCTGGAGTTGCTCGCGCATCACCTCGGGGTCGCGCGCTTCGCGGTGCAGGGCTCCCTCGTCGAGCAGGAGAGAGAAGACAGGTGGTGACGGCTTCTCCCTCGTGAAGATGTCCTGACGCTTGATCCGCGCTTCCACGGCGGCCTGGTCGTTGCGGAGCAGGGCGGCTGCGTACGCGGGAGTCTGGAACAGCCCGTGGACGACTCCGAGGCTGAACGCCTCGATCTCGGCGGCGTCGGCTTCGATGAGGTGCCAGTCGAACCAGATCGGGAAGGGGGCGTCCTTGACGAGGTCGTCGTAGAGATCGAGTAGTTCGCCGTTGGCGCCCATCGCCTCGTCCATGGTCGCGGCGAACTCTCTGGTGCAGCGGGTGCGGCCGTTCTCCACTGCGCCGATATATTGCGGTGTTACGCCGATGCCGTCATTGGCTCGGCTTGCGACGTTCTCCTGGCTCCATCCTCGCGCTTCGCGGAATTTGCGAAACCGTCGCCCGAACGCGTGGAGTGTGGGGGAGACCGTCGCGCGCTTCCTCTGGGGCGCCATGGCTTCATCCTCTCTCAAGTGCGACCCAACTGGCTACCAACCGAACGCGGAACAGGTGGGTCGACTTCTCGTCCGTGACCTCTGCTTTGTCACCCACCGTAGCTCCCTTGTGGCTCACTGGTGCCGGAAATCGTGAAGGCGGTGAGAGGTATTTTCATGATCAATATTGATGCGGCTGTCGAGGCGGGATTTCTTGCTATGGCGTCTTCCGCGCGCGCGCCGGAGATTGCGCGTTTGTTCGTCGCAGAGGTGTTCTGCAAGAGGAACCTGGGATCGGACTACGTTGCGCGGGTCGTTGCCACGGAACTGGTCACGAATGTCTTCAAGCACACGGATACGGAGGTGGTCGTGGTGCGGGTGCTGTGTGAGGACGGGTGTCCTGTGGTCGAGGTCCACGATGAGGATGACGAGGTCCCGGTGGTGGAGTGCGTGGGTGGGGAGGCGGAGTCGGGCCGGGGGTTGCTGATGATGTCGATGCTCGTCGAGGCGTGGGGCGTACAGGTTCGTCCGGGAGGCGGGAAGGTCGTCTGGGCGCGGCTGGGGCGGGGCTGAAATTTCACATTGATTTTGATTCGCGCTGGACGGCGGGACGGGTTGCGCCGGGCCGTGCGGGCATGACCTGCGTGTTCATGGCTTCCGTCGAAGTGCGCCCTAGGGAGGCGGTGAGAAAGCGGGCTGGTGGGAGCCATTGCCAGGGGGCGGGTGAACGGTCATTGTGGCGGCACCGCGAGTGCTCGTGACCCTCCTGAGGAACCCCGCAGCGTGCCTACAGGTGCGCAGATCCGAATGGCAGGTTGTTCGCCCATGGCCATTTCCAGTAGAAGGCGTCCTCGGCGCTTGCTAGCGATTCTGTCGGCGTTCGTCCTGGCGGTGGCCGGGGTCTCGGTGACCGGGAGTGCCGGTGCGTCGGCTCCGGGGCCGGGGGAGACGTCGCAGCGGTATCTCGTCACGGGGCCGGCGACCGCGCAGCAGCGGAGTCTGATCGCGCGGACCGGTGCGGCGATCGACGCCGTTCGGGCCGGGGAGGTGGAGGTCACGGCGATCCCGTCCGAGGTGGCGGCGATCAGGCGGCTCGGGTTCCGGGTGAGCGCGCCGCTGCCCGCGCCGGCGCCGGTGCCGACCGCCCAGGCCGCGACGTCGTATCACACGTACGCCGAGATGCAGGCGGAGCTGAACAGCGTCGTCGCCGCCTATCCGCAGATCGCGCAGAAGTTCGTCGCGGGCAAGTCGTACCAGGGGCGCGACATCGTCGGCCTCAAGATCAGCGACAATGTGGCGACGGACGAGAACGAGCCCGAGGTGCTCTACATCGCCAACATCCACGCCCGCGAGCGGCTCACCGCCGAGCAGGCCCTGGACTACATCGGGCAGCTCACGCAGGGGTACGGCTCCAACAGCCGCATCACCGACCTGGTGAACTCGCGCGAGATCTACGTCATGCCGATGGTCAACCCCGATGGCCAGGTCTACGACATGACGAGTGACACCCAGGCTGGACGGAACTGGCGCAAGAACCGGCAGCCGAACTCCACGTCCACGGGGACGGACCTGAACCGGAACTTCGGTTACCGGTGGGGTTGCTGTGGCGGTTCGTCCGGTACCGGGTCGAGTGAGACGTACCGCGGGACCGCGGCGGAGTCGGCGCCCGAGACGAAGGTGATCGCGAACTTCGTGCGGAGCCGGGTCGTGGGCGGCAAGCAGCAGCTCAAGATCTTCCTGGACATCCACTCGGAGGCCGAGCTCGTGCTGTGGCCGTTCGGCTACACCTACAGCGACACCGTGGCCGGGGCGATGTCGAGCGACGAGGAGGCCACGCACCGGACGATCGGCCGCGAGCTGGCCGGGACGAACGGGTTCACGCCCGAGCAGTCCAGCGACCTCTACATCACGGACGGCACGACCGACGACTGGACGTGGGGGAACCAGCGCATCTTCTCGTTCACGTTCGAGCTGGGCGGGGGGAGCTTCTACCCGCCGCCGTCCGCGATCGACACGCAGGTGGCGCGGAGCCGTGAGGCGCTGCTCCGGCTGACCGCGTACGCCGACTGCCCGTACCGGGCCATCGGCAAGCAGAGCCAGTACTGCGCGGCCTGAGACCCCGCGGCGTGCCGCCTTCATCGACTCCCCCGAGGGCGGCACGCCGTGGTCAATTCAGTGGACGGTGATGGTGTGGGTGGGCTCGGCCGGGTTCGCCCAGACGGAGAGGACGTGGCGCGTGGCGTCCCACTGGGTGCGCCACGTTCCCGGCTTGTCGGTGAGGGTGACCTTGGGCGGGGTCGCCGAGGGGAACCAGAGTTCCGTGGGGGCGGATATTCCGGGACGGGTCTTCCAGCCGACGGTGAGTGTTCCCGAGGAGTAGGAGATCCTGGTCGGCGTTCCGGCCACGGCACGGGGGTAGGGGCGGGCGAGCGTTTTGGCGAAGAGGGTGGGGTTGCCCTTGCCGTCCACGACGCCGGACGAGCCTGGGTCGTTCGACCAGTACGCCCAGCCCATCGTGAGGTCGTCCGCCATCGTGAGCCAGTCGCCGGTGAAGTCGGCGGCGCCGGGGGCGTCCTGGCCCATGCCTCCCACTTCGCCGAGCCAGATCGGTGCGCCGAGCCGGCGGGCCGCCGCGGGCATGTTGCGCTTCCAGAGCGCGAACTGCGCCTGGACGAGGAGTTTCGCGGCTCCGTCGTACGATCCGCCGAGGTCCACGCCGCCGGGGTAGAAGTGCGGGGCGAAGACGATGCGGGGGCCGCCGGGACGGGGGTCGCGGACCGTCCCGAGTGAGGTCTCCGCGCCTTCGTTCGGGCCGAGGGCCTGGGGTTCGACGAAGACCCAGTTGTCGCGGTCGGCGGTGCGGACGGCGTTGACTACGCGCTGGTAGAACGGCGCCAGGACGGGGCCCTCGAAGAAGCCGAACTGCCGTGTTCCGCCGAACGGCTCGTTCATCAGGTCGTAGCCGAGGACGGCGCGGTCGTCGGCGAAGCGCTGTGCCACGTGGCGCCATGCGGCGGCGTAGTGCTCCATGAGTTCCGGGTGCTTGCCGGTGTTGTTCCAGAAGTTGTCGTAGGCGCGGAGGACGGCGGGCTGGAGGTACGTCAGCACCCACGGGTCTTGGGGCGTGCAGGGCAGGCCGTCGGTGTAGGTCGCCCAGGCGGGTGCTCCGTTGCCTGCGCCCTTGCACGCGTCCGGTCCGTAGATGTCCTGGTGCATGTCGAGGATGACGTGCATGCCCTGCTCGCCGTACCAGGCGACCCGCTTCGCCACCTCGTCCAGGTAGGCGTCGTCGTACACGCCCGGGCGGGGTTCGACGTTCTTCCACTGGATCAGGTACCGGACGGAGTTGGTGCCGATGTCGCGGGCCTCACGGACGACGTCGTCCCGGCTGATCCAGGGGAGGCCGGTGGGACCTTTCGCGCTGCTGGCGGTGTTCAGCCCATGCAGGATCAGGGTTCGTCCCTGGTCGTCTGTGATCGTGGGTAGGGCGGTCTCCGCGTGTGCAGGGGCGGCTTGGACGGTCGCCGTTCCCGCCAGGGCGGTCGCGGCCGCCAGGGTGATCCGGCCGAGGGTCGTACGGACGCGCATGCCGCCTCCCAAAACATGAATGTTCTTCGGATTTTAGGAGGCGAGCCGGAGCCGGGGAAGTTGCGGAAGTGCACAACAGCGGGCCTGATTTACGGCCGGTGTTGCTAGATCACGGGTTCCAGCGCTGCTCGGGCGGGGCCGCAGGGTCGGACGGATATGGCCCCGCCGGGTACGAGCCGGTGCTGTATGGAGCGGCCGCAGGGCCGGGCGCGGCGGCAGCCGGGTATTGGCCGGGAGCAGCGGCGGGCGGGTACTGGCCGGGTGCGGGGGCGGGCGGGTAAGGGCCGACCGGGTACGGGCCCGCGGGGCCTGCCGGGTACTGGCCGGTGCCGTAAGGGCCCTGGGATGGGCCTGCGGGGGACGGAGCGCCCGGCTGCGGGCCGTTGGGGAGCACACCCTGGTACGGCCCGGCTCCGTAGTCGGATGGCGGCAGGAAGCGCGGCTGGCCCGGTCCCGGGTCGCTGAAGGGCGGCGGCGCGGGCGGGCCCGGCTGGGCGCCCGGCGGCGGTGGGGGCCCGGCCATCGCCATCGCGGGCACGGGCGCCTGCTCGGCGGGCGGCCAGGCGGGCTGCCCGGCGCGGCGCATCCGGCGGGCGCGGCGCTGGGCCAGGCGCCATTCCTCGCGGTGGCGGCGCTCGGCGAGGATCGCCGACAGCAGGATCTCGGGGCGGACGCCCGGCGGCGGGGGAGGGCTGATGACGGCGACGACGTCGTCCGCGATGCGCTGGCCCAGGGAGTCGCGGACCTCGGGCAGCAGGTCCCAGAACCGCGTCAGGTACTGGCGCGCGGTCAGCGCCAGCTCGTCCGACAGCATGGACAGCTCCAGGGTCCCCGCCCACCCGGCGAGCTGCGGGGGCATCACGGCGACCGGGCCGAAGACGGACGCCGGGACGCGCTCCTGGATGACGATCGTCCCGGCGAACAGGTCGCCGAGCCGCTTGCCGCGCTTGCTGGACAGCGAGGCGACGAGGGCGGGCGCGCCGAGGAACGTCCAGAACTCGATGACGCCCGCGAGGGCCCGCACGAACGCCTGGCGGAACCGGATGGGCCCGCCGTCGTCGGCGACCACGCGGATCCCGACCGCCATCTTGCCGAGCGTGCGGCCGCGCGACAGCGTCTCGAAGGCGCACGGGTAGCCGACGATGACCGCGACCGTGGTCAGCAGGGTCAGGCCGGTCGCCCAGGCGTCGTCGGCGACGAGGGCCGTCATGCCGCCGATGTAGCTGGTGAGGCTCAGGAGCGTGAGCTGGAACAGCAGGTCGAGGAGCAGGGCGCAGCCGCGGCTGGCCAGGCGCGCGACCCGGATGTCGAGCGCGACGGCCTCGCCGGTCACGAGTTCGGCCATGTCCTGAATCCTCCCATGCCGCGGGTGCTGCCGCGGCGGCGTCCATTTTGCCGGTCGTGGGCGGGGACGCGTTAGTCTCGCCGGGTGGACGTCGACGCCTATGTGGCCGCGCACAACGCCGACTGGCAGCGCCTCGAACGGCTGATCAACCGCGGCCGGCGGCTGACCGGCCCGGAGGTCGACGAGCTCGTCGACCTGTACCAGCGGACGGCCACGCACCTGTCGGTGGTGCGGTCGAGCTCGCCCGACCCGCAGCTCGTCGGGCGGCTGTCCTCGCTGGTCGCGCGGGGGCGCGCCGCCGTGGCCGGGGCGCAGGCGCCGCTGTGGCGGGACGTGTCGCGCTTCGCCACCGTGACGTTCCCGGCGGCGGCCTACCGGATGCGGCGGTGGTGGCTCGGCAACGCGGTGCTCGGGAACCTGCTGTCGCTGGCGCTCGCGATCTGGATCGTCCACAGCCCCGAGGTGCAGGCGTCGGTCGCGGCGCCGGAGGAGATCCGCCGGCTGGTCGAGCACGACTTCGCGAACTACTACACCGAGCATTCGGCGGCGTCGTTCGCGTTCATGGTGTGGATCAACAACGCGTGGGTGTCGGCGGTCGCGCTGATCTTCGGTGTCCTGCTCGGCATCCCGACCGTCTACGTCCTGCTCCAGAACCAGCTGAACCTCGGCGTCGTCGCGGGGCTGATGTTCGCCGCGGGCAAGGGGTCGATCTTCTTCGGGCTGATCCTGCCGCACGGCATGCTGGAGCTCACCGCGGTGTACCTGGCCTGCGCGGGCGGCCTGAAGCTCGGCTGGACGGTCATCGACCCGGGGCGGCGGACCCGCGCCCAGGCCCTCGCCGAGGAGGGGCGCGCGGCCGTGAGCGTCGCGCTCGGCCTCGTCGCGGTGCTGCTGGTGTCCGGCCTCATCGAGGGGTTCGTGACGGGCTGGGTGCACATCACCTGGCTCCGCATCGGGATCGGCGTGGTCGCCGAGGTCGCCTTCCTCGCCTACGTGATCGTGCTGGGCCGCCGGGCGACCCGCCAGGGCGAGACCGGGGACGCCGACCTGCGTCCCGACCACGCCCCCACCGTCGGCTGAGGCCCCTCGGGCGTACTAGAGGCGGCCTGCGGCCTTGAGGGCCAGGTAGGCGTCGGCCAGGGCGGGGGCGATCTCGTCCGGCGGGGCGTCCACGACCTCGACGCCCTGGCTGCGCAGCTCGGCGGTGAGGCGGCGGCGCTCGGCGCGGGCCCGTTCGGCGGCGGCCGCGTCGTAGACGGACGCGAGGTCGCCGCGCGCGGCCGCCATCTCGCCGACCCGCGGGTCCGACACGGCGGCGATCATGACGAGGTGCTTGGCGGTGAGCCGCGGCAGCAGCGGCAGCAGGCCCTCCTCGATCGCCGCGGTGTTGAGGTCGGTGAGCAGGACGACCAGGCAGCGCTGCCGGACGCGCGCCATCAGCGCCGACACCATCCCCGCCGCGTCGCACTCCAGCAGCTCGGGCTCCAGCGGCGCCATCGCGTGCACCATCGCGGGCAGCAGGTCGGTGCGGGAGGCCCCTTCGACGCGGGTGCGGACGCGGCGGTCGTAGGCGAGCAGGTCGACCCGGTCGCCGGCGCGGGACGCGAGGGCGCCGAGCAGCAGCGCCGCGTCCATCGAGCAGTCGAGGCGGGGGATGTCGCCGACCCGCCCGGCGGACGTGCGGCCGGTGTCGAGCACCAGGTAGATGCGCCGGTCGCGCTCGGGCCGCCAGGTCCGGACGACGACGTCGCCGCGGCGCGCGGTGGCCCGCCAGTCGATCGAGCGGACGTCGTCGCCGTCGACGTACTCGCGCAGCGAGTCGAACTCGGTGCCCTGGCCGCGGATCAGCGCGACGTGCTGGCCGGTCAGCTCGCGCAGCCGGGCCAGCTTGGCGGGCAGGTGGCGGCGGGACGGGAACGCGGGCAGCGCCCGGACCGTCCACGGCGCGGGCCGGGAGAGCTGCCGCGCGGCGAGCCCGAGCGGCCCCACCGACCGGATGACGACGGTGACGGCCTTCCGGTCGCCGCGCCGGGTCGGCGTCAGCGTCATCTCGACGCGGCGGCGCTCGCCCGCGGGCACGTTCAGCTTGACCGTGCGGGGCGCGGCGCCCGCGCTCGGCGGCCACACGTCCCGGAGCCGGCCCCGGACGCGGCGTCCGCCGAGGTTCTCGACGAGCAGCGTCACCTGGGCGGTCTCGCCGAGGCGGACGTTGGTGTCGCCGAGGCGGTGCAGGCGCAGGGCCCGCACGTTCCCCGCGAGGGCGAGGTCGGCGACGACGCCGAGGAGCAGGACGCCCCACAGCGCGAGCAGCGTCCACCAGCTCGGCAGGAACAGCGGGACGAGCGCGCCGAGCAGCGCGAGCAGCCCCAGGCGTCCGGTCAGCGCCATCAGCGCGGGGCGGGGACGTGGGCGAGGATGCCCTCCAGCACGCCGTCGGCGGTCGCGCCCTCCAGCTCGGCCTCGGGACGGAGCTGGACCCGGTGCCGGAGCGTCGGCCGGGCGAGGGCCTTCACGTCGTCGGGCGTCACGTAGTCGCGTCCGGACAGCCAGGCCCACGCACGGGACGTGGCGAGCAGCGCGGTCGCGCCACGCGGGGACACGCCGAGCTGGAGCGAGGGGGACTGGCGCGTGGCGCGGCACAGGTCCACGACGTAGGCGGCGACCTTCGGGTCCAGGTGGACGGCCCGCACCGCGGCCTGCCCGGCCGCCAGCTCAGCGGCGCCCGCGACGGGACGTACCTCCGACAGGTCGCGCGGGTCGAACCCGGCGGCGTGCCGTTGCAACATGGAGATCTCCTCGTCCCGGGTGGGGACGGGCACGGTCAGCTTCACCAGGAACCGGTCGAGCTGGGCCTCGGGCAGGGGGTAGGTGCCCTCGTACTCGATGGGATTCTGCGTCGCGCACACCACGAAGGGGTCGGGCAGGGGGCGCGCGGTGCCTTCCACCGAAACCTGCCGTTCCTCCATGGCCTCTAGGAGGGACGCCTGGGTCTTCGGCGGAGTCCGGTTGATCTCGTCGGAGAGGAGGAGGTTGGTGAAGACCGGGCCCTCGCGGAACTCGAACTCCGCGGTGCGGTTGTCGTAGACCAGGGAACCGGTCACGTCACCGGGCATGAGGTCGGGAGTGAACTGGACACGCTTGAAGTCCAGATCGAGGGCCCGCGCCAGGGTCTTGATGAGCAGCGTCTTGGCCGTGCCCGGCACGCCCTCCAGCAGCACGTGGCCGCGGCACAGGAGGGCGATGACGAGACCCGTCACCACGGAGTCCTGGCCCACGACCGTCTTGGCGACCTCACCGCGCAGCGCCCTCAGCGCGGCCCGGGCCGTGTCGGACTGCTGCCGGATCTCCTCGGAGACGCGGGTGCCCGGCACGTCGTCGCTCGGCGCGGTGCCGGACCCCGGGGCGGCGCCCATGCCGGGGCCCGTACCCGGGCCCACACCGGATCCGATGCCAGGCCCGTCGTCCTTCCCTAGGTCAACAGGATGGTTCACGACTGGCGTACCTGCCTTTCCAGGTCGTCAAGGACGTCGGAGAGGGCGATGAGCCCGGCGTCGTCCACGAGTTCGGGAGCGTACTGCTCCTGGGGGGACTGCCCGTAGGGCTGCCCGTAAGGCGCCCCATAGGGCGCTCCTGGGGTCGTGCCATAAGGCGCCCCTTGGGATGGCCCGTAGGGAGTTTCCTGGGACGGTCCGTGGGATGCCCCAGGGAGGCGAGTCCCGTACAAGGCTCCGCCCACGATCGCCTCAGGCTGCCCGATGCGGGCGGCCACGGCGGTGACGATCTCCTGCGCGGACGCGGGATCCTGAGCGCTGGTCCGCGGCAGGCCGAGCAGGGGGACGATGCGCTCGCGGGCCCCGGCGCGCAGGGCGTCCGCGGCCTGGTCGCGGGCACGGCTCGCCCGGTACAGGCGGGCCCGTCCCTCGACCGTCTCGGCCGACCGGACGACGGCGGGCAGCCGCTCCGCCACGACCGGGCCGAGCCGGCGGCCCCGCCACAGCGCCACCAGCACGACCGTGACCAGCAGTTCGAGGAAGAACAGCCAGACCCCGAGCGGCACCATGTCGGGCAGGCTCCGGTCGCCGGTGTCGGCGCCGGGCGGAGGCATGTCCGGGCTCAGCCAGACCACCGCGGCGCGCGCGCCCGCGAGGTTCATGGCGAGCGCCGCGTTGCCCTCCTCGGCCAGATGCTCGTTCGTCATGAACCCGCCCGAGCCGACCACCGTGACCGTACGGCCCGCAGCCCGCACCTGGACGAGCCGGGCGAGGTTGTCCACCCGGTAGCAGCCGGTCGCGCCGCCGGACGCCTCGTAGAGCTCCGAGGAGCCGAAGGCGACCCGTCCCGCGAGCGTGGCGGCCGGGAGGGCACAGCCCGGGTCGGCGCTCCGCGCGAAGCTCGGGCCCGACTTGAGCACGCCCGGGGCGAGCGCCTCCAGCGTCTCCCGTTCGGGCTGGACGAGCAGGATGTCGCCCTGCGTCCCGCGCAGGCGGTCCAGGTCGGCGGGTGTGAGCCGCTCGGTGCGGGTCACCACCAGCACGCTGCCCGGCACGGACAGGTCGGCGGCCTGCCCCGCCCGCCGCGCGACGGTCACCGGCGTGCCGCGCTGCCGGAGGATCTCGGCGAGCGCCCGCGTGCCGTCCCGCTTGGCCGAGGTCGGGTCGAGCCGCTCCGTCGAAGCGGACGGGCGCAGCGCGGCGAGCACCACCGCGATCACCGCCATGGCGAGCAGCGCGGCCACGATGCCGCGGGCCGACCGCCACCGCCGCCCGGCCACCTGGCGCGCGGAC
>NZ_CAACUY010000197.1 GCF_900659615.1 Actinomadura fibrosa | reverse complement strand
GAGGCGCCCGGCAGCGTGAAGGCGCCCACCCGGCGCGCCGCGCCGGGCGGGGGTCAGGCGCGCAGGGCGCGGTCCCGCCCGGCCGCGATCTTGCTGGGCAGGCTCCACAGCTCGACGAAGCCCTTGGCGAGGCTCTGGTCGAACGCGTCGCCGGTGTCGTAGGTCGCGAGGTCGTGGCTGTAGAGGGACGCGTCGCCGCGGCGGCCGGTGACGACGGCGCGGCCGCCGTGCAGGGTCATCCGGACCTCGCCGGACACGGCGCGCTGCGCGTCGGCGATGAAGGCGTCCAGGGCGCTCTTGAGCGGGGAGAACCACAGGCCGTCGTAGACGAGCTCACCCCACCGCTGGTCGACGGACCGCTTGAAGCGGGCGAGGTCGCGCTCGACGGTGACGTTCTCCAGCTCCATGTGTGCGATGATCAGCGCGATGGCGGCGGGCGCCTCGTACACCTCGCGGCTCTTGATGCCGACGAGGCGGTCCTCGACCATGTCGATGCGGCCGACGCCCTGGGCGCCGGCGCGGCGGTTCAGCTCGGCGACGACCTCGTACGGGGTGAGGGGGCGGCCGTCCAGCGCGACCGGGACGCCGGCGGCGAAGGTGATCACGACCTCGTCGGCGTCGCGGGGCTCGGCGGGGTCGGCGGTGTAGGCGTAGACGTCCTCGGTGGGGCCGTTCCAGATGTCCTCCAGGAAGCCGGTCTCGACGGCGCGTCCCCAGAGGTTCTGGTCGATGGAGTAGGGGGACTTCGCCGACACGTCGATCGGGAGGCCCCTCTCCTCGGCGAAGGCGATCGCCTTGTCGCGCGTCCAGGCGTGGTCGCGGGCGGGCGCGATGACCTTGAGGTCGGGGGCGAGCGCGGACAGCCCGGCCTCGAAGCGGACCTGGTCGTTGCCCTTGCCGGTGCAGCCGTGCGACACGGTGGTGCCGCCGAACTCGGCGGCGGCCGCGACGAGGTGCTTGACGATCAGCGGCCGGGACAGCGCGGACAGCAGCGGGTAGCGGTCCATGTAGAGGGCGTTGGCCTGGAGGGCAGGGACGCAGAAGTCGGCGGCGAACTCCTCCCTGGCGTCCACGACGACGGCCTCGGCGGCGCCGCAGGCGAGGGCGCGCTCGCGGATCGTGCCGAGGTCCTCGCCGCCCTGGCCGACGTCGACCGCGACGGCGATCACCTCGCCCCCGGTCTGCTCGGCGAGGAACGGGATGGCGACGGAGGTGTCCAGCCCTCCGGAGTACGCGAGGACGACGCGCTCGCTCATGGGCTCTCCTTGGGATCGTGACCTGGGGTCGGCGGCTCGGCGGACGGTTCGGCGGCCGGCTCGTCGGGTGCGGGGGCCTGGGGCCCCTGGCCTCGTCGTTCGCGTCCGCCGGCCAGCCGGAGGAGCGACTCGGCGACGGCCTCCCCGCCGGCGGGGTCGCGGGCGATGACGAGGATCGAGTCGTCGCCCGCGACGGTGCCGAGGATGGCGGGCCATTCGGCGTGGTCGATCGCCGAGGCGAGGTACTGCGCGGCCCCGGGCGGGGTCCGCACGATGACCAGGTTGGCCGACGCCTCGGCGGAGACGAGGAGCTCCGCCGCGATCCGGCCGAGGCGTCCGGCGAACGTCTCGGCGGCGCCGGTGCGGGCCCGCCGGATGCGCTCGCCGCCCTCGCCGGGGACGGCGTAGATCAGGCTGCCGTCGTCGGCGCGGAGCTTGACCGCGCCGATCTCCACCAGGTCCCGGGAGAGGGTGGCCTGGGTGACCTCGACGCCCTCGTCGACGAGGAGCTTGGCGAGCTCGCCCTGCGAGTGGACGGGGTGCCGGGTCAGCAGCTCGATCACCCGGGCGTGCCGGGCGGCCTTGGTCATCGGGGTCGTCATCGCGCGCTCTCCAGCAGCCACACGAGCAGGGCCTTCTGGGCGTGGAGCCGGTTCTCGGCCTCGTCCCACACCCGGCTCCGCGGCCCGTCCAGGACGGACGCGGCGACCTCCTTGCCGCGGTAGGCGGGCAGGCAGTGCAGGACGACCGCCTCGGGGTCGGCGAGGGCGAGCAGGTCCTCGTCCACGGCGTACGGCTCGTAGAGGGAGGTGTCCTTGCCCTCCTGGCCCATCGACACCCAGGTGTCGGTGGCGAGGACGTCGGCTCCGGCGGCGGCCTTCGCGGGGTCGTCGGTGACGGTCACCGACCCGCCGGTGGCGGCGGCGATCTCGGTGGCGCGGGCGACGACGGCGGGGTCGGGCGGGAGCGCGGCGGGGGCGCCGACGCGGACGTGCATCCCGGCGGTGGCGCAGCCGAGCAGGTAGGAGTGGGCCATGTTGTTGGCGCCGTCGCCGAAGTAGGCGAGGGTCGCGCCGGCGAGGCCGCCCTTCGCCTCCTGGACGGTCTGGAGGTCGGCGAGGATCTGGCAGGGGTGGAACGCGTCGGTGAGGGCGTTGACGACCGGGACGGCGGTGCCGGCGGCCATCTCCTCGATCCGCTCGTGCCCGCCCGTCCGCCACACGATGGCGGCGACCTGCCGCTCCAGGACGCGGGCGGTGTCGGCGATCGTCTCGCCGCGGCCGAGCTGGCTGGTGCCGGTCTCCATGATCAGCGGGTGGCCGCCGAGCTCGGCGATGCCGGCGGCGAACGACAGGCGCGTCCGCGTGGACGGCTTGTCGAACAGGACCGCGACGGACCGCGGGCCCTCCAGCGGCCGGAACCCGAACCGGTCGCGCTTGACGCGGGCGGCGAGGTCGAGGACCTCGGCCTGCTCGGCGGGGGCCAGGTCGTCGTCGCGCAGGAAGTGCCGGACGGCCATGTCAGCTCTCCTTCGCGGCGGCGGCCGCCGCGTCGAGGATCGAGGGAAGGGCGCCGGTGAACGACTCCGCCTCCGCGGCGGTGAGGATCAGCGGCGGGGCGAGGCGCAGCGCGTCCGGCTGGACGGCGTTGACGAGGAAGCCGGCGTCGCGGGCGGCGGCCTCGGCGGCGGGGGCGTGCGGTCCGGTGAGGACGGCGGCGCGCCACAGCCCGCGGCCCCGGACGCCCGCGAGCAGCGGGTGGTCGACGGCGGCGATCCCGGCGGCGAGGACCTCGCCGACCTGCGCGGCGTTGCCGAGCAGGCCCTCCTTCTCGATCGTCGCGAGGACGGCGAGGGCGGCGGCGGCGTTCACCGGGTTGCCGCCGAAGGTGCTGCCGTGGTCGCCCTTGGCGAAGATCTCGCCGTGCTCGCCGAGCGCGACGCACGCGCCGATCGGCAGGCCGCCGCCGAGGCCCTTCGCCAGCGTGAGGACGTCGGGCCTGGCGTTCTCGTGCCGCCAGGCGAACCAGGCGCCGGTCCGGCCGATCGCCGACTGGATCTCGTCGGCGACGAACAGCGCGCCGGTGGCGTCGCAGATCCGGCGGACGGCGGCGAAGTACCCGTCCGGGGGCGGGACGACGCCCGCCTCGCCCTGGGTGGGCTCCAGGAACACGGCGGCGCAGTGCTCGTCCACCGCGGCGGCGAGCGCGTCGGCGTCCCCGTACGGGACGAACCGGACGTCGATCCCGTACGGCCCGAACGGCTCCCGGATCGCCTGCTTGCCGGTCAGCGCCAGCGCGCCGAGCGTCCGGCCGTGGAAGGAGTTCTCAGCGGCGACGATATGCGAGCGGCCGTTCGCCCTCCCGTACTTGATCGCCAGCTTGAGCGCGCACTCGTTGGCCTCGGTGCCGCTGTTGGCGAGGAACACCCTGCCGTCGCCGTCCAGCAGCTCGCGGAGCCGCTCGGCGAGCAGCACCTCGGGCTCGTGCAGGAACAGGTTCGACGTGTGCGCCAGCGCGGCGGCCTGCGCGGACACCGCCTCGATCAGGGCCGGGTGGCCGTGCCCGAGGGAGCTGACCGCGATGCCCGCGATCAGGTCGAGGTACGCGCGGCCGTCGGCGTCCCACACCCGGCAGCCCTCGCCGCGCGCGAGCGCGACCGGCGGCACCCCGTAGTTCGGCATGAACGCCGCCGCGTACCGGCTCCTCAGTTCGTCGCCCCTCATGGTCCCTCCTCGTGGGAGTCCGCTCCGGCGGGGCTCGGCAGGACCATCGTCCCGATCCCCTCGTCGGTGAAGATCTCCAGCAGCAGCGCGTGCGGGACGCGCCCGTCCAGCACGTGGGCCCGCGGCACGCCGCCGCGCACGGCGGCGAGGCAGGCCTCCATCTTCGGCACCATGCCCGCCGACAGGTCCGGCAGCAGCGCGGCCAGCTCGTCGGCGGTCAGCCGGTCGATCACCTCGTCGCTGGCCGGCCAGTCGGCGTACAGGCCCTCGACGTCGGTGAGGACGACGAGCTTCGCGGCGTCCAGCGCGACCGCCAGCGCGGCGGCGGCGGTGTCGGCGTTGACGTTGTAGACCTCGCCGTCGTCGCCGCGCGCGACGCTGGAGACCACCGGGATCCGGCCGTCGTCGAGCAGCGCCCGCACGGCCCCCACCTCCACCTCGACGATCTCGCCGACCTGGCCGATGTCGACGGGCTCGCCGTCCACGACGGCCCGCTTGCGCTCGGCGGTGAACAGGTTGGCGTCCTCGCCCGACATCCCGACCGCGAACGGCCCGTGCCGGTTGATCAGGCCGACGACGTCCCGCTGGACCTGGCCGGTGAGCACCATCCGGACGACCTCCATGGCCTCCGGCGTCGTCACCCGCAGCCCGGCGGTGAAGGTGGACTCGATGCCGTTGCGGGCGAGCGCCGAGTTGATCTGCGGGCCGCCGCCGTGCACGATCACCGGCCGCAGCCCCGCGTAGCGCAGGAACACGACGTCCTCGGCGAACGAGTGCCGCAGCCCCGCGTCCGTCATCGCGTGCCCGCCGTACTTGATCACGACGGTCCGGCCGGAGAACCGCTCCAGCCACGGCAGCGCCTTGATCAGCGTCTCGGCCTTCGCCATCACCCCGGCCCTGGCGCCGGACGTCTCCGCGCCCGTGGTGGCGGTCATGTCGAGTACGCCGAGTTCTCGTGGACGTAGTCGGCCGTGAGGTCGGTCGTCCAGACGGTGGCGCTGTTCGGGCCCGCCGACAGGTCCACGGTGATCGTCACGTCGCGGGGGCGCAGGTCCACCTTGTCGCGGTCGTCGCCGAACGAGCCGTTCCGGCACACCCACACGCCGTTGATGGCGACGTTGACCTGGTCGGGGTCGAACACCGCCTCGGTGGTGCCGACGGCCGACAGGACGCGCCCCCAGTTGGGGTCCTCGCCGTGGATCGCGCACTTGAGCAGGTTGTTGCGGGCGATCGAGCGGCCGACGGTGACGGCGTCGAAGTCGCTGGCCGCGCCGACGACCTCGATCGCGATGGCCTTGGACGCGCCCTCGGCGTCCACGAGGAGCTGCCGGGTGAGGTCGCCGCAGACCTCGGTGAGCAGCGCGGTGAAGTCCGCCTCGTCCGGCACGGTCCCGGACGCGCCGGAGGCCATGAGCAGGACGGTGTCGTTGGTGGACATGCAGCCGTCGGCGTCGAGCCGCTCCAGGGTCACACCGGTCGCCGCGCGCAGCGCCCGGTCCAGGCTCGCGGCGGGCAGGTCGGCGTCGGTGGTGATGACGCACAGCATGGTCGCGAGCGACGGCGCGAGCATGCCCGCGCCCTTCGCCATCGCGCCGATCATGTAGCCGTCGCCGTGCCGGAAGGAGATCTTGGCGACGGTGTCGGTGGTGCGGATGGCGTCGGCGGCGGCGAGCCCGCCGTCCCCGCGCGACAGCTCCGCGACGGCCTTGTCGACGCCGGGCAGCAGCGCGTCCATCGGCAGCCGGGTGCCGATCAGCCCGGTGGAGCAGACCGCGACCTCGCCGGCCGAGTCCTCCAGCAGCTCGGCGACGCGCTCGGCGGTGGCGTGGGTGTCCTGGAAGCCGGGGGCGCCCGTGCAGGCGTTGGCGCCGCCGGAGTTCAGCACGACCGCGTGGACGCGGCCGCCCTTGAGGACCTGCTCCGACCACAGCACCGGCGCGGCCTTCACCCGGTTGCGGGTGAAGACGCCGGCCGCCGCGCGGGACGGCCCGTCGTTGACGACGAGGGCCAGGTCGCGGCTGCCGGTCTCCTTCAGGCCGGCGACGACGCCTGCGGCGCGGAAACCCCGGGGGGCGGTGACGCTCAAGGGGACACTCCGATCGTGGTGAGTCCGAGTTCTTCCGGGAGGCCGAGGGCGAGGTTGGCGCTCTGGACCGCGCCGCCCCCGGTGCCCTTGGTGAGGTTGTCGATGGCGACGACCGCGACGATCCGCCCGGCGGCCTCGTCGAGGGCGACCTGGACGAGCGCGGTGTTGGCGCCGAGCGTCATGGACGTGGCCGGCCACCGCCCCTCGGGCAGCAGGCCGAGGAACGGCTCGTCCGCGCAGGCGGCCTCGTAGGCGGCGCGGAGCGTTCCAGCGGTCGTCCCCGGTGTCGCCCTGGCGGTGCAGGTGGCGAGGATCCCCCGGCTCATCGGCGCGAGCGTCGGGGTGAAGGAGACCGTGACCCGCTCCCCCGCGACGGCGCTGAGGTTCTGGACCATCTCCGGGGTGTGCCGGTGGACGCCGCCGACGCCGTAGGCGCTGACCGAGCCCATGACCTCGCTGCCGAGCAGGTGCGGCTTCAGCGACCGGCCCGCGCCCGAGGTGCCGGACGCGGCGACCGCGACGACGTCCTCCGGCTCGGCGAGACCGGCGGCGAACGCGGGGAACAGCGCGAGCGTGACGGCCGTCGGGTAGCAGCCGGGCACCGCGACGCGCCGGGTGGAGCGCAGCGCGTCCCGCGCGCCGGGCAGCTCGGGCAGGCCGTAGGGCCAGGTGCCGGCGTGGGGCGTCCCGTAGAACCGCTCCCAGTCGCCGGAATCGGTGAGGCGGTGGTCGGCTCCGCAGTCGACCACGAGGACGTCGTCGCCGAGCCGCTCGGCGAGGGGTCCGGACTGGCCGTGCGGCAGCGCGAGGAAGACGACGTCGTGCCCGGCGAGCGTCTCGGGGCGGGTCTCCTCCAGGACGCGTCCGGCCAGGGATCGCAGGTGCGGCTGGTGCGCGCCCAGCTCCGTGCCCGCGTTGGAGCCCGCCGTCAGCGCGCCGATCTCGAACTCTGGATGTCCCGCCAGGATGCGCAGCACCTCGCCGCCCGCGTAGCCGCTGGCGCCGGCGACCGCCGTCCGGATTCCCATGTGCACTCTGCCCTTCCGCAAGCAATGAGCAAGAGTATGCATGACGCTGGATGTCTATTCAATGCGGGAAAGGCCACTTCAGCCTGGCTGAGACGAGAGCCACACCGATGCTTAGGCGGCTAAGAACTTGAAATCTAAAGATTTGACAGCTAAAGGTTAGACATCTAATAATCTCTCGGCATGGACGTGGACAAGCTCGGCTTCGGCGATCTCAGCGGGTCGCTGGGCCCGGTCGAGAAGTGGCCCATCGGGCGGCTCTTCGCGCTGGCCTCCCGGCAGGCCGGCCCGGTCGTGTGGCGGCTGATCGAGCGGCACGGCATCAGCCCCGCGGGCTTCTTCACGCTCCGCCTGCTCATCACCGCCGAGGACGGGCTGCGTCCCGGCGAGATCGCCAAGCGGCTGCTCATCACGCCGGCCAGCGTCACCTCGGTCGTCGACACCCTGGAGCGCAACGGGCACGTGGAGCGGCGCCGCTCCGAGCACGACCGGCGCGCCGTCCTCGTGCACGCCACCGATGCCGGGCGCCGGCTCATGGCCGAGAAGGGCCGTCCCATCGGGGAGGACCTGTGGCACCTGTACGACGTCGTCGACCCGGAGGACGAGCCGGCCGTCCGGCGGTTCCTGCTGAGGCTGATCGAACGGTTCGAGAGCTACTCGGAGACGAAGGGAGACGGGGCGTGACCCCACCCCCCGAGGCCGCCGTGCACACGGCCGGCCTGGAGAAGACCTATCCCGCCAGCGGCCCCCGCCCGGCGGTCCACGCCGTCCGCGGCATCGACCTCGACGTGCCGCGCGGCGAGTTCTTCGGCCTGCTCGGGCCGAACGGCGCGGGCAAGTCCACCACCATCGGCATGCTCACCACCCTGGTCGTGCCGACCGGCGGGAGCGCGCGCGTGTGCGGCCTCGACGTCGTCCGGGACGCCGTGGAGATCAAGCGCCGCATCGGCGTCGTGTCGCAGGGCAACACCCTCGACAGCGACCTGACCGCCGCCGAGAACCTGGAGTTCCGCGGCCGGTTCTTCGGGCTCAGCGCCCGCGACGCCCGCCGGCGCGCCGACGAGCTGATGGAGCTGTTCGGGCTCACCGAGCACCGCCAGGGCAACCCCTTCGAGATGTCCGGCGGGCAGGCCAAGCGCGTCATGATCTGCCGGGCGCTCATGCACGGCCCCGAGGTGCTGTTCCTCGACGAGCCGACCGCCGGCCTCGACCCGCAGACCCGCACCAACCTCTGGGACGTGCTGCGCGGGCTCCAGGCCGCCGGGCAGACCATCCTGCTGACCACGCACTACATGGAGGAGGCCGAGGCGCTCTGCGACCGGGTCGCGGTCGTCGACCACGGCTCGATCCTCGCGAGCGGCACCGTCGACGAGCTGAAGAGCACCGCCGGCGCCGACACCGTCATCACCGTCGCCTACGACGCCCCCGCGCCGCGCGAGATCCACGCGCTCGCCGACCGGGCCGGCATCAGCAAGGTCGAGGTGCTCGACGGGCAGGTGCGGGTGTTCGCCGCCGAGCCCGAGGGCGTCCTCGGCGAGCTCGTCGCGATCGGCTCCGCCGCGGGCGTCGGCGTCACCGACGCCACGCAGCTCCGCCCGAGCCTGGAGACCGTCTTCCTCACCATCACCGGAAGGGACTACCGCGAATGAGCGCCCCCGTCCTCGCCCCGCCCCCTCTCGCCCCGCCGCCTCCCGCCCGGGCGACGATCCCCCGCACGTTCGCCGCGATGATGGCGCGCGAGGCGCGGGTCATGCGCAAGAACTTCCTGTCCGCCTTCCTCCGGGTGCTCGTGCAGCCGGTGATGTTCGTGTTCGTGTTCGCCTACGTGCTGCCCAAGCTCGGCGGCGGCGCGATGGCGGGCGGACCGGGCGGCCCCACGTTCTCCACCATCCTGCTCCCCGGCCTCGTCGGCTCGTCCATCATCATGCAGGCGATGATGGCGGTGATCTTCCCGCTGATGATGGAGCTGAACTGGCAGAAGTCGATCACCGACCGGGCGCTCGCCCCCGTCCCGATCCCGCTGCTGGCCGTCCAGAAGATCGTCGCCGCCGCGCTCCAGGGCCTGATCGGCGGCCTGCTCGTGTTCCCGGCCGTCCTGTTCATCCACGCCGAGGGCCAGTCCCCGGACGTCCACGTCGCGAACTGGCCGGTCCTCGTGCTCGTCATGGTCGCCGGGTCGCTGCTGGCCGCCGCGGGCGGCCTGCTGCTCGGCACGCTCCTGAACCCGCAGAAGGTCCAGATGCTGTTCGCGCTGGTCCTGCTCCCGATGACCATGCTCGGCTGCGTGTACTACCCGTGGTCCGCGCTCGACCACATCCGCTGGCTCCAGATCGTCAGCCTGTTCAACCCGCTGGTCTACCTCAGCGAGGGCCTGCGGACGGCGCTGACCCCCGACATCCCGCACATGCCCGTCTGGGCGTTCCTGCTCGCCATCGTCGGCGGGACGGTCGTGCTGACCTGGGCGGCGACCCGCACCTTCACCAAGCGCGTCCTCACCTGACGGGCGGCCCCGGCGAACGGGCGCCGCGCCGGATCCGGTACGCACCGGGTCCGGCGCGGCGCGCGCTCACATCGGCTCCACCTCGGCGAGGCCCGTCCGGCGGTCCATGCCGAGCCACCGGGTGATCCCCAGCGTCCGCAGGAACGGCACGTCGTGGCTGACCACCACGAGGGCGCCCCGGTAGGCGGCGAGGGACTGGCCGAGCTGCCGGGCGCTCGCCATGTCGAGGTTGTTGGTCGGCTCGTCCAGCAGCAGCAGCTGCGGGGCGGGCTCGGCGAGCAGCAGCGACGCCAGCACGGCGCGGAACCGCTCCCCGCCCGACAGCGTCCCGGCGGCCTGGTCGGCCCGCGCGCCCCGGAACAGGAACCGCGCCAGCCCGCCCCTGATCTCGTTCAGCGGCCGCTCCGGCGCCGCCGCCCGCACGTTCTCGACCACGCTGAGCCGCTCGTCCAGGACGTCGAGCCGCTGCGGCAGGTAGCGGACCCCTTCCACGCCGATCTTCACGTCCGGCCCGTCCGGCATGGCCTCGCCCGCGAGCGCGCGCAGGAACGTGGTCTTGCCCGACCCGTTCGGCCCGACCAGCGCGATCCGCTCCGGCCCCCGGATGATCAGCTCCTCCAGCGTGCCCGGCTCCGGCTCCGCCGCGGAGAGCCCGGTCACGGTCGCGACCGTCCGCCCCGCCGGGACCTCGGTCGCGGGCAGCTCGATCCGGATCTCCGCGTCCTCGCGGACCGCCTCCTCCGCCTCGGTGAGCCGGGCGCGGGCGCCCGCCAGCCGCTCCTCGTGCAGGATCCGGTGCTTGCCCGCCGACTCCTGCGCCTGCCGCTTGCGCATCCCCATGACGATCTTCGGTTCGCGCTTGCTCTCGTTCATCTTCTTCCCGTACCGGGCCCGCCGCGCCAGCTTGACCTGCGCCTCCTCCAGCTCGCGCTTCTGGCGCCGCAGATCCGTCCCGGCGGCCCGCACGTCCCGCTCCGCCGCCTCCCGCTCGACGGCGAGGAGCTCCTCGTAGCCGGACAGGTTCCCGCCGAACGACCGGACGCCGCCGTCCCGCAGGTCGGCGATCTCGTCGACCCGGTCGAGCAGCTCCCGGTCGTGGCTGACCACGACCAGCACGCCCGTCCAGGACGCCACCGCGTCGTACAGCCGCCGCCGCGCGTCCAGGTCGAGGTTGTTGGTCGGCTCGTCCAGCAGCAGGACGCCGGGCCGCGCGAGGAACAGCGCCGCGAGCCCGGCCATCACGGCCTCGCCGCCCGACAGCGTCCCGACCGTCCGGTCGAGGCCCACGCCGCCGAGGCCGAGCCGGTCCAGCTCGGCGCGGGCGCGCTCCTCCACGTCCCAGTCGTCGCCGACCGCGGCGAAGTTCTCCTCGGTCGCCTCCCCGCGCTCGATGGCGTGCAGCGCGGCCCGGGCCTCGCTGATGCCCAGCAGGTCGGACACCGTCCGGGCGTGGTCGAACGGCAGGTTCTGCGGCAGGTAGCCGATCTCCCCGTCCACGCTCACCGTGCCCGACGCGGGCCGCAGCTCACCGGCGATCAGCTTCAGCAGCGTGGACTTGCCGGCGCCGTTGACCCCGATCAGCCCGGTCCGGCCGGTGCCGAACGCCGCGTCCAGGCCGTCCAGGACGGTGGTGCCGTCGGGCCAGGAGAACGAGAGATCGGAGCAGACGATGGCGAATGACACAGGAGGCCTCCATGGCTTCGAGCAGGTACTGGACTCATGGAGACACCGCGAGGACGCGCAACGCGCGGCGGGCGGGAATGCCGTCACGGCATGGAAAAGCCCGGCGGGACGAGGTCCACGGCTGAGGTCACGTGCGCGAGCCGCTGAGCGGCCTCTGCGCGGTGTCGGACCTCAGATCCTCAATGGACTCCCCAACCGGGCGGCAATGTGACCGGAGAAGGATACCCAACGCAATACGGCCACCACAAATCACCTGGTCGTGCCGGGGCATGCGGAAGGCGGCCCCGCGGTCGGGCGGGGCCGCCTTCGGCGGTGGGTCAGGCGCCTCGGAGGGTGGCGTTCGTGCGCTCGGCGGCCACGGCCACCGCCGCGTCGCGGGCCTGGGTGGCCTCCTCGGCGGTCAGCGTGCGGTCGGGGGCGCGGAACCGCAGCGAGTAGGCCAGGGACTTGCGGCCCTCGCCCACCTGCTCGCCGGTGTAGACGTCGAACAGCCGGACCGACTCCAGCAGCTCGCCGGCGCCGTCCCGGAGCGCGCCCTCGACCTCCGCCGCGGGGACCGCGGCGTCGACGACGAGCGCGACGTCCTGGGTGGCGAACGGGTAGGTCGACACGTGCGGCGCGCGCGGGGAGACGGGCTCGCCCAGGCGGCGCAGCTCCAGCTCCATCGCGCAGGTCCGCGGCGGCAGCCCGTACGCCTTGGTCACCCGCGGGTGCAGCTCGCCGGCGTGCCCGACGAGGGTGTCCCCGGCGTACAGCGCGGCGCAGCGGCCCGGATGCCAGGGCGCGTGCCGGTCGGCCTTGACCGTGAGCTCGACGCCCACCTCGCGGGCCACGGTGCGGGCGGCCTCGATCGCGTCCGCCCAGAGCGCCGGACGGCCCGCGCCCCACCAGCCCGACGGCTCGCGCTGGCCGGACAGCACGACCGCGACCCGGTGCGGCTGGTCGGGCAGCGCCGCCTCGACCGAGGCGATTTCCTCGGGCGTCGGGCCGCGGTCCACCGCGAGGCGCGGCGACCGCTCCGGCGCGCCCGGACGCGGCCGGAACACGAGGCCCGTCTCGAACAGCGCCGCGTCCGCGAAGCCGCGGCCGACGTTGTGCGCGAGGGCGCGGAACAGGCCGGGCAGCAGCGTCGTGCGCAGCAGCGGCTCGTCCTCCGACAGCGGGTTCGCCAGCCGCAGCGCCACCCGGCGCTCGTCGTCGGCGGGGAGCTGGAGGTCGTCCCAGTCCTTCGCGGAGACGAACGGGAAGGCCAGGACCTCGACGTGGCCCGCGCCCGCGAGGGCTCGGCCCACCCGGCGCCGCAGCCGCTGCTGGGCGGTGAGGCCCTTGCCCGCGACCGGGCGCGGCGCCCGGGCCGGGATGTTCTCGTACCCCTCCAGCCGGATGACCTCCTCGGCGAGGTCGTTCGGGTCGGTGAGGTCCGGGCGCCACGACGGCGGCGTCACCGTGAGCTGGTCCTCGCCCGTGACGGCGCAGCCGACCTGCTCCAGCCGCCGGACGACCGTGTCGCGCCCGTACGTCACGCCCGCGACCCGGTCGGGGTGGCCGGCGGCCATCGTGATCGTGACGGGCTCGACCGGCGCCCGCGCGTCCGTCATGCCGGGGACGATCTCGGCGCCGCCCAGCTCGGCGAGCATCCGCGCCGCCCGGTACGTCGCGTACGGCGGCAGCTCGCGGTCGACGCCGCGCTCGAACCGGTAGGACGCCTCGCTGTGCAGCTTGTGGCGGCGCACCATCCGGGCCGTGCCGATGTCGTCGAAGTGCGCCGCCTCGATCACCATCGCGGTGGAGCGCTCGTCGATCTCGGTGGCGAGGCCGCCCATCGTGCCCGCCATCGAGATCGGCCCCGACTCGTCGGTGATGAGGATGTCCTCGGGGTCGAGGGTCCGCTTGACGTGGTCGAGGGTCTCCAGGGCCTCCCCCGGCGCGGCGCGGCGCACCGTGATCGGGCCGGTGAGCTTGGCCCGGTCGAAGGCGTGCAGCGGCTGGCCGAGCTCCAGCATCAGGTAGTTGGTGACGTCCACCGCGAGCGACACCGGGCGCATCCCGGCGCGGTGCAGGCGGACCTGCATCCACATCGGCGTCCGCGCGTCCGGGTCGAAGCCGCGGACCCCGCGCAGGACGAAGCGGTCGCAGGCCGTCGGGTCCGCGATGCTCGCCGGGTACGACTCGCCGGTCTCCGCGGGCAGCTCGACGTCGGCGGGGTCCTTGAAGGGCACGCCGTAGGCGATCGCCGCCTCGCGGGCGATGCCGCGCATCGACAGGGCGTAGCCGCGGTCGGGGGTGACGGCGATGTCCAGGACGTCGTCGCGGATCCCGAGCAGCTCCACCGCGTCCGCGCCGACCGGCGCGTCCGGCGGCAGGACGAGGATGCCGCTGTGGTCGTCGCCGATGCCGAGCTCGGTGACCGAGCAGATCATCCCCTCGGAGAGCCGGCCGTAGGTCTTGCGCGACCCGATCTGGAAGCCGCCGGGCAGCACGCCGCCGGGCAGGATCACGACGACGCGGTCGCCCACCGCGAAGTTCGTCGCGCCGCAGATGATGTTCTGCGGCTCGCCGGTGCCGTTGGCCTGCCCGACGTCCACCTGGCAGTAGCGGATCGGCTTCTTGAACCCGGTCAGCTCCTCGATCGCCAGCACCTCGCCGACCACGAGCGGCCCGGAGATGTCGGCGCCCGCCTGCTCGACGGTCTCGACCTCCAGTCCCGCGGCGATCAGCTTCGCGGCCAGCTCGCGGCCGGTGACGCCGGCCGGGAGGTCGACGAGCTCGCGCAGCCAGGAAAGCGGGGCCCGCATCAGATCTCCATCCCGAACGGGAGGGTGAACCGGACGTCGCCCTCCACCATGTCGTGCATGTCCTCGACGCCGTGCCGGAACATCAGCGTCCGCTCGACGCCGAGCCCGAACGCCCAGCCGCTGTAGCGGTCCGGGTCGACGCCGCAGGCCGTCAGGACCCGCGGGTTGACCATGCCGCAGCCGCCGAGCTCGATCCAGCCCTCCGACCCGCACGTGCGGCACGGCTCGGCGCCGGGCTCCACCGAGGCGCCGCGGCACACGAAGCACTGCATGTCGACCTCGGCCGACGGCTCGGTGAACGGGAAGTAGGACGGCCGGAACCGCGTCCGCAGCCCCTCGCCGAACATGCCGCCGACGAACGCGTCGATGCCGCCGCGCAGGTCCGCCATCGTCAGGCCCTCGTCGACCGCGAGCCCTTCGAGCTGGTGGAACACGGGGCTGTGCGTGGCGTCCAGCTCGTCGGTGCGGAAGGTGCGGCCCGGCACCACGACGTACACCGGCAGGTCGCGGGACAGCAGCGACCGGATCTGCACGGGCGAGGTGTGCGTGCGCATGACCAGGCCCGTGTCCTCCGACTCCACGAAGAAGGTGTCCTGCATCGTGCGCGCCGGGTGGTCGGGCTTGAAGTTCAGCGCGTCGAAGTTGAACCACTCCGCCTCGACCTCGGGGCCCTCGGCGACCTCGAAGCCCATGGAGACGAAGACGTCGGCCATCCGCTCCTGCATCGTGGTCAGCGGGTGCCGGGCGCCGCGCGGCGCCCGGTCCCAGGGCAGGGTGACGTCGACGGTCTCCTCGACGAGGACGCGCTGGTCGCGCTCCTCCTCCAGTTCGGCCTGGCGGGCCTTCAGCGCCTGCGCCACCGCGCCGCGGGCGGCGCCGATGCGCTTGCCCGCCTCCGCGCGGCCGGCGGGGGGCAGCGCCCCGATCTCCCGGTTGGCGAGGGCCAGCGGGGACCGGTCGCCGGCGTGCGCCAGGCGGACCTGCTTGAGGGCGTCGAGGTCGGCGGCGCCCGCGATGGCGGCGAGCGCCTTGTCGCGGGCCCGCTCCAGCGCGTCGGGCTGCAATGCGGACACCTCGACGGGATCGTAGGACTTGTTGGGTGCAGACATGGTGGTGTGAGAACTCCGGTCGGCGTGGGACGCCCGCAGTCTAGTGCGCGGGCGGGAAGGATCCGGAAAGACGTGCGCGAAGCCGCGCGGCCCGCTTCGGTGCCCGGTGCCGGCCCGTCCGGTCGCGGTGACCGGCTCAGGTGGCGTAGTCAGGGGCCCCTGCGGGCACGGTAAATCGGAACTCGGCGCCGCCGCCGGGCGCCCGCCGCACGGTGATCATGCCGCCGTGCGCCTCGACGAGGCCCTTGACGATGTAGAGCCCGAGGCCGGTGCCGCCGCGGCGGTTGCCGCCGGGACCGCGCCAGAACTGCCGGAAGACGCGCTGGACGGCCTCGGGCGGTATGCCCTCGCCCTCGTCCCGCACCGACACGGCGGCCCCCTCCTTGTGCGCGTCCGGCTCCACCACGATCGTGACAGTGCCGGCGCCGTGGCGCACCGCGTTTTCCACGAGGTTGCCGAGGATCTGGTCCATCTTGTCGGGGTCGAGCCACATCTCGGGCAGCTCGCCGCGGACCTCGAAGCGGAACCGGTCCTCCGGCTCGCCCGCCGCGACCCGGCCCGCGATGATCTTGCGGACCTCCTCGGCCAGGTCGACGACCTGGCGGTGCATCTCCAGCCGCCCCGCCTCGATGCGCGAGACGTCCAGCAGCTCGGTGATCAGCCGGGTGACCCGGTCGGCGTCGGCGTTGACCGTCTCCAGCATCACGCGCTTCTGGTCGTCGTTGAAGCGGTGCCACTTGGCCAGCAGCGTCGCGGTGAAGCCCTTGACGCTCGTCAGCGGGGAGCGCAGCTCGTGCGCCACGGTGGAGACCAGGTCGGCGCGGTCGCGCTCCTGGCGGGCGCGGTGCGCGGCGTCGCGCAGGCACACGGTGAACCGTTCCACGCGGCCCGCGCGGTCGCGGCGGTACGCCGCGGTCACCAGCAGCTCCGTGCCGCCGGGCAGGAACAGCACGCGCTCGGGGTGCCGGGTGCGGGTGCGCAGGCCCTCGTAGGGGGCGAGGCACTTCCACCAGTCGCGGCCCTCGGCGTCGTGCAGCGGCAGGACGTCGCGGAAGTCGGCGCCGAGGGCGGCCTCCGCGGCGACGCCGGTCATCCGCGCCGCGGCGGCGTTGAAGACCACGACGCGGGCGTCGCGGTCGGCCACCAGCAGCCCGTCGGGCAGGTCGTCCGGCAGGCCGGCGGGCAGGCCGGTGGGCGGGTCGCCGGCCGGGACGCCCCCGGCAGGCTGACCGCGCCCGCCCGCGGGCACGCGCGCGGCCACGCCAGGGGGTTCCTCTCCGCCCACAGCGGCCTCCAGAACACCGGTCGGACGCGGCCTGTCGAGATGAGACTCTATCCGGACCCGGGCGCCTTACGGGACCCGGAAAACGCCGCGCGGCAAGGCTTTTGTAGCCTTCCGGCGGTGTCCGGCGGCACCGGCGACCGCCCTCACCTGGACTCCCTCGATCAGGAGGACAGGGCGCGGACACTTCCCGGACACCGGCGGATCCACCCGGAACGCGCCGTACGTCACGCTCCCGTCACCGGGAGGTGGTGGACGTCCCCTCCGCGGCGACCGCGTCGCCGACCCCGGCGTACAGCGCGAACAGCCGGTGCAGGCCCGTGATGCGCAGCAGGCGCAGCTGGGCCGGCCGCACCCCGGCGAGGACGATCTCGCCGCCGCCCGCGGCGACGTGGTTGTGCGCCGCGACGAGCGCGCCGAGCCCCGCGGCGTCGCAGAACGGGACGGCGCCGAAGTCGACCACCAGCCGGCGGTGGCCCGCGTCGTGCAGCTCGATGAGCCGGGCGCGCAGCGTGTCGGCGGTGTGCACGTCGATCTCCCCGGTCACCGCGGCGACGACCGTGTCGCCGCCGGTCCGGGTGACCGCGAGCCACAAGCCGGTCGTGGCGCCGGGCGCGCGGCCGGGCTCCCGGCCGTCCGGGACGCGGGGCGCCGGCACCGCGCCCGTCCGGCACCTGACCTCCGGCACGCGCCGGCCCGGCCTCCCTCGTCCCGGCCTCGCGGGCCAGCACCACCGCCTGCGCCACATCCGGCCGCGCCGCCAGGACGCCCTCCA
>NZ_CAACUY010000196.1 GCF_900659615.1 Actinomadura fibrosa | reverse complement strand
GAGGCGTGGCGGCAGAGGGACGACGAGGCCGCCGGGACCCTCGTCACCGACGTCGTCAAGACGATGTTCGCGTTCGTCTTCGCGTTCGTGGTGGTGACCGGGATGCAGCAGTACAACGACGCCCGCGAGAACACCACCAAGGAGGCCAGCGAGCTGATGCAGGTCTACTGGGCCGCGCACGGGATGCCCGACCCCGAGCACCACGAGATCCAGGGCATGGTCCGCGACTACACCCGGCTCGTGGTGGACGAGGAGTGGCCGGCGATGAGCCGTCGCCGGATGAGCCCGCGCGCCACCGCGGTCCTCGACCGCCTCCGTGACCGGCTCCAGCGGATCGAGCCGCGCGACGCCAGGATGGCGAGGATGCACGACAGCGCCCTGACCAGTGCGCGCGCGGTGTCGGAGGCGCGCCGGCTCCGCGCCCTGCAAGCCGAGCAGGGCCTGCCCGGGTTCCTGTGGATCGGGCTGGTGGTCGGCGCGGTCCTGATCATGTCGCTGCCGCTGCTCTCCGGGGTGAGGGTCACCTCGCGCAGCCTCGCGATGGTCGGCCTGCTCGGCGCGTTCGTCGCGCTGGCGCTGTTCATGATCTGGAACCTGAACTACCCGTTCGGCGGCGGCATCAGCGTGCCGCCGAACGCGTTCCGCCTGATCAGCGACCGCTTCGCCCAGGTCTCCTGAGCGGGACGGCCGCGTGAAGCGGGAGTGAACCGGGCGTACAACGACGAAGCCGCCGGTCGGAACGTGTCCGACCGGCGGCTTCGTGTGCCGTGGAGGTGGCGGGAATCGAACCCGCGTCCTTCGGTAATGAGTCAGGGCTTCTCCGGGTGCAGCCTGCTCGGCGTTTTCTCAGCCCCGGCGCTCACGCAGGCAAGTCGCCGACGGGCTCAGCCGCTGTTTGTTTTCCCTACACGCCCCGCGACCGGGCGGGCAGGTGGAGTCTCCTTACGATGCCAGACCCCGGGTCGGAGACGCTCCCGGGCTGACAGAGTTCGCTACTCGCCTCAGGCGGCGAGAGCGAACTCGGACTGCTTCTTGTTGGCAGTTATTGGTTTGCTGTCACAGGATTTACGAGGTCACGACAGCAACCCTCGACCCGCTTCCCCTGGCTCGATCGACCGAAGTCGAAGCCGGTCACCCCCATGTTGAGTTGTCAAAGCGGCCGTCCGGGGACGCCCGCACGCTGACCGTACAAGGATAACCCGTCGGCGGGCAACGTCATTCCCGGGCACGAAGTGAACCCCGGTGGGCGCGAGGTGATCGCGCCCACCGGGGCCGACCGGCAGGGTCGGGCCGGTCCGGACGGCAGAGCCTCCCCCGAGACGAGGCTCTGGTCTCATCACGGCGACTGGGGCCGCAACCCCCCAAGCGGTGGCCCAGTCACCAGGGAAGACGCCCGGGAGGCCCGGCCGGGTTCCGTCCGGCGGGCAAAGGTTCGGCCAAGCCGTCAGCGGGCGGCGGCTCCCGCGGTGGTCCCGGTGGTCTTGGCGGGGGTGCCGCGGAGGAACTTGGCGGCGACGTCGGCGGCGGAGGCGTGGCCCTCGATCGCGATGGCGAAGGCCAGGTCGCCGCGGGAGCCGACGAACCAGGAGACGGTCCTGGTCTGGCCGCCCTCGGTCCAGGTCGGGGAGGCCGTGGTGCCGACGGCGTCCCCGTACACGTAGGCCGCCCTGGCGGCACCGGTCTTGATCGCGCGGCTCAGCAGGCCCTTGAGGCCGTTGATGGCGGCCGGCTGGAGGGTCTGGGCCTGCGGCGTCTCGGCGGGGTTGGTGAGGCCGCTGAGGACGTACGGGGGCCGCCAGGTGCCGGACTGGGCCGCGGCGGCCAGCAGGGCCATGCCGAGCGGGCTCATCTGGACCTTGCCCTGGCCGGCCATGGCGGCGGCCTTCTCGCCGTCGTTCGCGGGCGTCGGAAGCGAGCCGGTGAACGCCGGGACGCCCATCCCCCAGCTCTTGCCGATGCCGAGCCGGCCCGCCTCCGCCATCAGCGTCCGCGTGTCGACCTTGCCGCTGAGCTGCGCGAGCGTCGTCGCGCAGCCGCCGGCGAAACTACTGGCGAAGGACCCGGCGGGGCGCCCCTTGCTGGTGAAGGTCTGGCCGCCCACCGTGACGGTGCCGGGGCATTCGGTCTTCGTGGAGTGGGTCATCCCGGCGGAGCTGAACAGCGTCTCGGCCGAGAGGATCCCGAAGGCCGTCCCGGGCGGGTAGCGGCCCTCGAAGGCGAGGTTGCGGCCGAGCGTCCCGTGGTTGGCGACGGCCACCACCTGGCCGTCGGACGGGCGGACCGCGACGAGCGAGGCGGGGACGGTCAGCCCGGCGAGGGCGTTGTCGGCCTTCGTCTGCTGCCTCGGGTTGAGGGTGGTGCTGACCTCCTGCGGCTGCTGCCCCTCCCAGGTCCTCAGCTTCTCGGTGTTGGCGCCGGAGGCGTCCTGCGCGACCACGCTCACCGTGGGGGTGCCGGCCAGGCGGCGCTGCTGGATGAGCTGGATGCCGCTGACGCCGATGGTGTCGCCGGGCTGGTAGGGGGCGCCGACCTGCTGGAGCCGGTCGGCGGTCGCGGGGCCGAGGCTGCCGACGAGCTCGGGCGCGGCCGTGGGCGCGATCGGCACCTGGACGTTCCGGAAGCCGATGCCCGGGATCCTGGCGAGCCGGTACGCCTCGGCGTTGTCCTGCCCCTTCCGGAGCGTGAGCAGCGGCAGGAACCGCTGGGGCGGGGCGGACCGGACCCGGCCGAGCAGCCGCTCGGGGTCCAGCTTCCGGCCGCCGTCGATCGTCGTCTCCTTGGCGAGCGCGGTCAGGGTGCGCTGCGGGTTCTTCAGCTGCCCGGGATAGACGCCGAAGTCCCAGGCCGGGACCTTGTGCAGCAGCGTGTGGCCCTGCACGTCCTTGATCGTGGCGCGGGGGGGCGTCTCGCTGACGACCGCGAGCCGCTGCCCCTCCTTCAGCTGCGGGTTGATGATCGAGGGGGCCCAGACGACCTTCCACTTGCCGCCGACCCGCCTGAGGTGCATCGAGCCCTTGTAGGTCCAGGGCTGGCCGTTCTCGCCGAGGTCGACCTTGACGGAGAAGCTGGCGTCGGCCTCGTCGCCCTTCTTCTCGATCGCCTTGGTGCTGGTGTCCTGCCCGGGGACGCCGAGGGCGAGCCGCAGCGACGCGGCGTCGAGCTGGGCGCGGACCTCGCCGAGGGCGTCGCTGACCTTCTCGTGGTCGGTGCCGATGGTCTTCTTCGCCGCGGCCGGGTAGTTGCCGACCTGCCAGGCGATCAGGAAGTCGCGGACGGCGGGCATCGCGGACGGCTCCGCCCAGCACCCGGTCGTCAGGGACGCGACGAGACCGCCGCAGGCCGCCATCGAGATCGCCCGGCGGCGCAGCGTGCGGCTGCCGGCCGGGGCCCGCCTCCGTCCCCGGCGGGTCATCGGCAGGTTGGTCATCGGCACCTTCACCGTCTCCTGAACCGGGCGGCCGCCGCCTTCTGCATCTCCCGGTCCGCCTCCCGCTTGGCGATGGCCTGGCGCTTGTCGTAGGCCTTCTTACCACGGGCCAGGCCGATCTCGACCTTGGCCTTGCCGTCCTTGAAGTAGAGCGCGAGCGGGATGAGGGTCCAGCCGGGCTCGGACGACTTGGCGATGATCTTCTGGATCTCGCGCCGGTGCAGGAGCAGCTTGCGCCGCCGCCGGGGGGCGTGGTTCGTCCAGGTCCCCTGCGTGTACTCGGGGATGTGGACGTGCTCCAGCCAGACCTCGCCGTCCATCACGTGGGCGTACCCGTCGGCGAGCGAGGCGCGGCCGGCGCGCAGCGCCTTGACCTCGGTGCCCATGAGCACCATGCCCGCTTCCCAGGTGTCGTCGATGTGGTAGTCGTAGCGGGCCCGTTTGTTCTGGGCGATGAGCTTGCGCCCTGTGTCGCGTGACACGTGAATCAGCCTCGGTCCTTGTCCGGCATCGGTTCCTGCCACCGATCCCTTCCCGTCCGCATGCGATCCTACGATCACCGCGCGGGCGAGGGGGAACCGCTTTGTTCGACGGTCACGTCCCGGGTCCGGTTCGCCCGCGGGCGGGGCGCGCGATCAGATCCGCAGGTATCTGCGCAGGGTGAGGAACGAGGCGATCGCGCACAGCAGCACGCCGAAGCAGATCGAGACGATGATCACGAGGACGACCTGGGACCAGCCGAGCCTGCTGACGAGCTGGACGTCCCCCGCCAGCCGGTCCACCAGGAACAGCTTGCTGAACACGAGCAGGATCGAGGCGAACAGCCCGCCGATCAGCCCCGCGATCGCGCCCTCCAGGATGAAGGGCATCTGGATATAGGTGTTCGACGCGCCGACCAGCCGCATGATGCCGGTCTCCCGGCGCCGGTTGAACGCCGACAGCCGGACGGTGTTGCCGACCAGCAGCACCGCGGCGACCACCTGGATCAGGGCGATCAGCAGCGCGGCGAACTGGAGGCCGTTCAGGATCCGGAAGAACTTCTTCAGGATCTCCTGCTCGTTGATCACCGTGTCGACGCCCGGCTGGCCGAGCATCGCCTGCGCGACCGCCTTGTACTCCTCCGGGTTCTTCAGCTTGACCCGGAACGAGTCGGGGATGTCGCCCTCGCGGGTGCTCTCCACGAACCCGGGCGAGCCGGCGAACCGGTCCTTGAACCGCGCGAACGCCTGCTGCTTGTTCTCGTACTGGACGTCCGCGACCTGCGGCATCTTGTCCAGCTGGCTCTTGAGCGCCGAGCGCTGCTGCTCGGTGACGTCCTTCTTCTGGCAGCTCGCGTTGGAGCTCGTGCTGGCGCACAGGAAGATCGAGACCTCGATCTTGTCGTACCAGTAGCTCTTGGACGAGTCCACCTGGCTGCGCAGGAGCAGGCCGGTGCCGAAGAGCGCCATGGCGATGGCGACGGTGATGACGAGGGAGATCGTCATCGTCATGTTCCTGCGGAGACCGATCCAGATCTCCTGGAGAACGAACTGTGCGCGCATGCCTCGCTGTCCTTGATCGCCTGTGTCCCGCCGGTAGCGTCGGCCCGCGCCGGACGCGCGGGCCGGGTGCGGGCGCTTTCGTACGTCTGGCTGTCGTACGCCCCGGCAGGAATCGATGGTTCAGATGGGTTTCCCGTGCGGGGCTCCGCCCCCGGGGGTCAGTAGGCCTGCCCGTACACGCCGCGGGACTGGTCGCGGACGACGCGGCCGTCCTCCAGCTCGACGACGCGCTTGCGGAACGCGTCGACGATCGCGGCGTCGTGGGTGGCCATGACGACGGTGGTGCCGGTCCGGTTGATACGGTCCAGCACCTTCATGATGCCGATGGACGTCGCGGGGTCGATGTTCCCCGTCGGCTCGTCCGCCAGCAGGATCATCGGCCGGTTGACGAACGCCCGCGCGATGGCGACGCGCTGCTGCTCGCCGCCGGACAGCTCGTCCGGCATCCGGTGGGCCTTGCCCTCCAGGCCGACGAGGTCGATGACCTCGGGCACGACCTTGCCGATGAAGCGCCGCGGCTTGCCGATCACCTCGAGGGCGAAGGCGACGTTCTCGAACACGTTCTTGTTGGGGAGCAGCCGGAAGTCCTGGAAGACGCAGCCGATCCTGCGGCGCAGGTGCGGCACCTTCCAGTTGCTCAGCCTGCTCAGGTCCTTGCCCGCCACGTGCACGTGACCCTGGGAAGGACGCTCCTCCTTGAGGACGAGGCGCAGGAAGGTCGACTTGCCGGAGCCGGACGGGCCCACCAGGAACAGGAACTCGCCCTTCTCGATGGCGACGTTCACGTGCTGGAGGGCGGGCCGGTTCTGGCTCGGGTAGACCTTGGTGACGTTGTCGAAATGGATCACGGCTGCATCACGGCGGTTCAGTCTAGGGGTTGGGGAGCGGCCCGGCCCGGGACTCCGGACGGATCCGTCGTCGCCGGCCTGTGCCGCCGGGCTTCGCGGCCGGGCTGACCGCGGAGCCTCCGAGCAGTGTAGAGGGGACAGTCAACTACCTCGTCCCGCTCCGCAGGGGAGGAATGGCCGGGACCCGCCGCGCCGGACGGCGTGTCGTCACCGGACGGGAAGGCCGGCGGAGGGACGGCACGGGGCGCACGGACCGCGGGGCCGGACCCCGCCGCGCCGTACCGTCCGAACTGTGCCATGTCGCCGTCTCCCGAGGTCCGGCCGTTTCGTGCCGTCGAGCTCCCGGACTTGCCGGAACGACCATACAGTCCAGCTAGGCTGGATGATGGCGAAAGATACCTAATAGGTCGGCGATCGACGTTCTCACCCCCGCACGGACCCACGTGCCGTTCACGGAGATTGGGGCCACTGACATGAGCTGCGAACATCTGATCTGCGCCCGATGCTCGAACCCGGTGGTCGAGGGACGCTGCGCCACCTGCCGCGCGGCCCGCTCGGAGCTCCACCGCCACGGCCCCTCCGTCCCGCCCGCCCTCGTCCTCGCGGCGCTGGTCGCGCTGCTGTTCGTCGCGCTCGTCCTCCAGCGCGTCTACTGAGGCGCCCTCGGCGGTGGACCGGGGCCGCTCAGGGGCCTGGTGGGCGGCGGGGGCTCAGGGCTTCTTGAGCGGCGGGGTCGCGGCCTTGGAGATCGCGCCGTCGTCCGCGATCGGGACGGCCTTCTGCTGCGTCCGGCCCTTCTTCGCCTTCGGCGGGTCGTACGCCGCGAAATGCAGCGTCGCCGTCGTGTCGATCTCGTTGCCCTCGACCGTCCCGTCCAGCAGGTGCTCGATCTCGGGCGGGATCTCCGGCTTGGGCGTCGCCGGGTCCTTCGCGACGAGCGAGGTGCTCCGGAACAGCGCGTAGAGGACGAGCCCCCCGCCGTGGTCGGTGCGCAGCGCGAAGTACGGGTAGGGCGTCGCCGTGTACACGATCTGGAGGGTGAGGTCCTTGTCCTTGGCCTTCTTCTTGGCCTTCCTGCCCTGCTGGTAGTAGCCGGTCGTGACGGGCCCGGCCCGCATCACCTTCGCGGCGACGCTGCCGCCCCCCTCGGCCGCGATGGTCGCCTGGATGCCCCCGACGTCCTTCGGCGGGATCAGCACGGACCTGTCGCCGGTGTCGAGCGCCGTCGCGTACCCCTCCGCGTCGACGACGACCTTCGGCTCCTTGGCCTTCGGCTGCAGGAGGGTCGTCAGGGTGAGCCGCCAGCGGTCGGACGGCCCGCGCAGCATGAACGCCATCAGCGCGGTGCGCCCGCTCTTCGCCCGCCCCTGCACCGAGCGCGGCACCGACGCGACGAACCACTGCGGGTACTGGTCGGCCTTCATCCTCGGCACGTACAGCTTCGGCGCGCCGTAGGCGAACCGGCGCACCGGGTCGCCGTCGAAGGCGGCCTTGCGGAACTCCGCGGCCGTGAGCAGCGACTGCCCGTCGGACGTCCAGGTCAGCGCGAGCCGCTCGTCGCCCGCCGCGCGGGCCACGTCGTCGTCGGTGACGTACGTCGCGAAGGCCCTCCGGGCGACGTCCGGGGTCAGCGGCACCGGCTGCGGCGGCGCGGTCGTCGGCAGGTCGGTGGGCCGCGCCTCCGGCTTGTCGTCCG
The DNA here is from genome assembly GCF_900659615.1 of Actinomadura fibrosa. GTDB lineage: Bacteria > Actinomycetota > Actinomycetes > Streptosporangiales > Streptosporangiaceae > Spirillospora > Spirillospora fibrosa. The sequence continues at coordinate 9,728 of NZ_CAACUY010000196.1, read as the reverse complement.
CGCACGCGGCGGCCGCGAGCGGCGGCACGAGCAGCGCGAGGGCCGCGACCGCCCGACAGATCCTCTGCACTGCCCCGTCCCCCGGCCGATGAGAACAACGACGCCGACCGCGGACGATCGGACTCCTCGGCCCGTGATTCTGCCATCCGCCGGGCGCCGCCGGACGCTCGGGCACTGCCGGGACGGCGATAAGCTCGGGTACGTGGCAGGTATCGAACCCGAAGAGCAGCTCAAGGAGCTCGGCTCGACCCTCACCGGCATCGAGCAGGTGCTGGACCTCGACGGCATGCGGCGCGACATCGCCGAGCTGCGCGAGCAGTCGGCCGACCCTGACCTGTGGAACGACCAGGAGCGCGCCCAGTCGGTGACGCGCCGCCTGTCGTACCTGGAGGCCGAGCTCGGCCGGATCGAGGGCCTGCGGCAGCGCCACGACGACGTCGCCACGCTGTACGAGATGGCCCAGGAGATGGACGACGCCGACACGCGCGCGGAGGCCGACGAGGAGCTGGCGGCACTGCACAAGGCCGTCCAGCAGCTCGAGGTCCGCACGCTGATGTCGGGCGAGTACGACGCCCGCGAGGCGCTGGTCACCATCAACGCGCAGGCCGGCGGAGTGGACGCCGCCGACTGGGCCGAGCAGCTCCAGCGGATGTACCTGCGCTGGGCCGAGCGCCACGGCTACCCGACGGAGGTCTACGACACCTCCTACGCCGAAGAGGCCGGGATCAAGTCCACCACGTTCACGGTGAAGGCCCCCTACGCCTACGGGACGCTCCGCGGCGAGCACGGCACGCACCGGCTCGTCCGCATCTCCCCGTTCGACAACCAGGGCCGCCGGCAGACGTCCTTCGCGGGCCTCGACGTCGTGCCGGTCGTGGAGCAGAGCGACCACGTCGACATCGACGAGAGCGAGCTGCGCGTCGACGTGTACCGGTCGTCCGGCCCCGGCGGCCAGGGCGTCAACACCACCGACTCGGCGGTGCGGATCACCCACATCCCGACGGGCATCGTCGTCTCCTGCCAGAACGAGCGCAGCCAGCTCCAGAACAAGGCCACGGCGATGAACGTGCTCCAGGCCAAGCTGCTGGAGCGCAAGCGGCAGGAGGAGGCGGAGAAGATGTCCGCCCTGCGCGGCGAGGGCACGAGCAGCTGGGGCACGCAGATCCGCAACTACGTCCTGCACCCGTACCAGATCGTCAAGGACCTGCGCACCGGCGTGGAGGTCGGCAACCCGACCGCGGTGCTGGACGGCGACATCGACGAGTTCATCGAGGCCGAGATCCGCTGGATGCGCCAGCAGGAGACCGCCTAGCCGCCCGCCCCGGCCGAGGCGAGCGACACCGACTCGCCCAGCACGCGCGCCTTCCCGGTGACCGGGGCGTACCCGATGACCAGCCACTGCCACGACGCCCGCACGGCGCCGTCCGGTTCCTTCCCGTCCTTGGCGAGGTAGGCATTCACCTCGCCCGGCAGGGTCGCCTCCTTGCCCCCGGTGAGCGTCTGGTCCTGCCGCAGCCCGTAGAGGACGAGCGACCCGCCGTCCTTGGTACGCAGGGCGTACGCCGCGCCCGGCCCCGCCGCGACCTTCCCCGGCCCGGCCTTCCAGTCGCCCGTGTCCGGCCTCCGCGCGCTCACCGTGAACGCGTCCGGGATGACACCGCCGTCGTCCCCGGACGCGAGGTAGGCGGCATGCGCGGCGGGTAGGCCACGATCGGGCGCGGGGATCGCGTAACCCTCGGCGTCGTAGGCGAGCTCGGGCGGCCGCCCCTGGAACGTGAGCCAGTGCGCCGCCCGCCACGGGTCCTTCGCGCCCGTCCGGACGAACACGCCGAGGACCTGCTGGTCCTTGCCGCCGGAGCGCTCCAGCGCGGCGACCGCGAACCACCGCGGGTAGGCGGACCGGCGCGGGACGTACAGAACCGGGTTGACCAGCGAGATCGTCGCGGACTTCGGCAGCCTCCCGTAGGTGTGGACCCGCGCGGTGACGGGCCCCTCCAGCCCCCCGGTGACGGTGTCGCGCCACAGCTTCCGGTCACCGGACGTGACGGCGCGGTCGTGCCGGTCCGTCCAGTCGCGCAGGACCTCCCGCGACTCGTCCACCGTGACAGCGGGCGCACCACCCACCCCACCCCCGGCCCGCCCACCCCCGTCCGCGCCATGGTTCGTGCACGCCCCGGCGACCGCAGCCAACAGCACGGCCAGGACGACCCGGGGCGCACGGCGCACACGTACCTCGACAAAGCGGAGATCTCAGACGAATACCGCGCAGCAGTCTAGAACGACCTCCCCCCGTCCACCCGCGGAACCCGCCCTCACGCACGGACAAGGACGACCAGGTCACCCACACGAACACGCAAAACCCAGCCACGCACACGGACACGCAAAACCCGACCACCCACACGAACGCGAGGCCGGGCCACACACGCGGGCGCGCGATGCCCGGCCACGCACGCGGACACGCAAAGCCCGACCACCCACACGGACACGCAAAACCCGACCACACACAACGTCCGCGCAAAGCCCGGCCACGCACGCGGGCGCGTTAACGGAGCGGTGAGGCGAAGCCGGAGGCGAGCCTCACCGCGGAGATCGCGAAGCGATGCAGCGCCCGCCCAGGAACGGTCAGACGCGAGCCGCCAGGCGAGCGGCTGGGCCGTGAGTGAATAAACACAGCGCGAAGCGATGCAGCGCCCGCCCAGGAGCGGTCAAGGCTGAGCCGCTAGGCGAGGCCTTGGGCCGTGAGTGAATTAAACACAGTCCGTCGGGGCCGGCGCGGATCCGCTGCAGCGGTCAGAAGAGCGGACACGCACCGGCACCCGACGGAGATCAGGAGCCGCGCGCGACTACGGCCTTGCGGTACATGCCGGTGACCGTGGCGCGGCCTTTGGGTGGAACGGTGGCCAGGTACTGCACGAGGACGATGGTGTCCATGCGGTTCTTGGCGGCCGTGGCCGGGGCGAGCCCGACGAGGTCACCGCTCACAGCCAGCCTCCCCCGCTGGGACGCGGAGTACGCCTCGTTCTGCTTGAGGACGTACCAGACGAGCGCGCCACCGCCGCGGGTGCGCAGCGCGTGGATCGCGTAGGACGTGGTGGAGAACCGCGACGACAGCGTGACGCCCTGCTTGGCGAGGGTGCTTTCACCCTGCCGCAGCGCCCGGTACGCGCGGTGCGTCCGGGGGCCTTCCGCGAGCGTGGACGCGCCGGGCGCGCCGGGGCCGCGGGTCAGCAGCGCGGCGTGGGCGGCGGGCAGCCGGGCGGGCGTGATCGCGAGGCCTTTCGCGCCGGGGTCGACGGCGGTGGCGTAGCCGTCGGAGTCGAGGGCGATCCGGCTGAGCGCGGCGTCCTGCGGGTAGGGGTCGGCGGCGAGCAGCCACGGCGCACCGGGCTTGGTCTGCGTGAACAGGAGCGCGTGCCGGACCGCGCGGTCGCCCGTCCCGGTGACGGCGTCGGCGGCGAACCAGTGCGGGTACCCGTGCAGGCGCGGGATGTAGAACGCGGGCCGGGTGAACGCCACGGGGTCGGGCCGCTGCCCGATGGCGCGGCGGAGCTTGAAGGACGCGACGTCCATCTTGAGCTGCGGGTTTGCTTCGATGCGTGGCAGCTTCTTGCGGTCGAGGCGCGGGCCGGCCTGGTTGGCGCCCGCGGCGAACGACGCCAGGACCTGCTGCGCCCGCGCCTTGGTGAGCGCGGGCGGGTCGGCGCTCGCGGACGACCCGCCCGCGCAGCCTGCGGCGGCGGCCGTCACCGCGGCGAGCACCGCAGCGAGCACGGTGGCGGCCAGGGGCCGGGACGGCGCACCTAGCGCGCGGCCTCCCCAAGAGGCGCTCGGCGTGCGGCGCCCCCAGAGCGCGGTCGGCGAGCGGCGCCCCCAAAGCGCGCTCGGCGTGCGGCGCGCCCGAAGCGCGTTCGGTGTGCGGCGCGCCCGAAGCGCGCTCGGTGTGCGGCGTCCGTGGGGCGTGGCCGGTGTGCGGAGCCCATGCCGTCCGCTGGTGGCAGCGGTTCCTTCGGTGGTGCCGGTTGTGGTCGCGGTGCTGGTGCGTGCGGGCATGGAGCCCCCCGTGGAGACGATCCGATCCACGGGGAATCATCGCAGCGTGACCATGCAGTCACTCTGTGAATGGCGAAAGTCCCGGGAAACCGGTGCGCCGCCCGTCCCGGCATAGCGGGACGGGCGGCGCATCACACCTGAAGCACCCGGGATCTACCGGTAACGGACGGTCAAGCCTCCCTGGACGGCAGCGCGCTCGCCGTGACGAGGGTGCGGATGGCGCCGAGGGCCACCGACAGCGTCGCCAGGTCGAAGCTGTCGCTCTCCCAGATCTCGCTGAGGGTCTGCTGGGCGCGCGACACCGCGGTGCGGTTCTTCTCCGCCCAGCGGACCATGCGCTCCTCGGGCCGCCCGCCCGGCTCGCTGGTGACGAGGACGTCCCTGGTCAGCGCGGCGTGCGCCGCGTACAGGTCGTCGCGGAGCGCGGAGCGGGCCATGGAGCGCCACCGGTCGTCGCGGGGCAGCGCGATGATGCGCTCGCGGAGCCGGGCGAGCTGGAGCCGGTCGGCGAGGTCGAAGTACACCTCGGCGACCTCCTCCACCGGCCGCCCGGTGTCGCGGGCGATGCCGACCAGGTCGAAGGTGGAGAACGCGGTGACGAGCATCGCGCACTGCTCGGCCAGCTCGTCCGGGACGCCGCGGTCGGCGAAGCCGTCCCGGCGCTGCTCGAAGGCCGACAGGTCGAGGCCGACCAGCACCTTCGGGAGCTGGGCGCTGAGCGCGGCGGCGCCGCCCGCGAAGAAGTCGATCGTCTCGCGGATGTCGAACGGGGGCCGCCGGTTGTGCAGCAGCCAGCGGGCGCCGCGCTCGGTCAGCTTCCGCGCCTCCAGCAGCATCGCGATCTGGGTGGACTCGCCGACCTGGTGGGCGAGCCCCTCCACCGACCGGCGGAACCGCGGCATCTCGAAGACCTCGCGGGCGACGAGGTAGGCGCGGGCGATGTCGGGGGCGGACGCGCCGGTCTCCTCGTTCATCCGGAACACGAACGTGGTGCCGCTGTTGTTGACCAGGTCGTTCACCACCGCGGTGGTGATGATCTCGCGGCGCAGGGGGTGCCGGTCCATGTACGGCTTGAACCGCTCGCGCAGCGGGGTCGGGAAGTACCGGACCAGCCACGACTCCAGGTAGGGGTCGTCGGCGAGGTCGGAGGCGACGAGGTCGTGGTCCAGCGCGAGCTTGGCGTAGGCCAGCAGGACGGAGAACTCGGGGCTGGTGAGGCCGAGCCCGGACTGCCGCCGCTCGACGAGGGCCTTGTCGTCGGGGAGGAACTCCAGGCGCCGCTTGAGCCGCCCGTCCCGCTCCAGCTTGCGCAGGTAGCGGGTGTGGACGTGCAGCATCGCGGGGGCCTGCGCGCGGGACGCGGCGAGCACGACGTTCTGCGCGTAGTTGTCGCGCAGGACGAGCCGCCCGACCTCGTCGGTCATCTCGTACAGCAGGGTGTCGCGCTGCTTGCGGGTCAGCTCCCCGTCCCGGACGGCCTGGTCCAGCAGGATCTTGATGTTCACCTCGTGGTCGGAGGTGTCGACGCCCGCGGAGTTGTCGATGAAGTCGGTGTTGACGAGGCCGCCGCTCCGGGCGAACTCGATCCGGCCGAGCTGGGTGAGGCCGAGGTTGCCGCCCTCGCCGATGACCTTGCAGCGCAGCTCGGCGCCGTCCACCCGGACGGGGTCGTTGGCCTTGTCGCCGACGTCGGCGTTGTTCTCGGCGGCGGACTTGACGTAGGTGCCGATGCCGCCGTTCCAGAGCAGGTCGACCGGCGCCTTCAGCGCGGCGCGGATCAGCTCGTAGGGGGTCAGCGCGGTGACGCCGTCGGCGATGCCGAGCGCCGCACGCGCCTGCGGGCTCACCTTGATCGACTTGGCGGTGCGGGGGAAGACGCCGCCGCCCTTGGAGATCAGCGAGGCGTCGTAGTCGGCCCAGGAGCTGCGCGGCAGCTCGAAGACGCGGCGCCGCTCGGCGAAGGAGGCCGCCGGGTCCGGGTCCGGGTCGATGAAGACGTGCCGGTGGTCGAACGCGGCGACGAGCTTGATGTGCTCGGACAGCAGCATCCCGTTGCCGAACACGTCGCCGGACATGTCGCCGATGCCGACGACGGTGAAGTCCTCGTTCTGGACGTCCTTGCCGAGGGAGCGGAAGTGGTACTTGACCGACTCCCAGGCGCCGCGGGCGGTGATGCCCATGGCCTTGTGGTCGTAGCCGACCGAGCCGCCGGACGCGAACGCGTCGCCGAGCCAGAAGCCGTACTCGGCGGCGACGCCGTTGGCGATGTCGGAGAACGTCGCGGTGCCCTTGTCGGCGGCGACGACGAGGTAGGTGTCGTCGCCGTCGTGGCGGACGACGTTCGGCGGCGGGACGACCTTGCCGTCCACGAGGTTGTCGGTGACGTCGAGCAGGCCGGAGATGAAGTCCTTGTAGCAGGCGATCCCGGCCTGCATGAACGCCTCGCGGTCCACGGCGGGATCCGGGAGCTGCTTGCCGACGAAGCCGCCCTTGGCGCCCGCGGGGACGATGACGGTGTTCTTCACCGCCTGCGCCTTGACCAGGCCGAGGATCTCGGTGCGGAAGTCCTCGCGCCGGTCGGACCAGCGCAGGCCGCCGCGGGCGACCGATCCGAACCGCAGGTGGACGCCCTCGACCGCCGGCGAGTACACGAAGATCTCGTAGGTGGGGCGCGGCTGCGGCAGGTCCTGGATGCGGGCGGGGTCGAACTTCAGCGCCAGGTACGGCTTGTGCTGGTAGTGGTTGGTGCGCAGGGTCGCCTGGATCATCTCCAGGTAGCCGCGGAGGATGCGGTCCTCGTCGAGGCTCGCGACCTCGTCCAGCTTGCCGGCCAGCTCCTCGGTGATGCCGAGGCTGCGCTCGGACTCGCCGCCCGCGAGCGACGGGTCGAGGCGGCTCTCCCACAGCCGGACGAGCAGCCGGGTGATCGGCGCGTTGCGCAGCAGCACCTGCTCGACGTAGCGCTTGGAGAACGTGGTGCCGATCTGCCGCTGGTACAGGGCGTAGGCGCGCAGGATCATCGCCTGCCGCCAGTTGAGGCCGACGTGCAGGACGAGCGCGTTGAAGCCGTCGTTCTCGATGTCGCCGCGCCACAGCGCGGTGAACGCGTCCTGGAACAGGCCCTTGATGGCCTCCTCCGGGACGTCGGCGGGCGGGACGTAGCGGAGCCCGAGGTCGTAGATCCAGAACCGCCGGCCCTCGCCGGTGTTGATCTCGTAGGGCCGCTCGTCGACGACCTCGACGCCCATGTTCTGCAGCAGCGGCAGCACCCGCGACAGCGAGATCGGCTCGCCCAGCCGGTAGATCTTGAGGCGGCGCTCGCCGGGCTGCGCGCCGTACGGCTCGTACAGGTTGATCGAGGTGTCGGCGTCGCCGCTCAGGTCGTCCAGCCGGCGGAGGTCGGCGACGGCGGTGCGGGCCGGGAAGTCGGCCTTGTACCCCTCGGGGAAGGCGTCGCCGAACTTGCGGGTGAGCGTCCCGGAACGTTCCTCGCCGCACTGCTCGACGATCGCGTCGGCGAGGTCGTCGGCCCAGGAGCGGGTGGCGGCGGCGAGCCGCGCCTCCAGCTCGTCCGCGTCCACGTCGGGCAGCGGCCGGCCGCGCTCACCGCGCACGACGACGTGCAGCCGGGCGAGCATCGACTCGGTGACGTTGGCGCTGTAGTCGACGCTGACGCCCGCGAACGCCAGCCGCAGGATCTCCTGGATGCGGAGCCGGATCTTGGTGGTGTACCGGTCGCGCGGCAGGTACACCATGCAGGACATGAACCGGCCGTACAGGTCCTTGCGCAGGAACAGCTTGAGCTGGCGGCGCTCGCGCAGCCGCAGCACGCCGAGCGAGATGGGCAGCAGGTCCTCGACGGAGATCTGGAACAGCTCGTCGCGCGGGTAGCTCTCCAGGATCTCGACGAGGTCCTGGCCGTCGTAGCTGTCGGGCGTGAACCCGGCCATCTCCAGCACCTCGTCCAGCTTGCGCTTGAGGACGGGCACGTGCGAGATCGACTCGCTGTAGGCGACGTGGGAGAACAGCCCGAGGAAGCGGCGCTCGCCGACGACCTCGCCGGACGCGTCGAACTTCTTCACCCCGATGTAGTCGAGGTAGAGCGGCCGGTGGACGGTCGAGCGCGAGTTCGCCTTGGTGAGGACGAGCAGGCGCTTCTCGGTGGCCTTCTCGCGGACCTCGGGCGGCAGCGCGGCGAAGCTGTCGGACTCGCGCTTGTCGTTGCGCAGGATGCCGAGCCCCGTGCCGGGCTCGGGGCGGAGCGCGGTGCCGTCGTCGGTGAGCGTGTAGTCGCGGTACCCGAGGAAGGTGAAGTGCCCGTCGGCCAGCCAGTCCAGCAGCTCGACGCCCTCGGCGCGCTCCTTCTCGGCCAGCGGCGGCGGGTCGTCGCGGATCATGCCCGCGATCTCGCCGGCCCGCGCGCGCATCTTCGGCTCGTCCTCGACCGCGACACGCACGTCGTGCAGGACGCGCAGCAGGTCCTTCTCCAGGCGGTCGAGCCGCGGCCGGTCGCTCGTCCGGTCCACCTCGATGTGGATCCAGGACTCGTCGGTGTCGGTGTCGCTGTCGAGCTTGCCGCGGAACGCCCGCAGGTGGCCCGCGACGTCGCGGTCCACGCCGAGCAGCGGGTGGACGATCAGATGGGTGGCCAGCTGGTGCCGGTTCAGCTCCATCGTCACCGAGTCGACGAGGAACGGCATGTCGTCGGTGACGACCTGCACGACGGTGTGGCCGGGGTCCCAGCCGTACTCCTCCAGGGACGGCGTGAACACGCGCACCTTCGCGCGGCCCTGCGGGCGCTCCTCGCCGAGCAGCCGGTGGGCCATCGCGGGCCCGCAGATGTCGGCCGGGTCCCGGGTGAGGAGGTCCTCCGGGGCCACGTGGCGGTAGTAGAGGCGGAGGTAGGCGAGGGCCTCCTCCACGTCACCTCCCCGTGCCCCCGGACGCTGGGCGCATGTCTCCGCGGCCCTCCGGAGCACATCGTCCTTCGCTTGGTCGAGCTTGCCGCCCATCAACAACTCCCCTAGAGACCATTCGCCACCTCGTTGTGGCGCCGCTCACTGCGCCAGCGTAGCCAGGAAACCCCGCAAAACCGACCTGGTGACCCGCGGGGGAACGTGGCCCCCACCACCCTGCCAGCACGTCCGGCCGTCCCGCCGCTCGAACCCCGAAGTCCGCGCGGGCGCGCCCCGAGGGGGCCGGGGCTCAGTTCTGGGCGGCCGTGCCGGTGTCCGAGCCCGTGCCGGTCTCGCTGCCGCCCTCGCCGCCGGGCGGGTTGCCGGGGTCGGTTCCCGGATCGGTCGGCTTGGTGGTCGTCGGCCCGGGGTCGGGGGTGCTGGACGCGGGCGGCGTCGGCCGCGTCGAGGCCGACGAGCTGGGGGTCGGGCTGCCGGAGTCGGTCGGGCTGGCGGACGGCGACAGGCTCGGCGACGCCGACGGGTACCCGGACGACTCCTCGGCCGGCTCGGCGGAGCGGCTGCTCACCGGCCGCGGCGCCCGGGACACGACCTCGCTGGACGCGGGCGGCTCGCTCGGGTCGCTGACCTTCTGCCCCGCCTTGCCCTTGTCGCCGGAGCTGAGCGCGAGCACGGTGGACATGACCACGACCGCCACGATCAGCGCGGCGGCACCGGCCAGCGCGGCCGACCGGCCCGGCGCGGCGAGGACGCGCCGCAGCG
>NZ_CAACUY010000195.1 GCF_900659615.1 Actinomadura fibrosa | reverse complement strand
CGCCGCGCCGAGCGCGCAGAACGTGGCGGCCGCGGGCGGCACGACGATGTGCCCGATCCCGGCCTCCTCCGCGAGCACGGCCGCGTGGGTCGGGCCGGCACCGCCGTACGGGACGAGCGTGAACCGCGCGGGGTCCAGCCCGCGCTGCGCGAGCGTCTTGCGCAGTTCGGCGGCCATCCCGGCGGTCGCGACCCGGAGCGCCGCCGACGCCGCCCGCCCGGCGGCGTCCTCGCCGTCCCAGCCGAGCCGCGCGGCGATCTCGCCGAGGGCCTTCGCGGAGGCGTCCGCGTCCAGCGCCATCCGGCCGCCGAGGAACGTCGCCGGGTCGATGACGCCGGTGGCCAGGTAGCAGTCGGTGATCGTGGGCCGGGTGCCGCCGCGCCGGTAGGCGACCGGACCCGGGTCGGCGCCGGCGCTCTCCGGCCCGACCTTCAGCACGCCCTGCTCGTCGACGCGGACTACGGAGCCGCCGCCCGCCCCGATCGCGCTGACCGCCACCACCGGGAGGATCAGCGGCAGCCCGCCGATCGTGGTGTGCGTCGCGAACTCGGGGCGCCCGCCCGTCACCACGGCGATGTCGCTGCTCGTCCCGCCCATGTCGAAGGTGACGACGTCGTCGAGCCCCGCCGCGGCGGCGAGCCGCACGGCCGCCGTCACCCCGGACGCCGGGCCGGACAGCACCGTCTCCAGCGGGCGGTCCGCCGCGGCCGCCAGGCCCAGCGAACCGCCGTTGGACGCGGCGATGTAGACGGGCGCGGTGACGCCGAGCGCGCCGAGGCGCTCCACGAGCCGGTCGAAGTAGCCGCGCATCAGCGGCTGGATGTAGGCGTTGAGGCAGGCCACCAGCGTCCGCTCGTACTCGCGGACCTCCGGCCACACCGTGGCGGACGCGGCCAGCCGCATCCCCGGCAGCCGGTCCCGCAGGCGGGCTGCGACGCCCTCCTCGAACGCCGGGTCCGCGTACCCGTTCAGCACCACGACGGCCGCCGCCTCGGCGCCCGTCGCGGCCAGCTCCGCGGCCACCCGGTCGAGCTCGGCCCCGTCCGGCACGGCGGTGGGGGCGCCGTCCGGGCCGAGGCGCGCGCCGATCTCGACGATGCGCTCGCGCGGGACGAGCGGCGCCTCCTTGCCCGCGTACAGGTCGAACGAGGACGGCATCCGGCTGCGCCCGATCTCCAGCACGTCCCGGAAGCCCTCGGTCACGACGAGTGCGATCCGGGCGCCGCGCCGCTGGATCACCGCGTTCAGCCCGATCGTGGTGCCGTGCACCACTCCCGCCAGGGCGCCGGGCGCGAGCCCCGCGGAACGCAGGATCGCCGCCAGCCCGTCCGCGACGGCCCGCGACGGGTCGTCCGGGGTGCTCGGCTCCTTGTGGTGCAGGACGCGCCCGTCCGCCGGGACGGTCAGGACGAGGTCGGTGAACGTCCCGCCCACGTCGATGCCCACCCGGGCGCCGGGTTCCGGGCCGCCGGTCACAGTACCTCCGAGATCTTCGCGAACCTGTCGGCCACCACCATCACGACCACGCTCGCGAGCATGAGCAGGCTCGACACCGCCGCCACCGACGGGTCGAGCTCGAACTGCGCCGACGAGAACACGCGCAGCGGGACGGTGGTGGTGTGCGCGCCCGCGACCAGCGCGGTGACCGCCACCTCGCCGAGCGAGGTGACCGCGGCGAGCAGCGCGCCGGCGAGGATGCCGGGGCGCAGCAGCGGCAGCGTGACGGTGAGGAGGACCCGCACGTCGCTCGCGCCGAGGCTCGCCGCCGCCCGCTCCAGCGCCGGGTCGAGCCCGGCGGCGCTGACCATCACGGCGCGGACGGCGTACGGCAGCGCGATCAGCGAGTGCGCCAGCCACAGCGCCGGGACCGAGTCGATCAGCCCGATGCCCTGGAAGTAGTACAGCAGCCCGAGCGCCGTGATGATCTCCGGCGCCATCAGCGGCGACAGCGCGAGCGCGTGCAGGGCGCCGCGTCCGGGGAAGGAGCCGCGCGCCAGCCCGTAGGCCGCGAGCGTGCCGATCACCGCGACGGTGGGCACGACGAGCAGCACCAGCAGGCCGCTGAGCTGGAACGAGACCAGCCAGTCGCGCGAGCCGAGGACCTGCTCGTACCAGCGCGTCGAGAAGCCGTGCGGCGGGAAGGCCACCGAGGCGGCCGGGTTGAACGAGCTGACGACCAGCACCACCAGCGGCGCGACCAGGAACAGGAACACGAGCGCTGCCAGCAGGCGCCCGGCGAGGGACGCCGCCCGGTCCGCCGGGAACCTGCGCCGGGGCACGGGGGTGGGCCGGGGGCCGGCCGGCCGGGTCTCGGGCCTGCGGGTGTCAGCCATGGAGTCGGCGCTCCCAGGTGCGGAAGGCGGCGCCGAGCCCGGTCGTGCACAGCACCGTGATCAGCAGCAGCACGAAGCTCAGCGCGGCGGCCACCGGGAAGTCGAAGACCGTCGAGATCTGGTCGTAGACGCGGATGCCGGCCAGCGGCTGGTTCGCGCCGCCGACCAGCAGCGGGGTGATGTAGATGCCCATCGCGAGCGCGAAGACCACCAGCGCGCCGCTCAGGGCGCCCGGCAGGCTCAGCGGCACGGTGACCCGCGCGAACGTCCGCACCGGACCGGCGCCGAGGATCCGCGACGCCCGCAGGACGTCCCGGTCGAGCCCGCCCAGCGCCGTCGTCAGCGGGACGATCGCGAACGGCAGCAGCACGTGCGTCACCGACACCACGACCGCCGAGTAGCTGGTCAGCAGATGCGCGGGCTGGTCGAGCACGCCGATCCCGACGAGCGTCCGGTTCACCGGCCCGTTCGCGCCGAGCAGCACTACCCAGCCGTAGCTGCGCACCACGACGCTCGTCAGCAGCGGCGACAGCACGACGACGAACAGCAGCGTCCGCACCAGCCCCGGCCGCCGCCGCGCGAGCGCGTACGCCGCCGGGTAGGCGAGGACGACGCACAGCACCGTCACCAGCGCGGCGGTGACGATGGTCCGGACGAGCGCCTCGTAGAAGAACGGCTCGGTGAGCACGCGGACGTACTGGTGGCCGGTGTAGCCGGGCAGCGCCGCGTTGTTCCCGTCCACCGGACGGAGGCTGAGCTGGAGGAGCCGCACGAGCGGCGCGACGAACAGCGCGAGGAGGAAGACCAGCAGCGGCACCGTGTACACCGCGCCGCGCCACCGCGCCCGCCGTCCCGCGGTCGGGATGTGCGCCATCGCTACCGCCCCGCCCCCGGCTCCAGGACGATCAGGTCGGCGGGGTCCCAGCTCGCGGTGACGGCCGTGCCGGTCCCCGGCGGGTCGGCGCCGCCCGCCCCGCTGTCGGCGACGCGGACGGTGAGCACGAGACCGCCCGCCGTCCGGACCTCGACCTGCCAGGCGTCGCCCGTGAACGCGCGGTAGGAGACGGTGCCGGTCACGCCGGCCGCCGGGCCGGCCGCGCCGGCGGCGGGCGACAGCCGGATCCGCTCGGGCCGGACGGCCACGACCGCCTCCCGGCCGGGCACCGGGTCCGGCAGGCCGGTCGCCACCGCGGCGCCGCCGACGTCCAGCGAGCCGTCGTCGCGGACCGTCCCCTCCAGCACGTTCGCGGCGCCGATGAACTGCGCCACGAAACGGCTCGCTGGCCGCCGGTAGACCTCGTCCGGGGTGCCGAGCTGCTCCAGCCTGCCGCCGTTCAGCACCGCGATGCGGTCCGACAGCGACAGCGCCTCCTCCTGGTCGTGCGTCACGAACACCATCGTCGTGCCGACGCTCCGCTGGATCTTGCGGAGCTCCACGCGCATCTCCCGGCGGAGCTTGGCGTCGAGGTTCGACAGCGGCTCGTCCAGCAGCAGCACCGCCGGACGGGTCGCCAGCGCCCGGGCGATCGCCACCCGCTGCTGCTGGCCGCCGGACAGCGCCCGCGGACGCCGTCCGGCGAACTCCTCCAGGCCGACCAGGCGCAGCGCCTCGGCCACCCGCTCCGCCCGCTCCCGCTTGGGGACGCGGTGGACGCGCAGCCCGTAGGCGACGTTGCCCGCGACGGACAGGTGCGGGAACAGCGCGTAGTTCTGGAACACCATGCCCAGCTCGCGCCGGTGCGGCGGCAGGCCGGTGATGTCGGCGCCGTCCACCAGGATGCGGCCGGTATCGGGCGCCACGAACCCGGCGATCGCGTTCAGCAGCGTCGTCTTCCCGCAGCCGCTCGGCCCGAGGATCGACAGGAACTCGCCGCGGCGCACCGACAGCCGGTCCAGGTCCAGGACGCGGTGGCCGTCGTAGCCGGCGGCCAGACCCTCGATCTCGACGTGCCCGGCGGCGGCGCCCGCGGCCTCCGCGCCCGCGGGCGGGGCGTCTGCGGCCGGGGGGCCCGCGGGCGGCGCGCCGGTCAGCGGAAGATCTCGTTCCACCGCTGCTGCCATTCGTTGAGCTTGGGGGTCGCGACGTTGTAGTCGACCCAGTTGAACTTCCGGTACACGTCGGTCCCGTACTTGATCTTCGCCTTGAACGCGGGGCTGTAGTCGATCCTCGTGTTGGAGCCCGCGTACCAGTTGCCCTCGGCGAAGACCTTCTGGTGGGCCGGGTCCGTGATGTACCCGAGGAACTTGTAGGCCAGGTCCGACTTCGCGCTGCCCGAGGCCACGAAGTAGCTGCTCAGCGCGCCGACCGCGCCGGACCTCGGATAGGTGAAGCCGATCTTGCCGCCGGCCTGCGCCATGGCGATGGCCCGCCCGTCCCAGTACGGCACCACCCACGACTCGCCGTTCTGGATGGCGCTCTGCACGGCCGTCGCGTTCGCCGGGTAGGACGAGACGCAGCCCTTCAGCCGCTTGAGCTGGTTGAACGCCCTGTCGACGTCCGCGGGATTCGACAACCTCCCGCCCTGGCCGGTCACCAGCGCGCTGAAGAACTCCAGGCCCGGGTTGTAGGTCAGCGGCGGGAGCGCCACGTGCCCGCAGTACTCCTTGCTGAAGATGTCCTGCCAGTCGGCCGGCGCCTTCCCGACCTTGTCGGTGCGGTAGAGCAGGCCGGTCGAGCCGATGGTCAGCGGGACGCCGTAGCTGCTCCCGGACACCGTGTTCTTCTCGATCTGCACCGGGTCGAGGTCGGCCCAGTGGCTCACCTTCGCGGTGTCCAGCGGCTTGACCAGCTTCCCGGCGACGGCCGGGCGGGCCGCGTCGGGCGTCAGCACCACGAGGTCGAACGGCGGGTTCTTGCCGCCCGCCGCGCGCAGCTTGGTGAGCCACTCGGCGTTCGCCCCCGGGACGAGGTTGACCTTGGCGCCGGTCTCCTTCTCGAACGGCTCGACGAACGACTTCTCGAACAGGTCCTGCCACGGCCCGGAGAACACCGTCACGGTCAGTTCCCCGCCGCCTTTGCCCGAGCCGCCGGTGTCCGCGGTGTCCACCCCGCACGCCGTAGCCGCCAGCAGCGCCACCGTCCCGATGGCGGCGAGCGCCGATCGCCTTCCCACGTCCCACTCCTTCAAGTCCGGGCCGGCACAGCGATGGGCGTGCGCGTGCGCACGTCACCGTCCCCCGCGAACACGGGGAACCGCGAGCGCGGGGAACGCGGCCTTGCGGATCCGCGCTTGTCGTCGCATGTCCGGCGGACGACCGTGTCCTCACCCGGAGCACCCCACCGCGGTCGGAGGGTTGCCGCCCAGCAAGCCGGGGCTTGGCGCTGGAACTCGTGACACGCAGGAGCTTAGCATATAAAACCGGTCTGTTTTGCATCAATTCGGACGTCCCAAGTTCAGGAACGTTCCATACGGTGTGCCGGGAGGAGCCGCCGAGCACGACGCGGCTCCGCGCTCAGCGGTGCTTGTTGTTCTCGATAACGGTGTCCGCGATCTCCGCGAGCAGGGTGATCTGCCCGGGGGTGAGGTGGTTCAGGAAGTAGCGGCGGACGTCCTCGACATGGCGCGGGGCGGCGGCCTCGATCGCCTCCCGCCCCGCGGGGGTGACCACCACGAACGCTCCGCGCCTGTCGTCGGCGCACTCCTCGCGGACGACCAGGCCGCGCTTCGCCATGCGGGTGAGGTGGTGGGAGAGCCTGCTCTTCTCCCAGTCCAGGACGCCCGCGAGCTCCTGGACGCGCAGCCGGTCCCCGGGCGCCCGGGTCAGCTCGGCCAGGACCGTGTAGTCGGCGGCGGACAGGCCGAAGCCCTCCTGCATCGACCGACCGGCCCGGTCGACCAGCAGGTCGTGCATTCTCAGCAGGCCGCGCCACGCCCGCTCCTCGGTCGCCGTCAGCCAGCGGGGATCCGCGCTCATGATCCCACCGTACGGGGATGTTGACGTATCACGCACCCCGTCCCCCGAGGGCGGGGGTCGGCCGGGCCGGTGCGCGCGGGTCAGACCTGGTTGGCGCCGCCGTCGACGTAGAGCTCGGTGCCGGTGACGAAGCTGCTCTCGGACGAGGCGAGGAAGACGGCGACGGAGGCCACCTCCTCGGGGCGGCCCATGCGGCCCAGCGGCACGGTGCCGGCCAGCTGGTCCCGCAGCCGCGCGGCCTGCTCGTCGTCGGGGGCGAGCCCGTTGACGCCGGGCGTCTCGATCGGGCCGGGCACGAGCGTGTTGACGCGGATGCCGCGGCCCCTGAGCTCGTTGGCCCAGGTGCGCGAGAAGGAGCGCACCGCCGCCTTGGACGCGGCGTAGACGCCGAACGCCTCGCCGCCCGTCGTCGCGGCGGTGGAGCCGGTCAGGATCACCGACGCGCCGTCGTTGAGCAGCGGCAGCGCCTTCTGGACGGTGAACAGCACGCCCTTCACGTTCGTGCCGAAGGTGGCGTCGAAGTGCTCCTCGGTGACCTGGTCGAGCGTGGCGAACTCGCCGCCGCCCGCGTTGGCGAACAGCACGTCCACGCGCAGGCCCCGGTCGGCGATGGTTGCGTAGAGGCGGTCCAGGTCCGCCAGGTCGGCGCTGTCGGCCTGGACCGCGATGACCGATCCGCCGATGGCGGCGACGGCCTCGTCCAGGACCTCTTTGCGCCGTCCGGTGATGACGACCTGGGCGCCCTCCTGCGCGAACCGGCGGGCCGCGGCCAGCCCGATGCCGCTGGTGCCGCCCGTGACGACGGCCGTCTTCCCCTCAAGTTGTCCCATGGTTCTGCCCTTCCGCTCCAGTAGTTCAAGCGTCAACCACCGTACGAGCGGATAGGTGACACGTCAACTAAATGGGTAGTGGTGAGGGTCACCCGCACCATGGGCGGCCCTCGGCGCTCTAGGCGGGGAGGCGGGCGAACGCGCGGACCGGGACGGTGCCGAAGTCCGCGATCCGCAGCGGGACCGCGGTGAACCTCGCCCCCGTGGGCGGCAACTGGTCGAGGCCGGTGAGGTGCTCGACCACCGGGATGCCCGCGGCCAGGAGCACCGTGTGCGCGGGACGCTCGCCGTCGGCGGTGTCGTCGATGTTCAGCGCGTCGATGCCGACCAGCGCGGCGCCCTGCGCCACCAGCCATTCGGCGCCCGCCCGGGTCAGGAAGTGCCGGTCCTCGGCGTAGGCCGGCGTGCCGAAGCGGGCCGAGTCGCCGGTGTGCAGCAGGACGGCCGCGCCCCGGACGTCCAGGCCGGCCAGCGCGCCGACGTCGACGCCGAGGCCGTCGGCGCCGCCCACCCTGACCACCGTGGCGGGCAGGTCCACGGTCTGCTCCAGCCCGACGGAGGCGAGGTCGCCGCCATCGGCGTAGCGGTGGAACGGGGCGTCCAGGTAGGTCCCGGTGTTGCCGCAGATGGTGATGGTGTCCATCTGGAACTCGGTGGCCGGCGCGTAGCGGTCCCGGGACGCCTCCCGGGTGAGGTACGGGGTGATGACCGGGGCGGGCAGCCCGGGGTAGGTCACCATGCCCTCGCGGATCACGTGGCCCAGCTCCACGAACCGCCCGGCCGGCGCGTCCGGGGCCGGACGGTCGGACGGCCCGCCCCGCGTCCCCTTGTGGGGTTCGGCGAAGACCTCGACGTTGCTGAGCTCCACCGAACCGGTCATCAGCAGCCCGAGCGAGGCCACGAACAGGGCGCCGATCTCCTCCTCGCCGGTGTCGGCGGAGGGGACGTCGACCCGGAAGCCGTGCACCGCCAGGTCCCCGCCGTTGCTGAAGCGGACGACGGCGTCGAAGGACGCCCGATACTGGATCTCTTCCATGATCCCGCATCCAACCAGGCCGGACCGGGCGGCGCGCATCGGGGCGGGACGCTTGCGGCGTTCGTTGTCTTAAGTAGTTCGCGTTTATATGGGTACGTTCGATGGCATGACGGCATCCGAGCCACCGACGTCCGCCGAGCAGTTGCGCGGTGCCGGCCTGCGGGTGACGGCCGCCCGGGTCGCGCTGCTGGAGACCGTCCGGGACGGCGACCACCTCGACGTCGAGGCGATCGCCTCCGGGGTGCGCGAGCGGGTCGGCCACATCTCCGTGCAGGCCGTGTACGAGGCGCTGCACGCGCTGACCGCGGCGGGGCTCGTCCGCCGCATCGAGCCCGCCGGCAGCCCGGCCCGGTTCGAGGGGCGCGTCGGCGACAACCACCACCACCTGGTGTGCCGGAACTGCGGAGCGATCAGGGACGTCGACTGCGTCGTGGGGCATCCGCCGTGCCTGGACCCGGCCGACGACGCGGGCTTCCTCGTGGACGAGGCCGACGTCACGTTCTGGGGGCTGTGCCCCCGCTGCCAGAAGCGCTGACCCGTCCGGTCGGAAACGGCGTCCGGGCCGGCCCTTCACGGACCGGCCCGGACGTCGGGGCAACTCCCCGGGGTCAGACGGAGTGGCCCGCGAGGTCGTACCGGTCGAGGTTCATCACCTTGTCCCACGCGGCGACGAAGTCCTCGACGAACTTCTCACCCGCGTCGTCGCTGGCGTAGACCTCCGCGACCGCGCGCAGCTCGGAGTTCGAGCCGAACACGAGGTCGGCGCGGCTGCCGGTCCACCGGACGTTGCCCGACGCGTCGCGGCCCTCGAAGGTCTCGCTGTCCTCGTTCGTCGCCTTCCACACCGTGCCCATGTCGAGCAGGTTGACGAAGAAGTCGTTGGTCAGCGCCCCGGGCCGGTCGGTGAGGATGCCCAGGTTCGACTGGCCGTCGTTCACGCCGATGGCGCGCAGGCCGCCGAGCAGGACGGTCATCTCGGGCGCGCTCAGCGTGAGCAGGTTCGCCCGGTCGATGAGCAGGAACTCGCCCGGCAGGATGTTGCCCTTCATGAGGTAGTTGCGGAACCCGTCGTGCGTGGGCTCCATCACCTCGAACGACTCGACGTCGGTCTCCTCCTGGGACGCGTCCGTGCGTCCCGGCGTGAACGGCACCTCGATCTCGTAGCCGGCGTCCTTGGCGGCCTTCTCGACGCCGGCGCAGCCGCCGAGCACGATCAGGTCGGCCAGGGAGATCTTCTTGCCGCCGGTCTGCTCGGCGTTGAACGCCTCCTGGACCTCCTCCAGGGTGCGCAGCACGGTCCGGAGCTGGTCGGGGTTGTTGACCTCCCAGCTCCGCTGCGGCTCCAGCCGGATGCGCGCGCCGTTGGCGCCGCCGCGCTTGTCGGTGCCGCGGAACGACGCCGCCGACGCCCACGCGGTGGTGACGAGCTGGGCGACCGACAGGCCGGAGTCGAGGAGCCGGGCCTTGAGGGCGGCGACGTCCTCGGCGTCGACGAGCTCGTGGTCCACCGCGGGCACCGGGTCCTGCCAGATCAGCGTCTCGGACGGGACCTCGGGGCCGAGGTAGCGCTGGATCGGGCCCATGTCGCGGTGGGTCAGCTTGAACCAGGCGCGGGCGAAGGCGTCCGCGAACTCCTCGGGGTTGTCCTTGAACCGCCGCGAGATCGGCTCGTAGATCGGGTCGAACCGCAGCGACAGGTCGGTCGTCAGCATGCCCGGCTGGCGGTTGAGCGTGCCGTCCTCGGGGTCCGGGACGGTGTTGGCCCCGGCGTCGCCCTTCGGCTTCCACTGGTTCGCCCCGGACGGGCTCTTGGTCAGCTCCCACTCGTAGCCGAAGAGGGTCTCGAAGAAGCTGTTGTCCCACGTGGTCGG
Source organism: Actinomadura fibrosa (assembly GCF_900659615.1). Classification (GTDB taxonomy): domain Bacteria; phylum Actinomycetota; class Actinomycetes; order Streptosporangiales; family Streptosporangiaceae; genus Spirillospora; species Spirillospora fibrosa. The sequence continues at coordinate 7,292 of NZ_CAACUY010000195.1, read as the reverse complement.
GGTGGGGGTCCAGGTGACCTCCAGGCCGCTCGTGTGGGAGTCGCGGCCCTTGCCGGTGCCGTGCGTGCTCTTCCAGCCGAGGCCCTGGTCCTCCAGCGGGGAGCCCTCGGGCTCGGGGCCGATGGCGTCCGCCGGGGCGGCGCCGTGGGTCTTGCCGAAGGTGTGGCCGCCCGCGATCAGCGCGACCGTCTCCTCGTCGTTCATCGCCATCCGCTTGAACGTCTCGCGGATGTCGCGGGCCGCGGCGAGCGGGTCCGGGTTGCCGTTCGGGCCCTCCGGGTTGACGTAGATGAGGCCCATCTGCACCGCGGCCAGGGGCTTCTCCAGCTCCCGGTCGCCGCTGTAGCGCTCGTCGTCCAGCCAGCCGGTCTCGGGGCCCCAGAAGACGTCCTCGTCGGCCTCCCAGGCGTCCTCGCGGCCGCCGGCGAAGCCGAAGGTCTTCAGGCCCATGGTCTCCAGCGCGACGTTGCCGGCCAGGATCATCAGGTCGGCCCACGAGATCTTCCGGCCGTACTTCTTCTTGACGGGCCACAGGACGCGGCGGGCCTTGTCGAGGCTGGCGTTGTCCGGCCAGCTGTTGAGCGGCGCGAACCGCTGCTGCCCGGCCCCGGCGCCGCCGCGGCCGTCGCTGACGCGGTAGGTGCCGGCGCTGTGCCACGCCATGCGGATGATCAGCGGCCCGTAGTTGCCGAAGTCGGCCGGCCACCAGTCCTGCGAGTCGGTGAGGACCTGCGCGATGTCCTGCTTCACCGCGGGCAGGTCGAGGCTGTTGAACGCCTCGGCGTAGTTGAAGTCCTCACCCAGCGGGTTGGTCATCGGCGGGTTCTTGGCGAGCAGCTTCAGGTTGAGCCGGTCCGGCCACCAGCCGCGGTTGCCGCCTCCCTGGGTGGGGTGGAGGGCCCGCCGGTGCGCCACCGGGCAGCCGCCTTCGCCCTCGGCTTGCGTCGGGGCGACGGTCTCGTTGTTCTCGGACATGTGTTTTCCCTCCAGGGGAGCGGGGTGATCAGGAATTTCCCGGGGTCGAGCAGGCGGGACACAGGCCCCAGTAGATGGCCTCGGCCTCGTCGACCGAGAAGCCGCGATCGCCGGGCGCGGTCAGGCAGGGCGCCTCGCCGGCGGCGCCGTCGACGTCGGCGATGGCGCCGCACGACCGGCACACGAGGTGGTGGTGGCCGTCCCCGGTCCGCGCCTCGTAGCGCGCCACGGACCCGGCCGGCTGGATGCGCCGCACCAGCCCCGCGGCCGTCAGCGCGTGCAGCGAGTCGTACACGGCCTGCCGGGACACCGCCGGAAGCTCCCCGCGCACGGCATCGAAGATCAGGTCGGTGCCGGCGTGGGGGTGGGCGTGCACCGCGCCGAGCACCGCGACCCGCGGGCGGGTCGCGCGCAGTGCGGCTCCGCGCAGCATCTGCCGGAGGTCCGAGGTGGTGACCACGCCCACAGCCTGGCCCCCCAGTCTGGAACCAGTCAAGACTAGGAAGCGCTCCACTTTCCCCGAGATGCCCTGGACGTCCCCGCGCACCGGCGAGGATGCGGGCATGCCCGCATCCGGCAGACGGGTCGCCCTGGTGACCGGCAGCTCGCGAGGGCTGGGACGAGCGATCGCGCACCGCCTGGCCGCCGACGGCCTCGCCGTCGCCGTCAACGGGCCGCCCGGGGACGCGCGCCTGGCGGACGCCGCCCGCGCCCTCGGCGGCACGGCCGAGGCGTTCGCCGCCGACGTCACCGACGAGTGGCAGGTCGCCGCCCTGGTGGCGGACGTCACCGAGCGCCTGGGCGGCATCGACGTCCTGGTCGTGAACGCGACCGGCCCGCAGCCGGAGGCCCCGCTGCTCGACGTGTCATGGGACGACCACCTGGCGCAGCTCGCCTTCTTCGTCAGGAGCCCGGTCCTCCTGGGCCGCGCCGTGATCCCCGGGATGCGGGCGAGGCGCCACGGCCGGATCGTCCAGATCGACTCGGAGGTCGCCGACCGGCCGCCGCCGGGCCGGTCCGCCTACGCCGCCGCGAAGGGCGGGCAGATCGGCCTCGCCCGCGCCTGGGCGCGGGAACTCGCCCCCGACGGCATCACCGTGAACGCCGTCGCCCCCGGTTTCGTGCCCGTCGAGCGCCACGACGGCGTCCCTCCCGAGGTCCGGGACGCCTACCTGGCCACCGTCCCCGCCGGACGCATGGGAACGCCCGAGGACGTCGCGCACGCCGTCGCCTTCCTCGCCTCCGAGGCGGCGGGCTTCATCACCGGCCAGCGCATCGTCGTGGACGGCGGACGCGGCCTCGGGCCCTGAGCGGGGCATCAGGGCGCCGGGCGGCATCGGCGGCCGCGGTCCGGTCCCCGGCGGCCGCGCGTCCCTCACCACCGGTCAGGCCTGGGAGAGGGCGAAGGCGGTGAGGAAGCCCGCCACCGTGATCAGGCCGGTCAGTACGTGGGCGTCCTCGTACGCCTCGGGGATCATCGTGTCGGCGATCATGGTGAGGATCGCGCCGCCGGCGAGCGCGGTGATGGCGGCCAGGACCCCGGCGGACGCGCCGCCGAGCACCGTGTAGCCCAGGACGGCCGCCAGGCCGCTGATCACCGCGATGCCGCCCCACAGGCCGAACACGTACCGGCGGCTCCGGTGCGCGCGGCGCATCCCGGACGCGCTGGACAGCCCCTCCGGCACGTTGCTGATGAACACCGCGACGACGGTGACCAGGCTGACGGCGCCGCCGCCCAGCAGGCTCGTCCCGATGACGATCGACTCGGGCACGCCGTCCAGCAGCGCGCCCAGCGCGATCGCGGTCCCCGATCCGGGCTGCTGCTCCTCCGTGGGCTGCTGGCCCGCCGACCGCTTGCGGTGCCGCGCCCCGCGCCAGGCCAGCAGGACGTTCGCGCCGGCGTACAGCGCCGCGCCGGCCACGGCGCCGAGCACCGTCGGCCCGAGCCCGCCCCGCTCGTGCGCCTCGGCGATCAGCTCGAACGAGACCGCCGACAGCAGGACGCCGCTGCCGAAGGCCATCACGGTGGCGACCACCCGCGCCGGGATCGGCATCAGGTAGCCGACCAGCGCGCCCATCACCAGCGCCGAGCCCGCCAACAGGCCCCACCCTCCCGCCAGCAGCCACTCAGGCACGGTTTCCCTCCATCACCGACCGACATACGGAACGGACCCAGCGTTGACCGTCCCTCCGACTACCCCGCGAAACGATCTGAAACCGTCCGTGCGCCTTCGCGCTTCCTGCGAGGATCCCGACCGGGTGCGGCCGGCGGGCGTCCCGGGCACGTCATCAGGCGCCGGACGGAGCGCCGGGCGGAAGCACGGCCAGGCCGCCGTAGGCGGACACCTGGGCGGGTGCCGGCGGGGGCGGTTCGGCCGGGTCGCGGCGCCACTCCGACACCAGGACCACGCCGGGCGGGACGAGTTCGAGCCCCTGGCCGGTGAAGACCAGCCGCTCGAACTCGGCGGCGGACCGGGGCCGCGTGCGCACGCCGTCGTCCCGGTACCGGGCCGTGGCCGAGCGCAGCCGGGGCTCGTGCTCGTCGGTGACGTGCGTGGCCAGGACGTGGCTGCCCGGCGGCAGCGCCTCGATGAAGGTCCGGATGATCCGCTCGGGTCCCTGGTCGTCCGTGATGAAGTGCAGAACGGCGCTCATCAGCAGCGCGATGGGCTCCTCGAAATCCAGCACCTCGCGGACGAGCCTGCTGCCGATGATGAATTCCGGCCTGCGGACGTCGGCTTCCAGATAGCCCACTTCGCCCCGCGGATCGGACGTCATCAAAGCGCGCGCGTGCACCATCACGACCGGGTCGTTGTCGACGTAGGCGACGCGCGCCGAAGGGGTGATGGCCTGCACGACCTCGTGCACGTTCGGCGGAGTGGGAATGCCGGTGCCGATGTCCAGGAATTGCCGGATCCCCACCTGGGACGCGAGGTACCGGACGCCGCGCAGCAGGAATCTGCGGTTCTCCTGAGCGCCGATGCGAATGGCCGGGAAGGCCTCTTCGATCTTGTCGGCGGCGATGCGGTCGGCGGCGAAGTTGTCCTTGCCGCCCAGCAGGTAGTCGTAGACCCGGGCGGGCGAGGGATGGGCCGCGTCGACGAGCAGCGCGCGTGCCTCGTCCCCCGGCCGGCTTCCCGGACTCTCTTCTCGTGGGGACGGCACGCTCGTGGAACTCCCCATTTCTAGCGGCGGCGGGGGTGAATAGTCTAACGTGACGGCTGCCCGGCCCGGCGGTTAATGCCGAAAGAAACCCGAAGCACTCGCATCCCGTAATCGAACGATCGGGGAACGTGATGAGAATCGCCATCGCCAGCGCGTCCGGGGCGCTCGCCAAGGCCACCGCCGTTTATGCGCTGGAGCGGACGTCCGCCGACGACGTCATCCTCGTCACCAGGAATCCCGGCGCGCTCGCCGAGTTCGCACGCCGCGGCGTGACCGTCCGGTACGGCGATTACGACGAGCCGGAATCGCTGCCCGCGGCGTTCGAGGGCGCCACCCGGCTGCTGCTCGTCAGCCTGCACGAGCTCGGCCATCGCGTCACCCAGCATCGCAACGCCGTGGAGGCCGCCGCCGCGGCCGGGGTGCGGCACATCGTCTACACGTCCTACATCATGGTCGACCCGGCGTGCCCGTCCACGGTCGTGCCCGACCACCTGCGCACCCACGAGCTGCTGGACGCGTCCGGGCTCGACGTGACCTACCTGCGCAACGGCCTGTACGCCGAGACCCCGGTCACGCAGATCCTCCCGCCGGCGATCGCCCGCGGGACGCTGGTGGACAACACCGACCACGCCAAGGGGGCCTTCGTCCACCGCGACGACTGCGCCGCCGTCGCCGCGGCGGTCCTGACGTCGTCCGGCCACGAGGGCAGGACCTACGACGTCACCGGTCCCGAGCTGCTCAGCTTCGCCGACATCGCCGCGCTCGCCGCCCGGGTCTCCGGCCGTCCCGTCGGCTACGTGAGCGTGGACGACGAGGTCCTCGACGCCCAGCTGCGGGAGGCGGGGGTGCCCGACGACGTGCGCGGCATGATCGTCTCGTTCGGCGTGGCGCTGCGCGCCGGGTTCGGCGAACCGCTCACCGACACCGTGCGGGAGCTGACCGGCCGCCCGGCCCGGCCGATCACCGACCTGATGGAGCGACACCGCCCGCTGCTCGCCAACGCCTGACCGGCCCTGCCGGCGGCTGACCGGCGTCAGGCATCCGGTCCGGCGTTGAGGAAGGCGACCAGTTCCTTGGCGAACGCCGGGTCCGCCACCGCCCCCAGGTGGTCGCCGGGGACCGTGCGCAGGGTCGCCCCGGGGATCGCTCGCGCGAGGACCTCGGGACGGGCGGCCAGGGGGTCGTCCACGCCCGCCAGGACGAGCGTCGGGGCCTCGATGGCGCCGAGCGCGATCGGCCGGTCGTGCACCGACGCGGCCTGCGCGGCCAGCGCGGTCCGGTCGCCGCCGATCGCGTCGACGAAGGCGCGGAAGTCGGCGGCGCCCTGGTCGGTGATCGAGGCCGGGTCGTCGGTGAGCAGCGCGCTCCGGAGCGCCTCGGCGCGGATGACGCGGGTGTCCACGCCGCCGAGCTCGACCACCGCGGCGCCCACTCCCCCGACGGCCAGGCGGCGGACGCGCCGGTCGCGGGCCGCGGCGAGCAGCGACACGACGGCGCCCATCGAGTAGCCGGCGAGGTCGTAGCGGGGCTCGCCGAGCAGGTCGACCAGCGTCCCGACGTCCTCGGCCATGCGCGCCTCGCCGTAGCGGGCCGGGTCGTGGGGCTTGCCGGACGCGCCGTGCCCGCGGGCGTCGATGGCGGCGACCCGGCGGCCGGCCGCGGTCAGCGCGGCGACGACGCCCGTGACCTCCCAGTTCGTCCGGCCGTCGGCGATGAACCCGTGGTGCAGCAGGACCAGCGGCAGGTCGGAGTCGCACTCCCAGACGCGGTAGGCGATCTCGACGCCGTCGGTGGCGGTGAACGTCGGCATGCGGCGCGGACCTCTCACTCCGGGACGACGCGGGCGGAACCGATCATAAGGCGGCGGCCAGCTCGTCGAGCGCGGTGGTGAGCACGTCCACGCCCTTCAGGTACTCGGCGATCTCGATGTGCTCGTCGTCGCCGTGGTCCAGGGAGCCGTCACCCGGGCCGTACGCCGCCATGGGCACGCTCCAGTGGGGCGCGACGGTGTTCATGTCGGACGTGCCGGTCTTGAGGATCGGCCGGGGCGTCCCGCCGTGCCGGCGGATGGCGGCCGTGACCGCCCGCACGGCCGGGTCGGAGCGGGCGCTCCGCACCGCGGGGACGTGCCGGACGACGGTGACCTCGCCGCCGTCCGCGAGGAGGCGCAGCCGCCCGGCCAGGGCCGCGGCGTCGAATCCGGGCGGGACGCGGCAGTCGATGTCGAGGCGGGCCTCGGTCGCGTCGCCGTGGACGCCGCGCAGGGTGGCGGCGGGCAGGCCGTAGGCGCCGTGGTCGCGTTCGGGGCCGAGCGCTTCGAGGAGCCCGTGCCAGAACGCCACCGCGACCTCGCTGGCCTTGGCGACGGGGTTGGTGGAGTGGGTCGCGGGACGGGTCACCCGGTACTCGATGTCGATCTTGCCCTTGTAGCCCAGCACCACCCGGGACCAGCCGCTCGGCTCGCCGATGAGGAGCGCGTCGGGCGGCGCGACGGTGCGCGCCAGGTGCTCGCCGCCCCGGGAGAGCCGCTCCTCCTCGACCGCCCCGGCGACGCGGATCGTGCCGGGGAACGACGGCCGGGCCGCCGCGGCGGTGATCATCGCCGCGAGCGGGCCCTTGGCGTCGGCGGCGCCGCGGCCGGTCAGCCGGCCGCGCTCGCGGCGCACCGGCAGCGGCCGGTCGACGGTGTCGAGATGGCCGAGCAGCATCACCACCGGGCCCTTCCCCGCGCCGATGTCGCCGATGACGTTGCCGGCCCCGTCGCGGCGGGCGGCCATGCCGAGGTCGTTCATGGCCTTCTCCAGGAAGCGCGCCAGCTCGTCCTCCCGGCCGGACGGCGAGGGGATGGACAGCATGGCGTGCAGCAGGTCGACGGGTGTGCTCATGCGATCTCCAGTGTCGTGCCGGCGCCGGCCAGGGCGGCGGTGACCGGGCGGGGCACCCGGCCGTCGCAGACCGACACCCGGGGGACGCCCGCGAGCAGGGCCTCGCGGGCCGCGACGAGCTTGCGGTGCATGCCGCCGGTCGCCGCGTGCGGCACCGGCCCCTCGTGGGGCAGCGCGCAGCGGTCCAGGAAGGTGGCCTCGTCCCGGGCGTCGCGCAGCAGGCCCGGCGCCGCGGTGAGCAGGACGAGCCGGTCGGCGCCGAGCGCG
>NZ_CAACUY010000194.1 GCF_900659615.1 Actinomadura fibrosa | reverse complement strand
CGCCTCGGCGAGCCGGTCCGCGCGGCGCGCGGTCAGCAGGACCCGCGCCCCGTCCCGGACCGCCCGGACGGCCAGCGCCCGGCCGATGCCCGCGGAGGCGCCCGCGACGACGACGCGGCTGCCCGCGAGAGATGTGCTGCCCATGGATACCGCGCTCTTCCGTCGGGGGTGGGGGTCTCGGGGCGGTACGGCCCGGCTCCTGCGTCCGGGCATTTTGTAGACTTGATGATATATATTTTCGCCGGGATGCCAACCGGTGGACCAGGCCCGCCCGGTGGTCCCGGGCATGTCCTCAACCGCGCGGAACGTCGCGCCAGGGCCTGCCCTCCCACGGGTCGGGTTCCTTGGGCAGGCCCAGCACCCGTTCGGCGAGGATGTTCCGGTTGACCTCGCTGGTCCCGCCCTCGATGGTGTTGGCGCGGCTGCGCAGCATGCCGCGGACCTCGGCGGGCATCGCGCCCGCGTAGTCGGCCGGGTCGCCCTCCCAGGCCGTCCCGGCGAGGCCGAGCATCCGCGCGGCCGCCTCCTGGATCCGCTGGTTCAGCTCGGAGCCGTGCACCTTGCCGATCGAGCTCTCGGGGCCGGGGGACAGGCCGGCCGTCAGGCCCGCGCGCACCCGGTCGTTCGTCCAGCCGCGGATCTGCTCCTCGCACCACAGCCGGACGATCCGGTGCCGCGTGCCGGGGTCGTCCCAGCCGTGCGGGAGACCCTGCTCCGCCCGCTCCCGGGCCAGCCGGACGAGCCGCCGGGTGCCGGAGCCGCCGATGCGGTCCACGCCGCCGGAGCCCGTCCCGGAGACCATCTGCCGCTCGCCGCTCAGCGTCGCGCGGGCGACCCGCCAGCCCTCGCCGACCGTGCCGACGCGCAGGGAGTCGGGCACGACGGCGCCGTCGAGGAACACCTCGTTGAAGTCGACCTCGCCGCCGATGTGCCGCAGCGGCCGCACCTCGACGCCGGGCTGCCGCATGTCGAGGAGGAAGTAGGTGATGCCCTTCCGCTTGGGCGCGTCCGGGTCGGTGCGGGCCAGCAGCACGCCGAAGTCGGCGAGGTGCGCCCAGGTCGTCCACACCTTTTGCCCGGTGATCCGCCAGCCGTCGCCCTCCCGGACGGCCCGCGTGGCGAGGGACGCGAGGTCGCTTCCGGCGCCCGGCTCGCTGAAGAGCTGGCACCACACCTCCTCGTTCGCCACGATTTTCGGCAGGAAGCGCAGGCGCTGCTCGTGGGTCCCGTGCTCGAACAGCGCCGGGGCGGCGAGGTTGAGGCCGAGCGGGTTGAGGCGCGGCAGGTGGTGGCGGGCGAGCTCCCGCTCGGCGGCGCGGGCCAGGGCGCGCGGCCAGCCGAGGCCGCCGTACTCGGCGGGCCACTGCGGCACGACGAGCCCGCTGCGGGCGAACGCCGGGTACCAGGCCCAGTACCGCTCGGGCCGGCGGACGGCCCGCACGGCGCTCGGGCCGCCCCGCTCGGCCGCCTCGCGCCAGGCCGCCGGGACCTCCGCCGCGATCCAGTCCCGGACGGCCCGGACCGCCTCGTCCTCCGTGCCGCAGTTCGCCAAGGCGGCCTTGTGGGAGCCCTCGTCCAGGGGCTTCCGGGAGTCTCCTTCTCGGGGAGAGCCCGGTTCGTCGGTCATCGGTCGATTCCTCTCGCCTCGCTGAGCCCGCGTTCCAGGGCGTCCCAGAGCGCGCGTTTCGTCGCGGCGACCGCGGCCGGATCGTTGCGGGCGAGCAGCTCGCCGAGCCGCTGCGCGGCGGCCCGCAGGCCGGCGGCGGGCACCACCTCGCTCACCCAGCCGAGCCGCAGCGCCTCCGCCGCGCCCACCCGCTCGTGCGCGCCGGTCAGCGCCATCCGCGCGACGGCGGTGAACGACGCCCGGCGCGCCAGCCCGATCGTCTCGAAGGCGCTCACCTGGCCGACGCTGACGTGCGGGTCCAGGAAGGAGGCCCGGTCGGAGGCGATGGCGATGTCGGAGTCGGCCACGAAGTGCAGGCCGCCGCCGGCGCACACCCCGTTCACCGCCGTGACGACCGGCGTGCCGACGCCGCAGTGCCAGGCCGTCAGCCGCAGGTCGGCGCGGCGCGTCCGCCGGGACATCTCCCGCAGCGCGCCGGGGTCCCGGCTGAGCTGCGCGACGTCCAGGCCGGTCTGGAAGGCGCGGCCGGCGCCGGTGACCACGATCGCGCGGACGGCCGGGTCCGCGTCCAGGTCCGCCCAGGCGCCCGGCAGCGCCGCCATCATCGCGGCGTCCATGGCGTTGCCCACCGACGGCCGGTCGAAGACCAGCCAGCCGACGGGGCCGTGCCGCTCCACCCGCAGGCCGTCCGCGTCCACGCCGCCTCCTCGCCGCCCGCCCTTGGTTCACTGGAATCAATATTGTATAAAATAGCCATGTGGTTGCACAGGGGCGCGCCCCGCGCGCGCCGGGAGGGCGGGTGAGCGGCGTGGCCACCGGCACGATCACCGACGCGGGCGTCGAGCGCCTGCGCGCCCGCATCGGGATCCCGCAGGCCTACCCCGCGCCCCCGCACTACCGGCGGCCCGGCGAGGACGCCTTCCGGCACGTCGCGTGGTCCTACGGCGACGACAACCCGCTGTGGTCCGACCCCGGCTACGCGTCCGGCACCCGCTGGAAGGGCGTGATCGCGCCGCCGCCGCTCGTCGGCGGCGACAGCCTGATCGGCGAGGACGCGCTCGGCGACGCCGAACTCGCCCGCCAGGACGAGCTGCGCGGCGACCCGCTGCGCGGCGTCCACGCCTTCTACGCGGCGAGCGAGCGGGAGTGGTGGGCGCCGCTCGCCCCGGGCCACGAGATCCGTCGGCGCACCGCCCTGGTCGGCGTGGTCGACAAGCCGAGCGAGTTCGGCGGACGCGGCGTCCAGGAATGGACCGCGCAGGCCTTCCAGACCCGGGACGGGACGCTGCTCGGCGCCCAGCACCGCATGATGTACCGCACCGAGCGGGGCAAGGCCCGCGAGCGCAAGAAGTACGACGGCGTCGCCATCGAGCCCTGGGACGAGGACGGCATCGCCGCGATCGACGAGGCGTACGCGGCCGAGGCGCCGCGCGGCGCGGAACCCCGCTGGTGGGAGGACGTCCGCGAGGGCGACCCGATCGGCACGCTGGTCAAGGGGCCGCTGACCGTCACCGACATGGTCTGCTGGCACGTCGGCATGGGCATGGGGATGTACGCCGTCGCCCCGCTGCGGCTCGCGTACAAGAACCGGCGGCGCATCCCGCGCTTCTACCACCGCGACGAGCTGGGCGTCCCCGACGCCATGCAGCGCGTCCACTGGGATCCGGCGTTCGCCCGCAGGTCGGGCAACCCGACCACGTTCGACTACGGGCGGATGCGGGAGACGTGGATGATCCACGCGCTCACCGACTGGATGGGCGACGACGCGTGGCTGTGGCGGCTGCGGGTCGAGTTCCGCCGCTTCAACTACGTCGGCGACGTCCAGTGGGTGGAGGGCGAGGTGACCCGCCGCTACCTCGCCGAGGGCGGGCGGCCGGCCGTCGACCTGGACCTGCGCACCCGCAACCAGCGCGGCGAGACCACCTCGCCCGGCTCCGGGACGGTGCTGCTGCCGAGCCGCGAGCACGGACCCGTCCGGCTGCCGGACCCGCCCGGCGGCGCGACCACTCTGGAGGGCGCCTTCGAGGCCGCCATCGGACGGTTCGCCGGAGCGCGGCCGTGAGCGCCCCAGATCGTCCCGGTGGCGACCGTCCCGGCGGCGCCGACGACCTGCGGGTGCTGCGCCGCGCCGTCCGCGAGGCGCTCCACGACCTTTCGCCGCCGGACGAGGTCAGGCGGCAGATGGAGACCGAGCGCGGCTGGGACCCGAAGACGTGGCGCCGCCTGTGCGGCGAGCTGGGGATCGCCGGGCTCGCGGTCCCGGAGGACCTCGGCGGCGCGGGCATGTCGTACGTGGAGCTGGGCGTGGTCTTCGAGGAGGCCGGCCGCGTCCTGCTGTGCGCGCCGCTGCTGTCCACGGCGGGCCTGGCGATCCCCCTCCTGCTCGCGCTCGACGATGCGGACGCGCGGCGCGAGCACCTGCCCGGCCTCTGCTCGGGGGCGCGGGTCGCGACGGTCGTGACGGCCGCGCCGGACGGGCGTCCCGTCCACGACAACGCCACGGTCGATGCCGTCGCGGACGGGCCGGGCTTCGCCCTGCGGGGCTCGGCGGGCTTCGTGGTCGACGGAGCGGATGCCGACCTTCTGCTCGTGCCCGCGCGGACGGCCGACGGGACGGCCGTATTCGCCGTCGAGGCCGGCGCCCCCGGCCTCGGCGTGACGCGCCTCGTGACACTCGACCCCACGCGCAAGCAGGCGGCGCTGCGCTTCGACGGCGTGCCCGCCCGGCGGCTCGGCGAGCCCGGGCCGGACGCCGCCCGCGCCCTCGCGCACGCGCTGGACGTGGGCCGCGCCCTGCTGGCCGCCGAACAGGCCGGGGGCGCGTCATGGTGCCTGGACGCGGCCGTCGCGCACGCGAAGTCGCGCGTGCAGTTCGGCCGTCCCATCGGGAGCTTCCAGGCGGTCAAGCAGAAGGCGGCGGAGATGCTGGTGCGGGTCGAGTCGGCCCGCTCCGCCGCCATGGCCGCGACCCAAGCGGCGGCCGAGGCGGCGTCCAGCCTCGCTGCCGGTTCCGGCGTCGTCGGCGGGCGGAGCGCCGGTGAGCTGCGGGACCTGCCCGGGCTCGCCGTCACGGCCGCGATCGCCAAGGCGTACTGCTCGGAGGCGTACGCGTTCGTCGCCGCCGAGAACATCCAGCTGCACGGCGGCCTCGGCTTCACCTGGGAGCACGACGCCCACCTCTACTACAAGCGCGCCTGGACGGGCGGCGAGATGCTCGGCCGCCCCGACGAGCACATCGAGGGCCTGGCGCGGCACCTCGAAGGCGCATGAGGACGCCGGCTCGCGGTCACGAGCCGGAACGGCGGCCGGACAGCGTCCGCGCCGCCCGGCACCCCGTCCTCCGGGACCCCGGCTCCGCGCCCGCCGGGACCCCCGGAGGACGGGTCTGCGCGGCACCGGCCGCGGCGCGGAAGGAGCAGGGTATGCCCGAGCAGGAGGAGCCCGGCGAGGGGCTGGCCTCGTTCCTCACCCGGCACCCCGCTCCGCCGGGAGATCCCGTCCTCCATTGGAAGGACGGCTCGCTCACGCTGGCGGAGCTGACGGCGGCGACGCGGGAGCTGGCCTACAGGCTCGGGCCGGTCGAGCGCCGCCCGGTCGCCTGTGTCGTGGACGCGGGGGCGGACGCGGTCGTCGCCATGTTCGCGACGTGGCTGGCGGGCGGCGTGTACGTCCCGGTCAACGCGCGGCTCCGTGACGCCGAGGTCCGCGACCAACTCGCTGCGACGGAACCGGAGGCCGTCATCGTCTCCGCGGGGCAGGAGGACAGGGTGCCGCCCGGCCTGACCCGCCTGGTCGGCCAGGGGAACGGCACGTGGACGGCGCACCCCGCGTCCGCGCGCCCGTCCGGTCCCGCGCTGCCGGACGGCGCCGCGATCATCGTGCGGACGTCCGGGACCACCGGGGCGTCCAAGGCCGTGGTGCTGACCCACGCCGGGGTGCGCGACGGCATCGACACCGTCATCGCCAAGCTGCGCAGCGGCCGGGCGGGGGAGGGGCGCGGCGACCGTCCGCCGATGCCGAACCTCATCCCCGCCTCCCTCGCGCTGTGGGCGGGCATCTGGAACACGCTGTTCGCGTTCCGGCTCGGTGCCCCCGCCGTCCTCCTCGACCGGTTCGACCCGGTGGACTTCGCGGCGCTGGTGCGCCGCTTCGGGATCAGATCGTCCATCCTCGCCCCGGCCATGATGACCATGCTGGCCGACGACCCGCGCGTCACCGACCTGGCGCCGCTGCGGATGGTCCGGTCGGTGACGGCGCCGCTGCCGCCCGCGCAGGCCCGCCGGTTCCGCGACCGGTTCGGCGTCGCGATCCTCAACTCCTACGGGCAGACCGAGCTCGGCGGCGAGGTCGCCGGGTGGACGGCCGCGGACGCGCGCGAGTTCGGCGACGCCAAGCTCGGCGCCGTCGGCCGCCCGCACCCGGGCGTCGCCGTCCGGATCCTGGACGAGGCGTCCCGCGACGTGCCGTCCGGCGAGGTGGGGGAGATCTGGATCCGCTCGTCGTTCCGGACCGGCGACGGGCAGATCGAGGAGGGCCGCCTCGCGGACGGGTTCCTGCGCACCGGGGACCTCGGCCGACTGGACGCCGACGGCTTCCTCTGGATCGAGGGCCGCGTGTCCGACATGGTCAACCGCGGCGGGCTGAAGATCGTGCCGCAGGAGGTCGAGGAGGTCCTGCGGCGGCATCCGCAGGTGGCGGACGCGTGCGTGGCGGGCGTCCCCGACGAGCGGCTGGGCGAGGTGCCCGTCGCCTGGGTCCGCCCGCGCCCGGGCGAGGCCCCCGACGCGGACGCCCTGCTGGCGGCGGTCCGCGAGAGCCTCGCGGGCTACAAGGTCCCCGTGGCGGTGCGGTTCGTCGACGACTTCCCGCGCAACGAGATCGGCAAGGTGCTGCGGCGCGAGCTGGCCGCGGGCTACGGAACGGGAGAGCGATGAACTACGAGACCCTGGCGGTCGAGCGGCGCGGGCACGTCGGCTGGCTCGTCTTCGACCGGCCGGACCGGCGCAACGCCATGAACAACCTCATGCGGGACGAGCTGCGCCGGGCCTGGACCGAGCTGGCCGGGGACCCCGAGGTGCGGGTCATCGTCAACGCCGCCAACGGCCCCGCGTTCCAGACCGGCGCCGACGTGCTGGAGCTCGCCACCGACGGGATCGGGATGGAGCGGTACCGCGCGTCGGTCGAGGCGTGGGACATGGGCTTCACCTCGTGGCAGCTCGGCATCGACAAGCCGGTGATCGCCGCGGTCAACGGGATCTGCGCCGGCGGCGGGCTGCACTTCGTCGCCGACGCCGACATCGTGCTGGCCGCCTCGGACGCCGCGTTCACCGACCCGCACGTGTCGGTCGGGCAGGTCAGCGCGATCGAGACGATCGCGCTGATGCGCAAGATGCCCGCCGAGGCCGTGCTGCGGATGGCCCTGGTCGGCCGGTACGAGCGGATGAGCGCCCGGCGCGCGTACGAGCTCGGCATGGTGAGCGAGGTCGTGGACCCGCCGGAGCGGCTGCGGGACGCGGCGCAGGAGCTGGCCGAGAAGGTCGCCCGCAACTCGCCCGCCGCGCTCCGCGCCACCAAGCGGGCGCTGTGGGGAGCGTTCGAGCACGGTCTCACGGAGGCGTGCAAGGCGGGGGCGGCCGAGCTGACGGGCCTGTGGGGCCACCCCGACCAGGCCGAGGGCCCCGCCGCGTTCGCCGAAAAGCGCGAACCGCGCTGGAAGACCGACTGACACGCAGCCCCGGCCGCCAAGCCGCCCGGCCGGGAACGCCGCGCCGCCACGCCCCGCCGGGACGTCCCGCCGGGATGCCTTGCCGGGACGCCGCGCCGGGACACCGCGCTGGGACGCTTCGCCTGGACCTGCGCGGGGGTCAGCGGCCGCCGAAGTCGGGGGCGCGGCGCTCGGCGAAGGCCCGCATGCCCTCGCGGAAGTCCGGGCTGCGGGAGCTGAGCTCCATCGCGTACGCCTCCTCGGCCAGGTGCCGCCGCAGGTCGTTGTCGGGCGCGGCGTTGAGCAGCGCCTTGGTCAGGCCGAGCGCGACGGTCGGACCGGCGGCCAGCTCGGCGGCGAGGTCCTCGGCGGCGCCGGGCACCTCGTCCGCGCCGACGGCCGCGTGCGCGATCCCCCACTCGACCGCCTCCTCGCCGCTGAACTTCCGGTCGAGCATCAGCAGGCGCCGGGCCCGCGCGGGTCCGACGACGCGGGGGAGCAGCCAGGTGCTGCCCGAGTCCGGGGTGAAGCCGCGCCGCAGGAACGGGTACCAGAACACCGCGTCGCGGGCGGTGACGGTGAAGTCGGACGCGAGCGCGATCTGCGCGCCGATGCCGGCGGCCCAGCCCCGCACCGCGCACACGACCGGGAGCTGGAGGTCGAGCAGCAGCGGGATGAGGCGGTTGGCCTGGGTCGGGAGGCGGCGCTGGATGCTGCCGGTGCGGGGCCTGGGCGCGCCCGGCGCGGCGGCGTTGCGTCCCGCGATGTCGAAGCCGCTGCAAAAGTCGCCGCCCGCGCCCGCCAGCAGCACCGCCCGGACGGAGTCGTCGGTCGCGGCCGCCTCCAGGTTCCGGATGAGCGCGGCGATGGAGACGTCGTCCAGGGTGTTGCGGTGCCCGGGCCTGTCCAGGGTGAGCCGCAGGACGTCCCCGCGCGCCTCCGCCCGCAGCCCGTCCGCCGATGCGTACCGATCGTCCACGGAGCGCCCTTCCCTGCGGCGAGTGTAGTTTATATATAATAAACAAAACGTCGGACCGGGAGGTGCGGTGGACGGGAACGCCGAACGGCGGGGGCCGGACCTGCTGTCCGGGCTGCGGGTCGTGGAGTGCTCGATGCTCGGGCCCGGGGCCGTGTCCACGCCCCTGGCCGACCTCGGCGCGGACGTGATCAAGGTGGAGCCGCCGTCCGGGGACTACATCCGCTCCATGAGCTGGCCCATCGTGGACGGGGTGTCGCTGCTGCACCTGCACATCAGCCGGGGCAAGCGCAGCATCGTCCTCGACCTGCGCACGGAGGCGGGCCGGGACACCTTCCTCGAACTCGTCGCCACGGCGGACGTCGTGGTCGAGGCGATGCGCCCCGGCGGCCTCGAACGGCGGGGCCTCGGCTACGAGCGGCTGCGCGAGGCGAACCCGCGCGTCGTCATGTTCACGATCAGCGGCTATGGGATGACCGGGCCCTACCGTGACCTGCCGAGCCACGGCATCGCCTACGACGCGTGGGCGGGCACGGTCGCCCCCGAGCCCGGTCCCGGCGGCATGCCGACCATCCCCGACCACACGTCGATCGGCATCACGGCGGGGCCGCTGTTCGGGACGGCGGCGATCCTCGCGGCCGTCCTCAAGGCCCGCGAGACCGGTAAGGGCTGCCATCTGGAGGTGGCGCAGTCCGACGCGGCGGCGGCCTTCGACTGGCTGCGCAGCGAGGGCCACCGGGCCTACGCGCGGCCGGACGCGGAGGTCACCGGCAACCCGGCGGACGGGTACGAGCGGCGCCCGCCCGGCACCGCGGGCATGGCCGACGGCGTCCGCTACCAGTTCTACGCGTCCGCCGACGGCCACGTGCTGTTCATGGCGTCCGAGCGGGAGTTCTGGCGGAACTTCTGCGCCGCGACCGGCCGGGACGACCTGTACGAGCGCCGCCCTGGGGAGCGGCTCGCCGACCACGCCCGCGGCGACCTGGAGTTGCGGCGCGAGCTCGCCGGGGTGTTCAAGGAGCGCACGACCGCGGAGTGGGTGGAGTTCGGGCTGCGGCACGACGTCCCGATCGGGCCGGTCAACACACCCGCCACCCTCCCCGCCGACCCCCAGTTCGCCGCGCGCATGCCCTGGCAGCCGGCCGACCGGCTGGCCGCCGACCAGCTCCCGTTCCCGGTGCGGGTCGTGGGGGAGGCGCCGCCCGCCGCGCGGCGCCGCGCCCCGCGGCCGGGCGAGCACGGCGAGGAGATCCTGCGCGAGGTGCTCGGCCACGGCGACGAGCACATCGCGCGGCTCCGCGCGGCCGGTGCGCTCGGGACCTGACCGCGGGCCCGGAAGCGGCCGACCGTACCGACCCCTAGGAGGCAACCCGTGTCCCGACTGCTGGAAGACAAGATCGCCATCGTGACGGGGGCCGCGCACGGGATCGGCCGGGGGCACGCCCTCGAACTGGCCCGCCAGGGCGCCCGCGTGGTGGTCAACGACCTCGGCACCACCGTCCGCGGCGAGGGCGCCGGGCAGGACGCCGACGACGTCGTGAAGCTGATCGCCCGGCGCGGCGGCACCGCCGTCGCCGACTACGGCGACATCGCCGACACCGACCAGGCCCGGGCGCTGGTCGACCGCGCCGTGGACGAGTTCGGCCGGGTCGACATCGTCGTGAACAACGCCGGGATCGCCCGGGACAAGGCCATCTGGAACATGGACCCCGGCGACTTCGACGCGGTGATGCGCGTCCACGTCCGCGGCACCTGGCTGATGACGCACTTCGCGGCCCGGCACTGGCGCGGCCGGGCCAAGGCCGGCGAGCGGTTCACCGGCCGGATCGTCAACACGACGTCGGGCGCGGGCCTGTCCGGGAACTTCGGGCAGAGCAACTACGCCACCGCCAAGGCGGCGATCGTCGGGCTGACGCTGACCACGAGCCTGGAGCTGTACCGGCTCGGCGTCACGGTCAACGCCGTCGGGCCGGGCGGGATGACCCGGCTGACCGCCACAATGGGCGCGGACCTGGAGGCCTTCGAGCCCGACGAGCTGGCCGAGGACGAGTACCACCCGATGGACCCCGCGGGCAGCTCGCCCCTGGTCGCCTGGCTCGCCAGCGACGAAGCTCAGCACGTCACGGGCCAGGTCGTCCGGGCCATCCACGACAAGATCCATCTGATGGAGGGGTGGCGCGAGGCCGCCACCATCGGCAGTGACGGGAAGCGTTGGGACGCCAATTCGCTCGGGATGCGGATGGCGACCGACGTCTTCGGCACCCGCGCGCCGGGCCTCCGCTGATGGGCGCGGGCGACGCGCGGGACACTCCCGGGCAGGCGGCGTTCCGCGTGCGGGCGCGAGAGTGGCTGGCCGCGAACGCCCCGGAGTTCGCCGGGACGGTCCGCTCCCAGGTGCACTTCGAGGCGGCGGTGTCCGCCGAGCAGTACGAGAAGGACGAGGCCGAGAGCGTCCGCGCCGCGCAGGCGTGGCAGACCCGGCTGCACGAGGGCGGCTGGGCCGGGATCTCCTGGCCGGAGGCGTTCGGCGGGCGCGGCGGCACGCCCGCCGAGGAGGCGGTCTTCGCGGCGGAGGCGGCGGCGTACGACGTGTCGGTCGGGCCGCTGCTCGTCGGGCTGTCCATGGTCGGCCCGACCCTCATCCGGCACGGCACCCCGGACCAGCGGCGCGAGCACCTGGGGCCGCTGCTGCGCGGCCGGCGCGTCTGGTGCCAGCTCTACAGCGAGCCGCAGGCGGGCTCCGACCTCGCCGCGCTGCGCACCCGGGCCGTCCGCGACGGCGACGCGTTCGTCGTCACCGGGCAGAAGGTCTGGACGTCCGCCGCGCGATCGGCGGACTGGGCGATCCTCCTCGCCCGCACCGACCCGGACGTCCCGAAGCACCGGGGCATCACCTACTTCCTGCTCGACATGCGGACGCCCGGCGTCGAGGTGCGGCCGCTCCGGCAGATGAACGGGTCGTACCACTTCAACGAGGTGTTCCTCGACGCCGTGCGGATCCCCGCCGGGAACGTCGTCGGCGAGGTGAACGGCGGCTGGGCGGTGGTGCACACCACCCTCGCCAGCGAGCGCGCCATG
Source organism: Actinomadura fibrosa (assembly GCF_900659615.1). Classification (GTDB taxonomy): domain Bacteria; phylum Actinomycetota; class Actinomycetes; order Streptosporangiales; family Streptosporangiaceae; genus Spirillospora; species Spirillospora fibrosa. The sequence goes on along the minus strand of NZ_CAACUY010000194.1, from coordinate 5,897 downwards.
ATCGGCGGCGGGGGAGGGGCGGCCGCGGGCGAGCTGCTCGCGCTGGCCCGCGCCCGCGGCCGGGACGCCGACCCGCTCGTCCGGCAGGCCATCGCGGAGATCCACGTCCTGGACGAGGTCCTGCGCGTCCTCGGCCTGCGGATGCGGTCCGCGCTGAGCCGGGGCGCGCCGCCCGGCCCGGAGGGCTCGATCATGAAGCTGCTGGTGGCGCGGCGCGCCCACGAGGCCGCCGGGACCGCCCTCGCGATCGAGGGGCCCGCGGCCCTGCTCGCCGGGCCGGACGCGCCCGCGCGCGGCCACTGGCAGCAGCGGCTGCTGAGCGCCCAGGGCCTGCGCATCGGCGGCGGCACCGACTCCATCCAGCGCAACGCCATCGCCGAGCGGATCCTCGGCCTGCCCAGGGAGCGGGCGGCCGACCGCGAGGTGCCCTTCCGCGAGCTGCCGTCGGGCTGACCGCCCGGCGCCCGCCCACCCCACCGCCGCGCGCTCCGCCCAGGGAGACCACCGTGAACGAGGACACCGCCGTCACCGGCACGCCCGTCACCCTGGAGTGGCGGGGCGACGCACTGCTCGACGACGGGCTGCGGGCCATGCTGACCGGGCCCGGCGCCCCCTTCGAGCGCCGCGTCGAGGACGTGCTCGGGGCGCCCGCCGAGGTGTTCGTCCGGCGGGCGCCGAACGTCCCCGCCCTGCTCGCGGACGCGGCGGAGCGCACGCCCGACGCGGTCTACCTCGCGTTCGCCGAGGACGGCCGCGTCCTGACGTTCGCCGAGGCGCACCGGCTGGCGGCCGCGTACGCCGCGGTCCTCGCCGTCCGGTACGGCGTCGGCGCGGGCGACCGGGTCGCCGTCGCGGCGCCCAACGGCCTGGAGCACCTCACCGCGCTCTGGGCCGCGCTCGCGCTCGGCGCCGTCGTCGTCGGCCTCAACGGCTGGTGGACGGCGGACGAGCTCGACCACGGCATCGGCCTCACCGAACCGGCCCTGATCCTCGGCTCGGACAAGCCCCTCGCACGCCTGCGCGCCACCCGGGCGGCGTCCGGCGGCGTCCCGATCGTCCCCCTGGAGGACCTGCACGCCGCCGCGGCGCTGCCCGACCCGCCCGCCGGCCTGCCCGCCGTCCCGATCGCCGAGGACGACCCGGCGGCGGTCATGTTCACCAGCGGCACGACCGGCCGGCCGAAGGGCGCCGTCCTGTCCCACCGCAACATCGTGCACTTCGGCCTGTTCGGCGGTCTCGGCGGCGCGGTCGCCGCCCTGACCGGGCCGCCCGGACGGCGCCAGGCGCCGCCCGGCGAGCAGCGCGCCGCCATCCTGTCCAACCCGCTGTTCCACGTGTCGGGCGCCTGCGTCGCGCTGGCCAACGCGCCGATGTTCGCCCTCAAGCTCGTCCTGCCGCCCAAGGGCCGCTGGGACGCGGAGGCCGCCCTGCGCCTCACCCGCGACCACCGCCTCACCCAGTGGACCGGCGTCCCCACCCACTTCTGGCGGATGCTCACGCATCCGGACTTCGACCGCTACGACACCTCGCGGGTCGTGTCGATCGGCAGCGGCGGAGCCACCCTCGCGCCGGAACTGCTCCGCCTGATCGAGGAGAAGCTGCCCGGCGTGGGCGTCACCAACGGCTACGGCATGACGGAGACGACCGGGACCGGGACCTTCCTCAACGGCCGCGAGATGGACGGCCACCCCGCGTCGGTGGGCGCGGCGGCCCCCACCGTGCGGGTGCAGGTCCGCGACGAGGAGGGGAACCCGCTGCCCGAGGGCCAGGTCGGGCGAATCCACATCAGTGGCGGCGGCGTCTTCCTCGGCTACTGGCGCGACCCGGAGGCGACCGCGGAGGCGCTCACGCCCGACCGCTGGTACCGGTCGGGCGACTACGGCCGGATCGTCGACGGCGTCCTGTACCTGGAGAGCCGGATGCGCGACCTCATCATCCGCGGCGGGGAGAACATCTACCCGATCGAGATCGAGTACCGCCTGGTCGAGCACCCGGACGTGGACGACGCCTGCGTGATCGGCGTCCCGCACCCGGTGCTCGGGCAGGAGGTCAAGGCCGTGGTCGTCCCGCGCCCCGGCGCCGTCCTGACCGCCGGGGAGGTACGGGAGTGGGCGGCGGGCGCCCTCGCGTCCTTCAAGGTCCCCGCCCACGTAGAGTTCCGCGACGCGCTCCCGTACAACGAAACCGGCAAGGTAATAAAACGCCTCCTAGAACCCCCCACCGACCCCGCTCGTCGCTGATCGCCGCCACTGACCCGGCCCACACGCCGGGAACCGGACGGCGCTGGACGCCCGGCATGCGGGGGTTCCGCGGCCGCTGCGGCTGGCGGACCTGCGCAACGTCGTGTGCGTCCGGCTGGTGCCCGCCGACAAACTCTCGGAGGACTCCCTCTGCATAGTCGCTACCGGGTTCGCGGGTCAGGGGGGCGCTGCCTCTAGGTGGCGGATGAGTTGTTCGTGGTGGTGTGCCGTGTCGCCGAACAGTGCTTGGGAGCTCTTGGCGCGGCGGAAGTACAGGTGCGCGGGGTGTTCCCAGGTGACGCCGATCCCGCCGAGCACCTGGATGGTCTCCGTGGCGACCCGCATGTAGGCGTCGGCGCAGCACGCCTTCGCGAGCGCCGCCGCCGCGGGGAGGCCGGCCGGGTCCTCGGCGGCGGTCCACATCGCGTGGTGCGCCGCCGCGCGCGCCGACTCCACCTCGACGTACATGTCGGCGCAGGCGTGCTTCACCGCCTGGAAGGCGCCGATCGGCCTCCCGAACTGGACGCGGGTCTTGGCGTGTTCGACCGCCGTCTCCAGCAGCCGTTGGGCGCCGCCCGCGCACTCGGCCGCGAGGGCGACGGCCGCGTGGTCCAGGACGGACGCCAGGACGCGCGGGCCGTCGTCCGCCGCGCCCACCGGCAGGGCCGGGGTGTCCGCGAACTTCAGCCGCGCGAGTTTCCGGGTCGGGTCCAGGGTCTCCAGCGGGGTGCGGGTGAGCCCGGCGGCGTCGCCGGAGACCGCGTAGACGCCGGTGCCCGCGTCGCCGTCCGCGAGCACGAGGATGAGGTCGGTGGTGCCTCCGTCGAGGACGAGGCCGGACGTCCCGTGCAGGAGGCGCCGTCCGCCGGAGTCGCGCACTCTGACCGGTGAGATGGCCTCGGATCCGGGCTGGTCGAAGGCCACGGTGGCGATCGTGACGCCGCAGGCGATGCCGGGCAGCAGCTCACGCGCCGCTCCGGCGTCGTCCGAGGCGAGGATCGCGCGCGTGGCGAGGACGCAGCTCGCCAGGTACGGAGCGCACAGGAGCGCCCGGCCCATCTCCTCCATCACGATTCCGGTCTCGACGGGACCGCCGTCACCGCCGCCGAACTCTCCGGGGACGGCGATGCCCTGGAGGCCGAGCTGCGAGCCCATCCGCGACCAGGCGTCGCCGTCGTAGCCCTCGGACGTCTCCATGAGCCTGCGGACCTCGGGCTCCGGGGAGGTCTCGGCGAGGAAGGCCCGGACGGCGCGGCGCAGCTCCTCGTGCTCGTCGCTGAAGGCGAGGTCCACCGGCGTCAGCCGTCCGCCGGCTTGAGCAGCGGCGAGCGGGTGTTCGACGGCCAGGCGGGCCGGTGGTAGCCGCGGAAGTGCAGCTCGCCGCCCCGCAGCTCGCGAACGGTCAGGAAGTCGCCCTTGTAGCCGCGGTGGTCGTACTCGGCGAAGGTGATGTAACAGCCGGGGCCGCCGTTGGTGCACGGCATCCACTTGATCTTCTCCAGCCCGATCTTGACCTCCTCCGGGGTGGCGATCCTCGCGTTCGCGATGCCGTGGACGGCGGCGCGGGCCGTGTCGTAGGAGAGGGCCACGACGACGTTGCGGGACACGCGGCCGAACCGCGCCTCGAACCGCTCCAGCATGGCCTCGTAGTTCGGGTTGGCGCCGTCCTCGCCGAGCTGGTCGACGCCGTGCCAGCCCTCCAGGCCCTCCGCCCACGCGTTGGAGTTGGAGTAGAACATGAACGCCGTCCCCATGAAGCGGGGCGGGTCCCAGCCGAGGGCCTTGAAGGCGTCGGCGAAGTGGAACGTCGAGTAGCCGTACCCCATGTACACGATCGCCTCGGCGCCCTGCTCCCGCATGGTCGCCAGGTGCTGCTGGAAGTTCCGGGGGTTCGGGGTGAGGCGGACCTCCTTGACCACGTCCAGGTCGTACTGCCGCGCGGCCATGCGGAAGTAGTCGGCGTACAGGTCGCCGGACGACCCCTGCTCCCAGAAGAAGCCGACCTTCCCGAGGTCGTTCTTGAAGCACCAGGCGGCGGCCATGGCGCCCTCGACGGGGATGTCGCCGTTGGCGACGGTGAAGCAGTACTCGCCGTGGAACAGCGTCGTGCCCGTCCAGCCCAGGCAGGGGACGCCCGTCGCGTTGATCGTCTCGCGCAGGTTCACCGAGTTGTCGGAGATGAACGGGCCGATGACGACCACGCAGCCCGCGTCCACCAGCCTCCGGTAGCCCTTGCGGACCTTGAGGTAGTTCTCCCTCGGCAGGCCGCGGGCGTCCACGGTGACGATCTCGACCGGACGGTCGTAGACGCCCTCGTTGAGCGCGTCCTCGATCGCGAGGATGACCGGGTCGAGCAGGTCGGCGAGGAGCTGGCCGAGGTCCATGTCGATCAGCACGCCGATCTTCACCGGCTCGAACGGGTCGCCCTGCCCGACCACGCCCCGCGTCGGCGGGTAGACGACGATCGACTCGACCGCCTTCTCGCCGATCCGCCCGCTGCCCTGGTACCAGCGCTCGTTCTGGTAATCCCCGCCCTCGCCCGTCCCGGTGTCGGTCCCGGACCGGACCGTCGCGACCGCCCGGTCGGGACGCGCGATGCCGTGGTCGACCGGGGCCGGGAACATGCGTTCCGCGTGCCGCGCGCCGTCCTGCTCGGTCATGGGCGAACTCCCTTCGGCCGCCGGTCCGCGGCGGTTCGTGCAGGTCCCGTTAATTTATATATAAAATCCATTCTGCAACAAGGTGGCGGCGCCCGCCTCCGGGCGCCCGCGGGAGGGAGTGCGGCCATGACCGGTCCGGACGCCGGGGACGGCGGCGCGGGGAGCCCGGACGCGCGGCTCGTCCGGGACGAGCTGGAGATCCGCGGGGTGCTGGCGCGCGTCGCGCGGTCCTCGGACATGGGGAGCCTGGAGGACTACGGGTCCCAGTTCACCGAGGACGCCGTCTGGGTGATGCCGGGCCACCCGGCCAGGCGCGGGCGCGCCGAGATCGTGGCCGGGGGAGCGGCGCGGCGCGCCGAGGGCGTCGCCGGGCCGGGGAGCCGCAGCCGCCACGTCATCAGCACCGTCACGGTCGCGCTGGACGGCGCGTCCGCCGTCGCGGAGTCGTACTGGCAGTTCTACGTCGACACCGACTCCGCTCCACGCCTCCAGTCGATGGGCTGCTACCGCGACGCCTTCCGGCGCGAGGCGGCGGGCTGGCGGCTGGCCCGCCGCGACATCACGGTGGGCTGACCGGCCGCAGGAACCCAGGAGGCCGGATGGACGCGTTCACCGCCGCACCGGACACGCTGCCAGGAGTGCTGGAGCGCGCCGCTGCGCGGTTCCCGGACGCGGCGGCGCTTGTCGAGGGCACCCGCACCACGTCCTACGCCGCCCTGCTGGAGGCGGCCCGCGCCGCGGGCGCCGGACTCGCCGAGCTCGGTGTGATGCCCGGCGACCGGGTCGGCATCTGGCTCCCCAACGGCACGGACTGGGCGGTCGCCGCCTACGGCGCGTCGTTCGCGGGCGCGGCCGTGGTCCCGCTCAGCACCCGCTACACCGAGCCGGAGGCCGCCGGGATCATCACCCGGTCCGGGTGCGCGGCCGTCGTCGCGCACGGCCGCCTGCTCGGCCGCGACCTCGGCCTCGCGGCGGCCCGCGCCGGCGCGCCGCGGGT
>NZ_CAACUY010000193.1 GCF_900659615.1 Actinomadura fibrosa | reverse complement strand
CACCGGATCCCGCCGGCGCTCACCGCGGCCGTCCCGCCCGCGCAGCCCGCGGTGGGGCCGGGCGGGTCCGCCTACGAGCACGGCGGCATGACGGCGACGTCCGGCGGCAAGGGCGACGAGGCGTGGTACGTGTTCGCCCCGGCGGCGCCGGCCGTCCAGCGCGCCCCGGTCACGGTGATCGCCCACGGGTACGGCGAGTACGCCGGCTACGCGCAGATGGAGGCGCTGATCCGGCACACGGTCCGGCACGGCGGCATCGTGGTCTACCCCCGCTGGCAGACCTGCCTGCTGTGCCCCGCGCCGAACATGCGCGACCCCCTCGCCGCCGCCGCGGGCGGGGTCAGGGGCGCCCTGGCCTGGCTGCGGGCGGACGCCGCGCGCCCGCAGCCGCTGGCGGACGAGGCGTCCTACTTCGGCTTCTCCTACGGCGGCATGATCACGCTCAACCTGGCCAACCGCTGGGCGGCGCTCGGTTTGCCCCGGCCCCGCGCCGTGATGCTGGACGAGCCGACCGGCGGTCCCGTCGGGGACCAGTTCGACGCGTCCATGGCGGGCGTCCCCGCCTCGGCGAAGCTGGTCTGCATGGTCTCGGTCGAGTACGCCCGCTCCGACCCCGGCCACGGCTGCTACCACGTCTGGGACAGCCTGGGCCGCATCGCCGCCCGCGACAAGGACTTCGTGCTCGTGCACACCGACGCCCACGGCACCCCGGCCCTGCACGCCGTCCACGGGATGAGCACCGGCGACGCCGTCGACGCCATCGACTACTTCGCCGTCTGGAAGCTCTGGGACGCGGCGCGGGCCTGCGCACTGACCGGCACGTGGTGCGACTACCTCGACGGGACGGCCCAGGAGCAGAGCATGGGGTCCTGGAGCGACGGCACCCCCGTCACCGCGCTGTCCGTCGCGGACCGTCCGGTCACCGCCTGACCCCGCCCGCCGGACACCCCCGTTCCGGCGTTGCATGGTCATGCAGAGGTATGCATATACTTCTACTCGTGTCCAAAGTGCTCACCTCCCTCCCTGCCGGCGAACGCGTCGGGATCGCCTTCTCCGGCGGCCTCGACACCTCCGTAGCGGTCGCGTGGATGCGCGAGAAGGGTGCAGTGCCGTGCACCTACACCGCCGACATCGGCCAGTACGACGAGCCCGACATCGCCTCCGTCCCGGGGCGCGCGGACGCGTACGGCGCCGAGATCGCGCGGCTGGTCGACTGCCGGGCGGCCCTCGTGGAGGAAGGGCTCGCAGCCCTGGCCTGCGGGGCGTTCCACATCCGGTCCGGCAACCGCGCCTACTTCAACACCACGCCGCTCGGACGGGCCGTCACCGGCACCCTCCTGGTGCGCGCGATGATGGAGGACGGCGTGCAGATCTGGGGCGACGGCTCCACCTTCAAGGGCAACGACATCGAGCGGTTCTACCGCTACGGCCTGCTCGCGAACCCGTCCCTGCGCATCTACAAGCCGTGGCTGGACGCCGACTTCGTCAGCGAGCTCGGCGGCCGCACCGAGATGTCGCAGTGGCTGCTCGCCCGCGGCCTCCCCTACCGCGACAGCACCGAGAAGGCCTACTCCACGGACGCGAACATCTGGGGCGCGACCCACGAGGCCAAGGCCCTCGAACACCTCGACGCGGGCATCGAGACCGTCGACCCGATCATGGGCGTCCGGTTCTGGGACCCCGCGGTCGAGATCGAGCCCGAGGACGTCACGATCGGCTTCGAGCAGGGCCGCCCGGTGACGATCAACGGCAAGGAGTTCGCGTCCGCCGTCGACCTCGTCCTGGAGGCCAACGCCATCGGCGGACGGCACGGCATGGGCATGTCCGACCAGATCGAGAACCGCGTCATCGAGGCCAAGAGCCGCGGCGTCTACGAGGCCCCCGGCATGGCGCTGCTGCACGCCTCCTACGAGCGGCTCGTCAACGCGATCCACAACGAGGACACCCTCGCCAGCTACCACGTCGAGGGGCGGCGGCTCGGCCGGCTGCTGTACGAGGGCCGCTGGCTGGACCCGCAGGCCCTGATGCTCCGCGAGTCGCTCCAGCGCTGGGTCGGGACGGCCGTCACCGGCGAGGTGACCCTCCGGCTGCGCCGCGGCGAGGACTACTCGATCATGGACACGTCCGGGCCGGCGTTCAGCTACCACCCCGACAAGCTCTCCATGGAGCGCACCGAGGACTCCGCGTTCGGGCCCGTCGACCGCATCGGCCAGCTCACCATGCGCAACCTCGACATCGCCGACTCCCGCACGCGGCTGGAGCAGTACGCCGGCCTCGGCATGGTCGGCACCGAGCACCCGACCCTGATCGGCGCCGCGCAGGCCGCCTCGACCGGCCTGATCGGCGCGATGCGCGAGGGCGGCGCCGAGGCGATCGCGTCCCGCGGCAAGGGCGCCGGCGAGGAGGAACTGCTCGACCACGCCGCCATGGAGTCCGGCACCGACTGACCGTCCCGCTGTAGACGGGCACGTCCCGGCCGGGGGTGTCAGCCGTGGGCGTCAGCCGTGGCCGTTCGCTTCCGCGGTGCCGTTCGGCGCCGCGCCGTGCCGGGGCGGCTCGTGGCCGGGGCCGTCGGAGAAGGACGCCACCCGCCGGCGCCTGCGGGCGGCCCGCACCCGCTCGCCGCCTTCGGCCGCGACCTCCTCCAGCAGCTTGAGGGTGCTCACGACCCCGGAGGGACCGAGGTTCAGCCGCGCGAGCCACGGCAGGTCCTCCTGCTCCGGGCCCGGCGGGGGCTCCTCGAACCTCTTCACGGTGATCTCGAACGACTCGCCGTTGACCAGGGCGAGGTGGAAGCTCTGCCGGAGGCGGCGCCGCACGGGCCCGCCCTGGTCCCCGCCGTCCGGATCGGTGGCGATCATGTGGAGCCCGTCGTCGGCGCGCTCGCCGACCTCCTCGACGCCCGCCGACGCGATCGCGTCGTAGCGGAAGGTGGTGCGCCGCTGGTTGCGGAGGGCGCCCGTGGCGAAGTCCAGGCTGATCTTGATCTGCCGCACCCCCGCCTCCGTCAGCAGGTACACCCAGAGGACGTAGGCCGTGTACCGCCACACCCCGTTGCGGACGCGGGCGCGCTGCGCCCCCCGCGCCGGCTCGGCGATGACGGCGTGCTCGATGATGTCGGCGTTGGACAGCCCGTACTGGTTCCGGCACATGGCCATGAGGTGGCGCTTGTCGTCGTCCAGCCAGCGCGCCATCTCGATGTCGCTCGGCCGGTCGGCCAGCACCGCGCACCAGCTCCGGTAGGCCGCCGCCTCCCCCTCGCGGCGCCGCGCGGCGGCGGCGCGCTCGTCCGGCAGCCTGCGCCTCCGCACCAGGTACACGTCCACGCCGCTCGCGGCCAGCAGGACCGCGCCGACCGCGATCGTCAGGGCGAAGAGCCCGACGCGTCCGCCGGTGGACGCGACCATCCCGCCGAGGAGGAAGAGCGTGCCGAAGCAGCAGCCGACCGCTCCGGCCGTGAAGCCGAGGGGGACGAAGGGAGAGTGCGCCTCCTTCTTCAGCTCGCCGGCCCGCCAGCGGCGGAACGCCTGGCCGGCATGCCACCTGATCAGCCAGTCCACCGCTCCGGGCTGGATCCGCGGGGCGGCGTAGAGCTCGGTGAGCTCCCGGGCGAGCACCGCCTGGATCGTGCGGGTGTGGGCGCGGAAGGACGGCGACCACGCCCCGGCGTGCCAGGAGTGCCGGTGGAACACCGCCCGCACCGCCTCCTCGATGGACGCCGCGAACTCCGGATCGGCGGGCGGCGCGGCGTGCGGCGCGCCGGGTGCGGGCGGCGCCCCGGACGCGGCGAGGTAGCGGGACGGGAACTGGCGCGGCGCGAGGCACACCACCAGGGTGCCGCTCGCGCCGAGCAGCGCAAGCACCGCCAGCGCGAACCCGGGGCTGTGGACGAGGTCGATGATCAGCACCGACAGCAGCCCGGCGGTGCAGAGGACGGCGCCGCAGGCGGCCATGAACCCGTGCAGACCGCTCATCGTGGGCGCTTCGGGCATCCGGGCGCGGGGAGGCTCCGGGACGGGCTCGAAGAACTTCCAGACCCGGCCCTTGCGGTCCGGGGCGAGCCGCCGCGCGCGGATCCGTCCCGCGAACTCGGCTTCGAGCCGGTCCAGCGAGGCACCCGTCATGACCAGGCCGAGGTGGGTCTGGATCTCGTTCTGGCGCTTCTCCGGCAGCCGCCGGTACGCGCCGACCGCGTCGTCGAGCTGGTCCCGGCTCGTGACGCCGTTCTGCTCCTGCTGGCGGCGGCACTCGACGAGGCTCCTGATCGCCTCGATGGGCGCCGACCACCGGTCCTCGCGGTTCCGCCTCGCGCTGCTGAAGGCGTAGCGGAGGTCCTGGAGCTCGTCGGTGGCCAGGTCGCCGAAGGGCCGCTCGCTCAGGATGGACAGCGCCAGGTGGTAGCAGAGCTCGTTCGACGCGCCCTCGTCCGCGATGAGCTCCTTGAACAGTGCCCGCGCGGGGACCGCGTTCAGGGCGGCGAGGCAGGCCCTGGCCTTCGCCAGCCTCTCCGCCGGTGTGGCGTTCTGGCTGAGCACATAGGTGTAGTTGTCACCGATCAAGACGCCCTGGACACCGACGTGTGAACCGTCCTTGGCGGTGTTGTTGAAGACCGCCTGCTCCCAGTTCACTCTTCCCCCTCAGGCCGACGAGCGTTCGTGTTCTCACGGGCGGGGCCGTCCCCCATGTTGAGTGGGCCGTAGTGGACGCCCTGGACGCCGACCCGGGCGTTGTCCCGCGCGATATTGGTGATGCCGCCCCCGATCAACTTGTCGCCCGGGACTGTGTCGCCCCCGATCTGTAGGTCGCCCAGCACCTGCGGGCCGCTCGGTTCCTCCTCGTGCGAAGCCGGTCCGGGGCCGGTCCACGCGGCGAGCCTCGCGGCGAGGCCGTCCTCCCCGGGGATGTGCAGCCAGGCGCGCATCCTGTCCGCCTTGGACGTGACGACGGCGGGATGGAACGTCCGGAGGTCGATGGCCGGATCGCCGTAACGCACGATCCCGTGATGGACGTGGTCGGAGATCAGGTAGGCGACCGCGCCCTGGGCCCGCCTGAGCGCCGTCCTGAGCAGCTCCGACTCGCTCAGCCTGAAGGTCTGGTTCAGGTCGCCTCCGACGAAGCCCTGCTCGTCCCGGTAGACGTCCCCGGCGTGCATCGCGACGCGCATCCGCAGCCGGTTCGGGCCGGGCGCCGAGGCGGCCGGCGCGGTCGCCGCCAGCCGGAGGACGCCGGCGACGACGACCGCCCTCGGCACCTGCGCCGGCCACAGCATGAGCACGCCGTCACCGCGGTCCTCGTGGAAGCAGCTCGACCAGAGCGGCTCCATGGCCCGCGGCAGCCAGGCGTACATCTCCTCGCGCGCCCGGCGCTGCTCCAGATCGGAGCGGGCGCTGAAGCCCTCGATGTCGGTGACCACGATGGTCCCGGGCGCCGGATACTCCTCCATGGCCGGACGGCCCTCCTTCGCGTCGCCGTGACCGCGCTCGCGATGACGGCGTTCGATGACGGTGACTTGCATGACGGTGCTTGCGTGACGGTGCTTGCGTGACGCTGATCTCGGTGCGTGATCTCGGTGCGGTGATCTGTCGGCGCGTCCTGGTGATCGCGTTCCGGGACCCCGCCCGTGAGCGGCCATCCGGCGGTTCGTGCCGGACTGGACTGCAACAACCCTCGGGAGCCGGTCGGCCGCGGTCAACACGGTCGTGCGGAGGCGACCGCCGGCGTGACCCGGTTCGCTGCGCGCTCCTCCCGGCGCCGCTCCTCCGTCCCCGCTGGCCACAGGAACGCCATGCACCTCGGTCGCACCGCGCCGGCCGGTCGCCGAGGCCGCGCGGGGACGGGCCGGATCGAGTCGGCGAATGGCGCACGTGCGCCATTCAGCGGGGATCACGGCGCCTCGATTCCGGTGCCTCGCGAGGCCCGGGCAGGGCGGCCGGAGGGCGGTCCGGGGCTTCCGCGCCCTCATCGGACGCGGCGAGGAGCGCATCCAGTGACTCAAGGCGGACGACCCTGATGGAACCGTGCCCGGTGGCCACGATGCCCCGCCTCCTGAGCTCGGTCAGGGCGCGGACGACCGAGCTGCGGGACACCCCGAGCATCTCGGCGATCTCGTGCTGGTACCGGAACGGCGTGCCGTCCAGCGCCCCGGAGCCGCTGCCGTGCTCGGCGCGGCCGAGCAGCCGGGCCACCCGGAGCAGCGTCGGCTCCCGCGCGGCGCCGTCGCTCCGGTCGGCCTCGCGCAACCGGTGCACGACGACCCGCAGCAGCGCGGTGCGGATGCCCTCGTACCGCCGCATCACCTGGTCGAACGCTTCGTAGGACAGCACCGCGACCCGGCCGGCGCGCACCACGCGGACCGTCGCGGAGTGCGGGAGGCCGTCGACCAGGGACAGCTCACCGAGGATGTCGCCCGGACCCCGGTAGGCGATCCACCGCTCGCCGTCCCGTGTCCCGCGGACCACCTTGACGTAGGCGGTCAGGAGGACGACCACCTTTGCGGAACGGCGCCCCTCGGCATAGATCCGGGACCTGGCGGCGACACCGTGGACGGTGCCCGCCTCAAGGAGGTCGCGCCGCTCCTCGGCTCGCAGCAGCGACAGGAACGGGCCGAGCGTCGACCGTCCGGTCCGCGGCGGCCCGGTCATCGGCGGCACCGTCCCGCCGTGCGCGCTTCCCTGCCGCGGGGGACGCCGCTGGACCATGATTGCCTCAGATCGAACCGACGGAGGCGGCCGGAGTCCGCCGGGAGGTGAGCCACGGCATGAGCGGCGACACGGCAGGCCGCCCCGAGCCGGGCGGACGGGACGCGGCCGGTCCCCGGCGGTGGAACCTCGTGTACGGCGCCAAGAGCCCGCCGAGCGCGCGCCCGGCCGGTACGGGCGACACCGGCACGGGCGAGCCGATCGTGGGCGGCTCCGGCGGCGAGGCGTCCCGGACGGAGAGCGCGCCGGTGGGCTTCCGCTCGTCCGGACGGGCGCCGCGAGTGCTCGTGGTCGCCGACGAGTGGTTTCCGGCGCGGGGCGGTCTGAGCTCGCTGAACCGGTACCTGTGCATCGCGCTGGCCGCCGCCGGGGCGGAGGTGTACTGCCTGGTGCCCGGTGTGTCGGAGGAGGAGCGGGGAGACGCTGCGGGAGCCGGAGTCCGGCTCCTCGCCGCCCGCCGGCTGCCCGGGATGACCGAGCGGGAGGCGCTGATGCGGCGGCCTCCGCTCCCCCCGGGCGCGGAGCCCGACATGGTCGTCGGGCACGGCCGGATCACCGGTCAGGTCGCCAAGGCGCTCGTCGAGGACCACTTCCGCGGCGCGGCCCGCCTCCACCTCGTGCACATGGCACCCGACGACATCGAGTGGTACAAGCTCGACGGCGAGGACGACGCGGGCATGCGCGCCGACGAGCGCAGCCGGCTGGAACTCGACCTGGCGCGGGACGCGGCCGCCGTCGTGCCGGTGGGGCCGCGGCTGCACGAATGGCTGGAACGCGACCTGCCGGACGACGGGGACGGGCGCCGTCCCCGCCTTCTGCGGCTCGATCCGGGCTTCGACCTCACGGGAAGCACGGCGCGGACCCCGCCGGGCGGCCGTCCGCTGATACTGATCATGGGACGGATGGCGGACGCCACGCTGAAGGGCCTGGACCTCGCTGCGCGGGCGATCGGCCACGCCCACACCCTGTGCCCGGGCGCCGCGGACTGGGAGTTCCTCGTCCGCGGGGCGCCCGTGAAGAGCGAGCACGCGGTGCGGGAGAGGGTCCTCGACCTGATCGGGCACCGCGCGGCGAACGTCACGGTGCGCGCCTACTCGGCCGAGACCTCGGTGATCCAGCGGGACCTGCGGCGGGCGAGCCTCGCGCTCATGCCGTCCCTCGTCGAGGGGTACGGGCTGGTCGGCCACGAGGCGATCACCGCGGGCACGCCCACCCTGGTCGGCGGGCGGAGCGGGCTGGGCCGGCTCATCGAGGAGGTGCTGCCCGCGGAGCAGGCGCGGGACGTCGTCGTCCCGATCGTGCAGGACGACGCGACCGACGTCCCGGTGTGGGGCCACCGCATCACAGCGGTCATGACCGACCGCGCCGCCGCCTTCGCCCGGGCCGCCGCGGCGCGGCGGGCGCTCGCCGACCGGCGGACCTGGGCCGCGGCCGCGGACCGGCTGCTCGGCGTGCTGTGATCGTCGCTGCTCTGGCACGGTGCACCTACCGTCGCTGACCGGGCGCTCGTCGGCTGCGGGACCGGACCGGCCGGCGTCAGCGCCCCGCATCGCCCGTCCTCGGCCGGACCGGTCCCTCGCCCCACGGCACCACGGCGCACCGCCGGGGCGGCGGCGGAACTGGGAAACGCTGGACGGCGCTGGACGGCACCCATCGCGCCGCAGCCCCCCATCGCGCCACGGCGCCCCATCGCGCCACGGCCCCCCATCGCACCACGGCGACCCGGCGGTTCAGCGGCCCATCGCACCACGGCGGCCCGGCAGCCCGCGGCTCGGCGGTTCAGCGGCCCGGCGGCCCGGCGGCCCGGCGGCCCGGCGGTTCAGCGGTCCGGCGGTTCAGCAGTCCAGCGGTTCAGCAGTCCAGCGGTTCAGCAGTCCAGCGGTTCAGCAGTCCAGCGGTTCAGCAGTCCAGCGGTTCAGCGGTCCGGCGGTTCAGCAGTCCAGCGGTCCGACGGCCCACGGCCCGGCGCCCCGCCGCCCGGCGGTTCAGCCGCTCGGTGGAGACGGTTCCGGCGCTATCCGGGGTGGGGGTGTCCGCGTCGAGCATGGTCCTGACCGCCCGCGAGGCGGGATGGCGTATCGACTCGAACATCGCGAGCGCCTCCAGGCGGCGCGCCCGCGCCCGACCCGGCTCGCCCGCCTCCTCGTGCGCGTTCGCCAGGTCGGACAGGACGTGCGCCGCCCAGAAGCGGTCGCCCAGCCGCCGGTCGAGTTCGAGGGACCGCTCGTAGCGGACGATCGCGTCCCGCGTCCGGCCGAGACGCCGCTCGATGCGTCCGATGGTGCGGAGCGCGTACGCCTCGCCCTCCACGTACCGGAGCCCGCGGTAGAGGTCGAGCGCGCGCCGCCCCAGCGGCAGCGCCTCGGCGCACCGGCCGGCGCGCTCGCGCTGCTCGGTGACCTCGATCAGGGCGTCCGCCTCCGCGAGCGGGTCGCCGGAGCCGACCGGCGACCGCAGCGCCTCTTCGGCGTGCTCCAGCGCCTCGGCGTGCGCACCCGCCGCGTCGTGCAGGCGCGACAGGGAGAGGTGGGCCTGGAAGGCGCCGCGGGCGTCGCCGATGGCCCGGCACTCCGCCAGCGACGCCTCCAACAGTTCGCGTGCCTCCGCGTGCTCGCCCAGCCTGGTCAGCCCGTCGCCGAGCAGCCGCATCGACGTGGCCGGCACGGCGCGGTCGTCCGCCCGTCCGGCGGCCGCCAGCCCGGCGCGGTGGACCGCGACGCGCTCGTCCCGGCGGCCCGTCCGGCGGAGGAAGACGGTCGCGGCCCACGCGAGCCGCCAGACGTGCCCGTGGAACCCCTCCGCGGCCGCCTGCTCCATCGTCGCGTGCAGGGTCGGGATCTCGGCCGTGAACCAGGCGACCGCGTCGGCGTAGCCGTCGATGCGCGGGCCGGCCCACGACGGTCCGGGCTCCGGGAGCTCCCTCGCCCGGCACGGCTCGATGTGGCGGCCCGCCCGGATCGCCGTGCACAGGTAGTAGTCCAGGACGCGCTCGACCGCGGCGCGGCGGTCCGCCTCGCCGAGCCGGTCGGCGAGCTGGCGCGCGAAGGCCCGCAGGAGGTCGTGCGAGGAGAAGCGGCCGTCCTCCTGCTCGGTCAGCATGTGGGCGCCGGTGAGCGCGTCCAGCTCCGCCCGCGGCGGCGCGGCGGCGCCGAGCAGGGCGGCGCAGGCGTGCGCGTCGATGTCGGGCCCGACGTGCGTCCCGAGCAGCTGGAACAGCCGGGCCGCCGGCTCGGGGAGCAGCGCGTAGGAGGTCTGGAAGACCCTGCGCAGATCCAGGTCGGCCGCGCCCGCGCCGAGCGCCTCCAACCGGTCGGGCACGTCCCGCAGCCGGTCGGCGAGCCGCTCCAGCGAACCGTCCGGACGGGCCGCGGCCCGGGCCGCCACGATGCTCAGGGCCAGCGGCAGGCGGGCGCACAGCTCCATCAGCTCGTCCGCGGCGGCGGCCTGCTCGGCCAGCCGGCGCGCCCCGAGCCACCGTTCCAGCAGGCTCAGCGCCTCGCGGTAGGGCAGCACGTCGAGGGTCAGCCGGTGGGCGCCCTCCCGGACCAGGAGGCTCTCCAGCCGGTTCCGCCCGGTGACGACGGCCAGGCAGGTGGCCGTGCCCGGCAGCAGCGGGCGGACGGCGGCGGACGAGGCCGCGTTGTCGAGCACCACCAGGATCCGCCGGTCGGCCAGCAGGCTGCGGTAGAGCGCCGCCTTCGCGTCCAGCCCGGCCGGGATCGACTCCGGCGCGGCGCCGAGCGCCTGAAGGAACCGGTGCAGCACCTCGCCGGGATCGGCGGGGCCCTCCGGGTCGAAGCCGCGCAGGTTCACGTGGAGCTGGCCGTCCGGGTACTGGTCCTTGACCTGGTGCGCCCACCGCAGCGCGAGCGTGCTCTTCCCGACTCCGGCGCTGCCGTCGACGGTGACGATGACGGCCGCCGACGCGTCCGCCTCGTCGAGGATGCCGTCCAGGCGGCGGAGCTCGGCCTCCCGCCCGGCGAAGTGGCCGGTGACCGGCGGGAGCTGGCGCGGCAGCGGCACCCGGGCGGCTCGCCGCGCCACGTCCGGCGTTCCGTGCCCCGGCTCGGCCGGACGGTCCGCGCCGGTGCCCTGCGGTCTCTGCTGGGCCACCTCGATGGTGTCGCGGAGCGTGCTCAGCTCGCGCATCTCGGCGGCCTCGGCGCCGAGCACCGACAGCAGCCGGTCGAAGACGTTCGTCCGCGGCAGCGTGGTGCCCTTGAGGTAGGCGTACAGGCTGCTCCTGGAGACGTTCACGCGCCGCGCGAGCTCGCCGCGGTCCAGCGCGCGCCCGAGCTGCCGCTCCCGCCGGAACAGCAGGAGGGTCAGCTCGCCGGCCAGCCGCCTGCGCAGTGGCTCGGGATCGTCGCCGAGCCGGTGTCGCACGTCCTCGGACACCGCTTCCTCCGCGTCGCCGTGCACGGTCCGCCGCGTTCGGCGCCGATCCAGGCGGGGCTACGACATCGGCGGCGCGCGGGAGATCTCAGCGTATTCCAGGAACGTCCAGATCCACCGCCGATCCGGCGGACGCCGTGCTGATCTGGCGGTGTCCGTTCCGTGCCGGTCGAGCGACGAGGTAGGGCGTTGGCAGATCCGAACGGCTTCCACGCACTGCTTCTCGACCCCGCGCTGACGTACTCGTGCGCCTACTGGACGTCCCGCGCGCCGGGTTACGGAGCGGCGGAGGCGCAGCGCGACAAGCTCGA
Source organism: Actinomadura fibrosa (assembly GCF_900659615.1). Lineage (GTDB taxonomy): Bacteria > Actinomycetota > Actinomycetes > Streptosporangiales > Streptosporangiaceae > Spirillospora > Spirillospora fibrosa. Next base: position 6,012 of record NZ_CAACUY010000193.1, on the reverse strand, counting down.
CCTCGTCTGCCGGAAGCTCGGCCTCGGACCGGGATCGCACCTCCTGGACGTCGACTGCGGCTGGGGGTCGCTGCTCCTGCACGCCGCCGCCCGCTACGGCGCCCGCGCCACGGGCGTCGCGTACTCCGAGGCCCAGCGCGCGTTCGTCGACGCGCGGATCGCCGAGCGCGGGCTGCGCGGCTCGGCCGACGTCCAGGCATGCGGCTACCGGGACGCCGCCGGCGGCCCCTTCGACGCGGTGTCCTCCATCGAGGCGGGCGAGTACGCCGTACGGGACGACCAGGCCGGCTACTGCGCCACCCTGTACCGGCGGCTCCGCCCCGGCGGCCGCCTCCTCCTCCAGCAGATCACGCGCGGCCGGGTCGCGGACGGGGACGCCGCCCTCGTCCGGTCGCACTCGGGCGCGGGGCTGGCGGCGCACGCGCTTCCCGTCACGCTCGGCCACCTGGAGTCAGCGGGCTTCGAGATCCGCGAGGTCGTGTCGCTGCGCGAGCACTACGTCGCCACGATGGACGCCTGGTGGGACGCGCTGAACGGTTCCTGGGACGCGGTCGTGGACCGTGTCGGCGCGCGCCGGGCGCGGAGCTGGCGGCTGTACCTCGCGGGCGGCTCGCTGGCCTTCCAGACCGGCCAGGCGAGCGTGCACCAGATCCTCGCCGTCCGTCCCCATCCGGACGGCCGGAGCGGCTTCCCTCTCGTAGGCGAGCGCACCGAAACCGTTTCCCCGGCCACAGATGTGTCCTGAGCGATGGCCTGTGAGAGGCACATCGTTTCAGCCGGGAAACTCGAAACGGCGCGGGCCGGCCATTGTCAGGCGCTCTGGCGCTCACCCGGCAGCAGGCGGCCCAATCGAACCGGATCGAGGACGGTGACGCGGCCGTGCCTTGTGGAGACGATCCCGCCCGCCCGGAGCTTCGAGAGGGCGCGCACCACCGAGGCGCGGGACACCCCCAGCAGCTCGGCCATCTCGTGCTGGAAACGGACGGGCACCACGCCTGCGGGCCCCGCGTCCCGCCGGGTCTGGTCCAGGAGCCGCGCCACCCGCAGCAGAACGCTCTCGTCACCGACGCTGCGCTCGTCGTCGGCGCACCGCAACCGCTGGCTGACCACGCGCAACAGCGCCCGGTGCAGCCCGTCGTGCCGCCGCGCCACCGCGTCGAACGCCTCGTGCGAGAGCACCAGGGCGCGCCCCCCGCCCACCGCGGCCACGGTCGCCGAGTGCGGCCGGTCGTCCACCAGCGACATCTCGCCGATGACGTCCCCGGGACCGCGGAAGGCGAGCCACACCTCACCGTTCCCGGTGCGCCGCGTCACCCGCACATGGGCGTCGAGCAGGACCATTATCACCCCGGTTCGATGTCCCTGCACATACAGTTCGCAAGAATCCGGGAAAACACGGATGTGACCCGCTCCGCACAGATCCCGCCGCTCCGCGCCGTCCAGCATCGACCAGAACTCGTACACAGGCATCCTCCCCGTCCGCGGAGAACCTTCGCCTATTCGGACGGCCCGCACCGCGCATATCCCCGGCCGCTTTCGGTCGAATTACCGAAGCCCTCGGAGCGGCCCGGTGATGGTGGTCACCGGGCCGCTCCGTGCGGGATGGGGCGTCAGGTCAGTTTGTAGAGGGTGCCTGAGGTGCTTCCGCCTCCGTAGGCGGTGGCGCTGATGGCGGTGCCGTTCTTCTTGATCCAGGCGGTGACCGCGGAGCCGGCCGAACCGCCTCGGCCGTCGTCGCCGAGCAGGACGTACTTCAGCTTGCCGTCCTCGACGTACCGCTGGAGCTTGGCGACCGTCATGGCCGGGTCGCTGCCGGTGAAGCCGCCCATGGCGATCACCGGTTCGCCGGTCTGGAGCTCGATCGTCGCCGCGCTCTGCGCGCTGGACACCGCGAGCAGCCACGTGGCGCCGCCCCGGTTCCGCTCCAGGTAGGAGATGAGCGCCGAGCTGACGTTCCCACCCATACCGGACGGGCCGCCGCCGGACCGGGTACCGCCCGAGGGCGCTCCGCCCGCAGGGGCACCGGACGGGCGGGTCGCCTTACCGGACGGCCCGCCGCTGGGGCCTCCGCTGGGACCCCCGCCCATGCCGCCGCCCGCGACGGACGGACCGGCGGTCGGGTTGGTGCCGCCCGCCCTCGACGTGCCGGTCGCGGCCGAGACGGCGTAGGCCGCCGGACCGGTCAGGGACGCGAGCAGGCTCGCCGTCACGGCGAAGACGGCCAGCGTGCGGGCCGCGCCCCGGCGCCGAGTGCGTAGGGCGCGGGCCGTCAGGGCGAGGACGGCCACAGCGGTGAACGCGAGGATCGTCCAGGCCAGCCAGGGGTTCCAGGACGGCGTGCGGCGCAGCAGCGCGAACGCCCAGCCGCCGGTGACGAGTACCGCGACCGGGAGCGCCCAGGCCAGGCGGCGCGGGGCGCGCCACAGGGCGACGGCTCCGGCACCGGTCAGCGCGCCGATCGCGGGCGCCATCGCGGTCGTGTAGTACGGGTGGAAGGTGCCCTCGCTGAGGCTGAACACCAGGAAGTGCACGGCCAGCCAGCCGCCCCAGATCAGCGCGGCGGCGCGGGCGAGGTCGGTGCGCGGGCGCCGGCCCCGCGCGACCAGGGTCGCGACCAGGGCGATCGCGGCGAGCGGCAGCAGCCAGGAGATCTGGCCGCCCATCGTGTCGTTGAACAGCCGGGAGATCCCGGCGGCGCCGCCGAAGCTCCCGCCCTGGCCGCCGCCCGCGCCGCCCTCGGAGCCGAAGATCCTGCCGAGGCCGTTGTAGCCGACGACCAGGTTCCACGCCGAGTTGTCGGTGCTGCCGCCGATGTACGGGCGGGACGACGCGGGGACGAGGTCGACGATGACCATCCACCACGACGCCGACACCAGCAGCGCCGCTCCGGCCGCGGCCAGGTGCCCGACGCGGCGCCGGAGCCGTCCGGAGGCGCAGGCCAGGTACACGAGCGCGAAGCCGGGGAGCACCAGGAACGCCTGCGCCATCTTCGTGTTGAAGCCGAGGCCGATGAAGACCGCGCAGGCGAGCAGCCAGCGCAGCCGCCCGGAGCCGACGGCGCGCTGGAGCGCCCACGCCGCGCAGACCAGCAGGAGGACCAGCAGCGTGTCGGGGTTGTTGTCCCGGTCGATCGCGACCGTGATCGGCGTCAGCGTGAGGACGAGCGCGGCGATCAGCGCGGCGGCCGTGCCGAACGCGCGCCGCACCGTCACGTACAGGACCGCGACCGCGGCCACGCCCATCACGACGGACGGCCCGACGAGGCTCCAGCCGTTGACGCCGACGGCCCGCGCGGTGAGGGACTGGACCCACAGCGCCAGCGGCGGCTTGTCCACGGTGATGTAGTTGCCGGCGTCCAGCGAGCCGAAGAAGAACGCCTTCCAGCTCTTCGTGCCCGACAGCACCGCCGCGGAGTAGTAGGAGTTGGCGGACTGGGCGGAGATGCCCCATCCGTACAGGACGGCGGCGAGGGCGAGGATCGCCCCCAGGACCGCCCTGGCTCCGCGAGGCGATCGGCCGGTCCCGTCCGGCCGCCGATGGCGTCCGGCAAACGCGGGCGCGGTACCTGGTGCGGTCGCGTCCGCGTGAGTGAGCTGCATGGTCATGATCGGCTCGTCTCCTCCCTTCCTTTCGGGGTCAGGCCGCGGCGCGCCGCGCGGCGGCCGCGCCACGTGACGGCACCGCGAGGATCAGCTCGCCGCGGGCGATGCGGCGGAGGCGGGCCAGGCCGCGCAGGTCGTCCACGATCGTGAGGTCGGTGCCCAGGCAGGCGGCGCCGCCCGTGCGCGGGACGCGCCCCTCACCGGTCCGGACCTGGTGCGTCGACGGAACCCGTGTCATCTCGATCAGTTCGCTCATGCCGACCAGGTTCGCGACGCCGGGTGTGAGGGCGGTGACGCGGCGATGAGAGGGCCCTCAGAGTCCGCGGGACCCGGCTCAAGGGCCGCTCATCCCGCGTTCATGCCGCTCTCAGGTGGCGCAGAGGGTGACGGCCAAGGCCAGGAGTGCCAGCGTCAGGACGGCTTCCAGCCCGAGGAGGAGCCTCTTCCGCGCGCGTGAACCGCCGGTTTCGTAGAGGGCGGGGACGGGCCATCGTCTGCGCAGCGCGAGGGCCGCCACGCCGAGCGACACGATCAGCGGCACGGACGTCGCGGCGAGGAGGGCGGCGGCGTCGGGCGGTTCGTCCGCCGCGGCGCCGACCGCCGCCAGGCCAAGGCCCGCCGCACCGGCGAGCAGCGGCGCCATCCGGTGCGCGGCGAGGACGAACGGACGCGCGCGCAGGGCGAGCATCACGGCGGCGACCGCGCAGGCGGCGGTTCCGGTCCGTCCGCCGGAGAACGCGAGGACGCTCTGCCCGGCGAGGCCCGCCAGGACGACGGCGAGGAGCAGGGCGGTCGTCGCCCGGTTCACGAGCGTCGCCCGGTGCCGCAGCCGATGCGCGGTCAGGCCACCGGGCGGGCCCTCGTTCGCGCCGCTTCCCACCGGTGACGGGACGGCCGGATCCGCGGCGAGGCGGCGGCGGGCGTACCAGAGCGCCGTGCCGGGGATCAGCGCGGCAGACGGGAGGAGCGGCACGAGGCCCGCGGCCACGACTCCGGCGGCGGGCACGCCGTCGAAAGCCGCGGCGGCACCGAGCACGAGGACGGCCGCGAGGGCCGCGAGCGCGGTACCGACCGCCACCGGCCGGACCGCGCCCGCGAGGACCGCGCCGAGCAGGGCGGCGACGCCGAACGCGGCCACCGCCCCGGCCAGCCGGACCGGCCCCGCCGAACCGAAGTCCCCGGCGTCACCGTGAAAAGCCGCAACAAAGGCGAGAGGCGCCGCGAACAAAGCGATACCCGCCCCCACCACATACGCACCACCGCCCACACCGGCACCGCCGACCCAACTGGCACCACCGCCCCGACCTGCACGGCCAACACCGCCATAGGCCGCACCCGCCGCACCGACCCCGGCCACACCACCACTCCAACCCGCACCACCGCCCGCACCACCACCCGCACCGCCAGCACCGCCCGCACCGCCAGCACCACCGCCCGGGCGGTCCGCGCCGTCCGCGCCACCGCCCGAGCGGTCCGCGCCACCGCCCGCGCCGCCGTCGGCCGTGCCCACCGCACCAGCATCCGCCGCGCCTGCGTTCGCCGCACCAGCGCCCGCCGCGCCTGCGTTTGTCGCGCTTGCGTTCGTCGTGCTGGGGGCGGGCCGTCGGGTCAGGACGGCGCCGACGCCTAGGCAGCAGAGTGCCGTCGTGGCCGCCAGGACGGTCCGCGGCCACCAGGGCGGGCCCGGGAGCAGGGACACGGCGGCCACCGCGGCGGCCGTGACGGCCATGGCGCCGGCGCCGCCGAGCACCGCCCAGCGCGGCCCCCACTGGCCGGATCGCTCGTCGTTCGCCGGGACGAGCGGGTCGACGACGTCCTCGGTGCCGACGTCGGGGAAGGTGCGGTCGGCGGGCCGCAGGTAGAGCACCTCGCCGTGCCGCAGCCCGGCCTCCGCCGGGGTCATGTCCTCGGGGAAGCGGGTGTCGTCCAGGCGTTGCAGGACCCAGCCGTCATGCCCGGCGCCGTAGTCGGCCTGGTCGGCGACGGCGTAGCCGAGGATCGTCGGGAGCAGGTCGGCGAACGGCGTCCGCACCGGCAGCGCGAGGTCCACCCGGCGCCGCGGGCCCGCGATCGTCACCCGGCACAGGTCGTCCTCGTCCGGATGCATCGCGGTCCCCATGTGTCGCCCAACGACTTCAGATCGCCGCCCATCCTGCCCCATGCGGATTCTCGGCCCGCCTAAAATCGGTCCCGAACCTGATCTTCCGCGCGACGGGGAGTAGGGCAAGCGGGGCGAACGGGACGAGCGGGGAGGCATGGGCACATGAGCACCGTGCTGGTCAGGCGCCGCCCGCGGCGTCCCGCTCCGCCGCTGCCGCAGGGCGAGCTGATGCTGGAGGCGCCGCCCGCCCTGCCGCGGGCGACGGGCGCCGCCGCGCGGGACGCGTTCGCGCTGCTCTCGGTGGCCGCG
>NZ_CAACUY010000192.1 GCF_900659615.1 Actinomadura fibrosa | reverse complement strand
CCGGCGGCGGCACCGGCGGCGACCCCGGTCCCGGCGGCGGCCAGCAGGTACTTGTGCCGGGCCGCCAGCATCTGCGGGCTGGCGGCGTGCGCCTGCTCGTCGAACCGGCCGTGGCTGCCGTGGTCGCGTCCGCCCCGGCCGTCGGCGGGCGACCACAGGTTCGCGTCCTGGTCCGAGGGCGCCGGCTGCCCGGTCTGCTGCGAGGAGAACCCGGTCCGCGCCAGGTAGCGGTCGAGGAGCCCGGCGGCGAACTTGTTGGCGATCAGGGTCCCGGCGGTGCTCGCCCCCACCCAGTACTCGCGGCGGCGGGGATGCTCGGCGGCGTACACCAGGGCGGACGCGGCGACCTCGGGCTGGTAGATCGGCGGGACCGGCTGCGCCTTGTGCGGCAGCCGGGTCAGGACCCAGTCGAACTGCGGGGTGTTGACCGCAGGGAGCTGCACCATCGTCACCCGCACCCTGCTGCCCGCGTGCAGCAGCTCGGGCCGCAGCGAGTCGTGGAACCCCTGGATCGCGTGCTTGGCGCCGCAGTATCCGCTCTGCAGCGGGATCCCGCGGTAGGCCAGCGCCGACCCGCACTGGACGACCACGCCCCGGTCGCGGGGCATCATCCGCTTCAGCGCCGCCCTCGTGCCGTTGACGTAGCCGAGGTAGGTGACCTCGGTGGTCCGCCTGAACTCCTCCGGCCCGATCTCCCAGAACGGCGCGAACACCGAGGAGAACGCGACGTTCACCCACGCGTCGATGGGGCCGAGCTCGTCCTCGGCCTTCTGCGCGGCGCGCTCCACCATGGCGTCGTCGGCGACGTCCACGCTGATCGGCAGGGCCCGGCCGCCGGCCGACTCGACCTCGGCGGCCGCGCCCTCCAGGCCCTCCTCGCCCCGGGCGAGCAGCGCGACCGCGGCACCGCGCCGCGCGAACGCCACGGCGGTGGCGCGGCCCACCCCGCCGCTGGCCCCCGTCACCACGACGACGCTGTCCTTGCCGATCCTGTGGCCCATCCCGATCCCTTCCGCTCGACCGTGCCGCACCTTTTGCCCCTGCCCGTTGCCCCCTGCCCGCTCACGGCGGACCGTAACGACCCGCGTCCGGGGCCCGCACCCGCCTCCAACCGATAGGCGGCGCCCTCACCGGACGGCCGGGTCCGTCACTCGGGGGCCTTCTCGCCGTGGTGCGGCAGGAACTCCTGGACCTTGGTCTTCACGCCTTCCTTGATGACCCCCCAGCGGTCCTCGTCGCCCTTCAGCAGCGACCGGGCGGTGTCCTTCATCTGCTCGAAGGTGGCGTGCGGCGGGACCGGCGGGACGTTCGGGTCGACGTGGACGTCCAGCAGCGTCGGCCGGTCCGCCGACAGCGCCGCCTCCCACGCCGGGCCGATCTGGTCGGGCTTGTCCACCACGATGGCGTGCAGGCCCGCGCTCGCGGCGAACGCGGCGTAGTCGCAGTCGGGCAGCGTCTGCGACTGCGGGAACTTCGGCGCGCCCTGCATCGCCCGCATCTCCCACGTGACCTGGTTCAGGTCGTTGTTGTGCAGCACCGCCACCACCAGCCGCGGATCGGCCCACTCCCGCCAGTAGTGCTTCACGGTCAGCAGCTCCGCCAGGCCGTTCATCTGCATCGCGCCGTCGCCCTCGAACACGATCACCGGACGGTCCGGATGCCCGAACTTGGCGCCGATCCCGTACGGCACGCCCGGGCCCATCGTCGCCAGCGTGCCCGAGAGCGACCCCCGCACGTCCCCGCGGAACCGCAGGTTGCGGGCGTACCAGTTCGCCGCCGACCCCGAGTCGGCGGCGATGATCGCGTCGTGCGGCAGCCGCTCGGACAGCTCGTGGAACAGCCGCATCGGGTTCACCGGATCGGCGTCCACCATGGCCTCCATGGCCACGGTCTCCCACCACCGCCCGACATTGGCCTCGATCGTCTCGCGCCAGCCGCGGTCGGCCTTGCGCTCCAGCAGCGGGACCAGCGCCCGCAGCGTCGCGGCGGCGTCGCCGACCAGGTTCACCTCGTAGGGGTAGCGCATCCCGATCTGCTTGGGATCGATGTCGATCTGCACCGCCCGCGCCTGGTCCAGTCCCGGCATGAACTGCGTGTAGGGGAAGCTCGACCCGACCGTGAGCAGCGTGTCGCAGTCGTTCATCATCTCGTAGCTGGGACGCGTGCCCAGCAGCCCGATCGCCCCCGTCACGTACGGCAGCTCGTCCGACAGCACGTCCTTGCCCAGCAGCGCCTTCGCCACCCCCGCGCCCAGCAGGTCGGCCACCTGCCGCAGCTCCGCGGCCGCCCCGCGCGCCCCGGCGCCCGCCAGGATCGCGACCTTGCTCCCCGCGTTCAGGATCTCCGCGGCGCGGCGGACGGCCCCGTCGTCGGGGGAGACCGCCGGCCACTCCACGCCCAGGCTGGACGGCACCATCTTGAACGCGTGGCCCGGAGCCGAGTACTCCAGCTCCTGCACGTCCGCCGGGATGATCACCGCGGTCGGCGCCCGCTCGGCCAGCGCCACCCGGATCGCCCGGTCCAGCACGTTCGGCAGCTGCTCGGGGACCGTGACCATCTGCACGTACGCGCCGGCCACGTCCTTGAACAGCGACAGCATGTCGATCTCCTGCTGGTAGGAGCCGCCCATCGCGCTGCGGTTGGTCTGCCCCACGATCGCCACCACCGGCACGTGGTCCAGCTTGGCGTCGTACAGCCCGTTCAGCAGGTGGATCCCGCCCGGTCCCGACGTCGCCGCGCACACTCCGACCCGCCCGGTGAACTTGGCGTACCCGACGGCCTGGAACGCGCTCATCTCCTCGTGCCGGGACTGGACGAACCTCGGCTCGTCGCCCGCCCGGCCCCACGCGGCCAGCAGGCCGTTGATGCCGTCCCCGGGATAGCCGAACACCTTCTCGACATCCCATTCCCGCAGACGCGCCAGCAGGTAGTCGGCGACGGTGGTCATATCCGGTCTCCCATCCGGTCGGTGGCGGCGGCGACCCTCTTCGCCGAGGCCGGTCACCCGCCTCGTCTACCCGCCGCCGTCCCGCCCTACCGCCGGTCCGGGGGAGAACCATGGTCGGACCGGACGGTCGACCGGGGTGAGCACGCTGCACCCCGCATCCCCTGCGCATGCCCTGCTCCTGGAGACCTCCACCCGCCTCGTCCAGTGACCTCACGCCCCTCCGGGCCGGGCCCGCGGTGCGACACGGCGCACCTACGGCCACCTGCGACAACGGGCCGGTACGGCACCGGGTATCCCCATCCGGTACGTTCTCTGGGGTACTACTAAGGGGTTCAACGCCCGGTGCCATCCGGATTGCCGTGGTTCGTGCTGAGCGGTCCGCGCGACCGCGGCGCCCGCGGCGAACGGTGGTCGGGTCGGCAGGCAGGTCAGGGGGTCAGCGGGTGCGGGTCTACTCCATCCCGATGCGGACGCGGTTCCGCGGTCTCACCCGGCGGGAGGGCGCCCTCGTCCAGGGCCCCGCCGGCTGGGGGGAGTTCTCGCCGTTCGCCGAGTACGGCCCGGCCGAGTCCGCCCGCTGGCTCGCCGCGGCCCGCGAGGCCGCCTACGACGGCTGGCCCGCCCCGCTCCGCGACCGCGTCCCCGTCAACGTCACCATTCCCGCCGTCGCCCCCGACCGCGCCCACGCCATGGTCCGCGAGTCCGGCTGCCGCACCGCCAAGGTCAAGGTCGCCGAGCGCGGCCAGAGCGACGCCGACGACATGGCCCGCGTCGAGGCCGTCCGCGACGCCATCGGCCCCGGCGGCCGCGTCCGCGTCGACGTCAACGGCGGCTGGGACGTCGACCGCGCCGCCCGCATGATCCGGGCCCTGGACCGCTGGGAACTGGAGTACGTCGAGCAGCCCTGCGCCACCCTGGACGAGCTCGGCCTCGTCCGCCGCCGCGTGGACGTCCCCATCGCGGCCGACGAGTCGATCCGCCGCGCCGAGGACCCCCTGAAGGTCCGCGCGGCCGGCGCCGCCGACATCGCGGTCCTCAAAGTGCAGCCCCTCGGCGGCGTGCGGAACGCGCTGCGGGTCGCCGAGGCCTGCGGCCTGCCGGTCGTCGTGTCCAGCGCCGTGGAGACCTCCGTCGGCCTCGCCGCCGGCGTCGCGCTCGCCGCCGCGCTGCCCGACCTGCCCTACGCCTGCGGCCTCGCGACCCTGTCCCTGCTCGACGGCGACGTCGTCCACGACCCGCTCCGGCCCGTCGCCGGCGAGATCCACGTCCGCCGCCCCGTCCCGGACGAGGCCGCGCTGCGCCGCCACGAGATCGCCCCCGACGGCTGGCGGCGCCGCGCCGCGCTCGCCCAGGAGCACCTGGACGGCCCCGCGGTCATCGAGGTGGCCCGGTGAACCCGGCGACCGCCCTCGCGACCGTCCTGGTCGACGAGCTCCTGCGCTGCGGCATGACCGACGCCGTCCTCGCCCCCGGCTCCCGCTCCGCGCCGCTCGCCCTCGCCCTGCACGCCGCCGACCAGGCCGGACGCGTCCGGCTGCACGTCCGCATCGACGAGCGCTCCGCCTCCTTCCTCGGCCTCGGCATGGCCAAGCGCTCCGGCCGCCCCGTCGCGCTGGTCTGCACCTCCGGCACCGCCGCCGCCAACTTCCACCCCGCCGTCATCGAGGCCCACGAGTCCGGCGTCCCGCTCATCGTCCTCACCGCCGACCGGCCGCCCGAACTGCGCGGCACCGGCGCCAACCAGACCATCGACCAGGTCAAGCTGTACGGGACCGCCGCCCGGTGGAGCACCGAGATCGGCGTCCCGGAGAACCGCCCCGGCATGGTCGCCTACTGGCGGTCGCTGATCAGCCGCGCCTGGGGCCTGGCGCAGGCGCCCGTCCCCGGCCCCGTCCACCTCAACGCCGCGTTCCGCGAACCGCTCATCCCCGACGGCGACGACGGCTGGTGCGAACCCCTCGACGGCGACGCCACCGGCGCCTGGACCAAGGTCCGCGCCGCCACCCCCGGCTCGGTCCTGCACGTCCCCCCGACCCGCCGCGGCGTGCTCGTCGTCGGCGACGGCGCCGCCAACGTCAAACGCTACGTCGCCGCCGCGTCCATGGCCGGCTGGCCCGTCCTCGCCGAACCCAACGGCAACGCCCGCTACGGCGACCACGCGCTGTCCTCCCACCACTTCCTGCTGGGCGTGCCCGAGTTCGTGGAGCGGCACCGTCCCGACGTCGTCGTCACCCTCGGCAAACCGGGACTCTCCCGCCCCCTGCTGTCCCTGCTCCGCCGTGCCGAGGAGCACATCGTCCTCGCCCCCGACCTCGCGCACTGGCCCGACCCCGTCCGCTCGGCCACACAGGTCGCGCCCGAGGTCGAGATCCCCGTCGTCTCCGGCGACGACGGCTGGCTGAAGTCCTGGCGCGCCGCCGACCTCGCCGCCGCGGCCGCCGTGGACCAGGTCCTCGACGCCGTCCCCGACGTCACCGAACCCCGCCTGGCCCGCGACCTCGTCGCCGCCCTGCCCGGCGGATCGCTGCTGTTCTCGGCGGCGAGCATGCCCATCCGCGACCTGGACCAGGTCATGCGCCCCCGCCGCGGCATCCGGATCATGGCCAACCGCGGCGCCAGCGGCATCGACGGCCTGGTCTCCGCCGCGATCGGCGCGGCCCTGGTGCACAGCGGCCGCTCCTACGCCCTGCTCGGCGACCTCGCCTTCCTGCACGACCAGAACGGCCTGATCCTCGGCCCGCACGACCGCCGCCCCGACCTCGCGATCATCGTGGTCAACAACCGCGGCGGCGGTATCTTCTCGCTGCTCCCGCAGGCGGCCCTGCACGGCCCCTTCGAGCGCGTCTTCGGCACCCCCCACCAGGTCGACCTGGAGTCCGTCGCGGCCGCCAACGGCATCCCGTACCGCCGCCTGGACGCCGCCGCCGACCTGCCCAAGGCCATCGCGGGGGAGGGCCTCCGCATCATCGAGGCCCGCACCGACCGCGACCAGAACGCCGTCCTGCACGCCGAGATGCGCAAGGCCGCCCACGCCGCCGTCCGCGCCCTCCTCACCCACTGACGGTCAAAACGCCCATAGCCGGACAAGAGTTGTAGTTACCAAATTACTGCGTAAAGGCGCCGGGCGTGATGCAGTCACCACATACCGTGACGGAGCGAACTGCGAGAGCGGCATACCGAGCCCGAGCCGACGTGATCAGCCGGAGTATGCGACTCACCCCGTGTTCGGCCGCGAGTGGGGGTGTCCGCAGGCAGGCCAGGATCGTCCGACCACGCGCGATGCGACCGGCCAGGGACTGGTCGGCGCGAGTTGGCCCGGACAGCGCGGGGGATGGGGTCGGCTGAGCGGGTGGACGTCAGTGAGGCCAGCGACCCGGTGGGGCGGACGAGACCCGCGAGGTCAGCTGAGGAGGCGGTCGCGGAGGGCGGCGGTGTCCTCGTCGGTCCAGCCGTTGCCGGCGAGCCACGCCAGCGGACCGCCGAACTGCTCGTCCACCCGCGCGAGGAACTTCTCCATGGTCGCGGGCTGGGGACGGTGGGTGTCGGCCGGACGGGAGTCGAGGTCGGCGGCGTAGGTGTCGCTGGCGCGCAGGCGGCGCAGGATGGCCTCCAGCCGGTCGCCGCTCTGGGCGTAGTCGGCGACGATGGCCTCGCGGGTGACGTCGGCGACCTCCAGGGCGAGCGCGCACACGACGCCGGTCCGGTCCTTGCCGGCGGCGCAGTGGACCAGGGCGGACCCGTCGGTGCGGGCCATCACCCGCAGCGCGGCCACGATCGAGTCGGCCCGGTCGTCGAGATATCCCAGGTAGTGACCGATGGAACGGTCCTGCTCGGGGCCGTCGGCGGACTGGCCCTGCCAGGGGAGGGCCTTGTCGACGTCGGCGGTGACGTCGGCGGTGACGTCGGTGTGGCGGCCGCCCTCGGCGAACAGGGAGAGCCGGTGGACGGTCACGGAGGGGACACGGGTCAGGGGCCCGGGCCCCTCAAGGCGGACCTCGGCGTCGCTGCGCAGGTCGATGACGTTCTTGAGCCCGTACTCGTCGAGGAGGAGGCGGGTGTCGGCGACCGTGAGGTCTTGCAGGTTGTCCGAGCGCAGCACCCGTCCCCATCGTGTCGTGCGGCCGTCGGCCGTGGGAAGGCCGCCGAGGTCGCGGACGTTGGCCGCGCCGGCCAGGTCGATCCACCGAGTGCGTTCGCTCATGACTTGTGAGCCTATATGGCGGACATGAACGTTCTTTTCCTCAGGGTCCCTGTCTGTCCTTGTTGGTGAAGGTTGCGAAAGGGAGGCGGGTCCGATCGGCGGGTGAGGCCGTCCAGAGCGCGGTCGCCCGGTGGAGGGACCCGGAACCGCGGCGACCGGGACCTGCGAGCCAGACGGGGGTTGGCCCCGCAGCGTGGCGACCGTCCGATGGCCGGCTCCATAGCTTCGGAGTGGCCGCTCGGCCACCTCGCCCGCTCACGGTTGGAGCCCGCATGCCCGCGATCCTCGACGTGCCGCCCGCCTCGCCCGACGCCGGTCCTCCCGGTCCCGCCGGTCCTCGGCCGTCCGGCGGGGAGGCCGGGAGCGAGTTCACGCCGCTGGCGCGGGAGGTGCGGGCGAGCGGGCTGCTGGAGCGGCGGACCGGCTACTACGCGCGGGCCATCGGGCTCAACCTCGCCGGGACGGCGGCGGTGTGGGCCGCGGTCGGCGTGCTGGGCGCCTCGTGGTGGGCGGTGCTGCTGGGCGTCCCGCTGGCGGTGCTGGCGGCGCGGACGGCGTTCCTCGGGCACGACGCCGGGCACCGGCAGATCGCCCGCTCGGCGCGGGCGAACCGGCTGCTGGGGCTCGTGCTGGGGAATCTGATGCTCGGCATGGGGCACGGATGGTGGAATGACAAGCACAACCGCCACCACGCGAACCCCAACCACGTCGGCAAGGACCCCGACGTGGGGGAGGGCGTGCTGTCGTGGACGCGCGAGCAGGCAGCAGGGAAGCGCGGCCCGCTGCGGTGGGTGGCGCGGCACCAGGCGTGGCTGTTCTTCCCGCTGCTGACGCTGGAGGGCCTGAACCTGAAGGTCAACAGCGCGCTGTACCTGCGGGGGCGGCCGCGCCGTGACCGGCTCGTGGAGGGCGGCCTGCTGGCGCTGCACGCGGTGGGCGTCCTGGCGCTGGCGTTCGCGCTGCTGTCGCCGGGCAAGGCGGTGGCGCTGCTGCTGGTGCAGCACGCGGTGTTCGGCGTCCACCTGGGGAGCGTGTTCGCGCCGAACCACAAGGGCATGGCGATGCCGGAGCCGGGGGAGCGGTGGGGGCACCTGCGCCGCCAGGTCCTGACGTCGCGGAACGTGCGGGGCGGCGCGGTGACCGACTGGTTCATGGGCGGACTGAACTACCAGGTGGAGCACCACCTGTTCCCGAACGCGCCGCGGTGCAACCTGCGCCGGGTGCGGCCGCTGGTGCGGCGCCACTGCGCGGCGCTGGGGCTGCCGTACACGGAGACGGGCCTGGTGGAGTCGTACCGTCTGGCGCTGCGGCACATGGACGAGGTGGGGGCGCCGCCGCGGGACTGACCGGGTCCAGGGCCGAGCGGGTCCGGGGCGGGGCGTGATCGGCCTATGCTGGCGGGGTCATGCCTGAAGGTCACACGATCCATCGCCTGGCCGCCGAGCACCAGCGGGTGTTCGGCGGCCGTTCCGTTGCCGCCGCAAGCCCGCAGGGCCGTTTCGCCGAGGGGGCGCGCGTCCTGGACGGGCGGGTGCTGGAGCACGCCGACGCGCACGGCAAGCACCTGCTTCTGGGATTCGAGGACGAGCGGGTCCTGCACGTCCATCTCGGGATCTACGGCAAGTACCAGTTCGGGCCGGTCCCGGCGCCGGAGCCGGTGGGCCTGGTGCGGCTGCGCCTGGAGGGCCCGGACGGGTACGCCGACCTGCGCGGCCCGAACGCGTGCGAGCTGCTGGAGCCCGGGGAGGTGAAGCGGCTGCGGGACCGGCTGGGCCCCGACCCGCTGCGCGCGGACGGCGATCCGGACGTGGCGTGGCGGCGGATCTCGCGGACGCGGACGCCGATCGCGGTGCTGCTGATGGACCAGTCGGTCGTCGCCGGGCCCGGGAACATCTACCGCGCGGAGGTCCTGTACCGGCAGGGGATCGACCCGCGGCTGCCCGGGCTCCGCCTGGCCCCGGAGCAGTGGCGGGCGATCTGGGACGACCTGGTGCTGCTGATGGCCGAGGGCGTGCGGGTCGGCCGCATCGACACGGTGCGGCCCGAGCACACGCCGGAGGCCATGGGCCGTCCGCCGCGCGTCGACGACCACGGCGGCGAGGTGTACGTGTACCGGCGCGCCGGGCAGCCGTGCCTGGTGTGCGGGACCGAGGTGCGGACCGTGGAGGTCGCGGGACGGAACCTGTTCTGGTGCCCCACCTGCCAGCCTCCCGCCGTCTGACCCGCCGCCTGACCTGCCTCGCCTGACCCCGGGGTTGGGCCACCTCGCCTGCCCGCCCTTTGATCCGCCGGTGCTTTGCCGGTCGTCGGGGTCAGCTGCGGGGGCGGGTGCCGGGGTGACCGGTGCTGCCGGGTGCCTGCGCGCCGGGGTCCGCGGGCGTCGCGTCCCCAATGGTGGACGGCCGACCGCCTGCGGGTGCCGTGATCCCGGCGCCTGACGGGTGGTCCGAGGGAGTTCCCGTCTTGGACACGTCCGAGACGGGGGTGCGGGCCGCTTGGCGGGCGGCGCGGCGCGTGCGCAGGGTCCGGGCGAGCGGTTCGGTGCCTCGGGCGAGCAGGGGGCCGGTGACGGCGAGGATGAGGACGTAGGCGGCGGCGAGCGGGCCGAGGCGCGCGTTGGTGCCGGCGTCGACGGCGAGGCCGGCGATGACGATGTTGAACTCGCCGCGGGGGACGAGCGCGGCGCCGGCGCGGAGGCGGCCGGTGGGGGCGATGCCGGCGCGGCGCGCGGCGAGCCAGCCGGTCGCGAGCTTGGTGGCGATCCCGGCGGCGGCGAGGAGCGCGGCCACCGCGAGGACGGGCGGGAGGTCGGCGGGGTCGGTCCGGAGGCCGAAGAAGACGAAGAAGACGGCGGCGAAGAGGTCGCGGAGCGGGGCGAGGAGCTTCTGTGCGGTGTGCGCGAGGCTGCCGGACAGGGCGATGCCGACGAGGAAGGCGCCGACGGCCGCGGACACCTGGAGCTGCTGGGCGACGCCGGCGACGAGGAGGGTGAGGCCGAGGACTTTGAGGAGGAGCACCTCCTCGCTGGGGCTGGCGACGAACCGCTCGACGAGGGCGCCGTGGCGAAGGGCGATGAGCAGGATGACGGTGATGGTCGCGGCCGCGACGGCGAGCGCGACGGCGCCGCCGAGCAGCCCGGCGCCCGCGAGGAGGGTGGTGAGGATGGGCAGGTAGGCGGCCATGGCCAGGTCCTCGAACACCAGGACCGACAGGACCGCCGGGGTCTCGCGGTTGCCGAGCCAGCCGAGGTCGCCGATGACCTTGGCGGTGATGCCGGACGAGGTGACGTAGGTGATGCCGCCCATGGCGATCGCGGCGACGGGTCCCCAGCCGAGGAGGAGGGCGGCGGCGACGCCCGGCGCGGCGTTGAGGACGAGGTCGGCCAGGCCGACGGGCGCGGAGGTGCGGAGCGTGCCGACGAGTTCGTCGGCGGTGTACTCCAGGCCGAGGGTGAACAGCAGCAAAATGACGCCGACCTCGGCGCCGGTGGAGACGAAGTCCTCGCTGGTGGTGAGCGGGTAGACGCCGCCGGCGCCGAAGGCGAGCCCGGCGATCAGGTAGAGCGGGATGGGGGAGACCGAGAAGCGGACGGCCGTGGCGCCGAGCAGGCCGAGGGCGAGGATGATGGCGCCGAGTTCGATGAGCTGGAGGGTGGAGTGCATGCGGTCAGCCGCTGCTCAGGATCCGCGCGACCGCGGCGGTGCCCTCGCCGGTGCCGACGGCCACGACGATGTCGCCGACGGCGAACACGAAGTCGGGGCGGGGGCTGGCGATGACCTGCCGGTCGCGGACGACCGCGACGATGGAGGCGCCGGTGCGGGTGCGGGCCTGGGTGTCGCCGAGGGTGCGCCCGGCGAAGGGGGAGCCGGGGGCGATCGGGAGCTGCTCGGTGACGAGGCCCTCGACCTGGCGGTGCAGCTCGGCGAGGCGCTCCACGACGCGGCCGGTGCCGAGGAGCTCGGCGATCGCGTTGGCCTCCTCGGCGGTGAGCGGCAGGGTGACGGCGCAGCTGTCGGGGTCCTCGCGGTCGTAGACGACGATGTCGCGGCGCCCGCTGCGGTGGGAGATGACGCCGATCTGGCGGCCGCGTTCGGTGGTCAGTACGTGCTGCAGGCCGATGCCGGGCAGCGCGGTCCGCTCGACGTCCACGATCGTGTGCCCTCCGTGCTCGATGTGCGAGGTGATGCCGTCGGTACCGGCCCGGAGGCGGGGGTGCCGCCGCACCGGACACGGACTGTCATGATCGCAGATCATTTGTGGTGGATCGTCCCTTTAGTGCCGGGCCGCCGGGGGACAGGGGCGGCGATAGGGTTCCCGGACGGGCCGGCGCGACGTGCGGCGCGGGCCGCACGTCCAGGGGACCGGGTGATCGGGGGGCCATGCCGGGGGACGCCGACGTCCACTTCGTCACGCGCACGCTGCTGGAGCTGTTCCGCGCCGGGCGCCTGCCGCGGGTCCGCTCGGTGGAGGCGGAGCCGGGCCACGGGTACATGGCCGCGATCACCTACCGGGACGGGTCGGTCCGCGTCACTCGGGGCAGCGACACCGGGATCAACGCGGCGTCCGCGCACGCCGCCGCCCTCAACAAGATCGACACCAGGTGGCTGCTGGGCCGCGCGGGGGTGCGGTGCCCCGAGGGGACCGGGTTCCGCCTCGCCGGACGCGGGAACCCGTTCGCGGCCGCCCGGCGCGGCTCCGCCCTGGACGCCGCCGCGGCGGTCGCCCGGGTGATCGCCTACGTCCGGGACGGGCCCGGGTTCCCGGTCGTGCTGAAACCGGCCGAAGGGCAGCGCGGCATCGGCGTGTGGCGGTGCGACACCGAGGAGGACGTCGAGCGCACCGTCGGCCGGTACGGGCGCGACGGCATCACCGCGTTCCTGGTCGAGGAGTTCGTCGACCTCCCCGACCACCGCCTCGTCGTCCTGGACGGGACGCTGGTGTACGCGACGCTGCGGTTCCCGCTGGCCGTCACCGGCGACGGGCGGCGCTCGCTGCGCGACCTGCTCGCAGCCCGCGACGGGGAACTGCGCGCGGCGGGCATGCGCCCCCGGGCGGAGGTGTACGGGGAGCAGATGGAGGCGAGGCTGCGCCGGGAGGGACGGGCGTTCACCGACGTCCCGGCGGCGGGCGAGACCGTCCGGCTCATCGACATCTCGAACCTGCCGACGGGCTCGGACCAGCGCGACGTCACCGCCGCCACCGCGCCCGCCTGGGCCGACCTGGCGACGGCCGCGTCCCGCTACGCCGGCCTGCGGTTCGCCGGCGTGGACCTGGCCTGCGCGGACCTCTCGGCGCCGCCGGGCCCCTCCGAGCGGTACGCGGTGTACGAGCTGAACTCCACACCGGTCCTGGAGGGCTACAGCACGATGGGCCCGCGCCAGGCGCGGGTCGTCGACGACCTCTACGCCCGGATCTTCAACGAACCCGGCCACCCGTCCGCCTGAGCCCCTGGACGGCGGAAGGCCGCGCCGCCCACGGCGGCGCGGCCCCGTCCGCGCGGTGTCAGGTCACTTCTTCGGGCACTTGCCCTTCAGGATCGACACCTTGTTCGGCATGCTGTGCCCGTACTTCGCGCTGCTCTTCTTCTTGGCGGTGGCGTTGTGGCACTCGACCGTGAACTTGCCGCCGTCGGTGATGAACTGCAACTCGATGCCGCGCGTCTGGTTGCAGTGGTTGTTGTAGTACACCTTGGTGGAGACGTTGCCGTCGCCCCACGAAATGTTGATCTTCTTGCCCTTGGGCGTCGTGCACTTCGCGGACTTGCTGTGCTTCGCCTGGACCGTGACCGTCCCGGCCGGCGCGGTGTCGGCCGAGGCGACGGCGGGAGCGGCGAGCGCGGTCAGGGCGATGCCCGTCCCGAGCACGACGGGCGCGATCTTCCTGTGGTTCATGTTTCCCCCCTGGTCGGTTGATGGACGAGAGCATGCGTCCGCAACCCTAGGAAGCCGCTCAGCACCCCCTCTAGGGCGCAAGGGACCAACTCCCATTAGCCCCAGAGCACTACTGACACCTCGGCGCCGCCCAGGGAAAAGAGGCGGGACGACACGCTCGGCGCCTCTCGTCGAAGCGGCCTCGCCGCGCGTCAGGGGAGGTAGCGGGCGGCGAGGGCGCGGGCGGTGTCGGCCATCATCGCGCGCAGCTCCGGCGGATCCAGGACCTCGACGTCCGCGCCGAACTTGAGGAACTCCACGTGCGCGTGCCGCTGGGACTCCACCGGCATCGTCACCCGCGTCCAGCCGTCCTCGCCGGGAGGCCCGGCGGTGGCGGCGGCGCGCGCCATCACCGGCGGCAGGAGGAAACGGGAGCGGCGCAGGCCCTCCGGGGACAGCCGGACGGTGGCCTGCTCCCGGTAGGAGTCGGCCTCGAACCGTTCGGCGTAGTCGTCCCAGAACGCGGCCAGGTCGAACCCGGCGGGCCGCTCGAACCGCTCGGGACGCGGCCGCAGCTCCAGCACCCGCGACACCCGGTACGTGCGCGGCGCCCCGCCCGCCGCCTCCTCCGACACCTCGGACGGCCGGGCGATCAGATACCAGGAGCCCGCTTTCAGGACCATCCCCAGCGGGTCGAGGACCCGCGTGACCTGCTGCGGGCGCTGCCAGCGGCGGTACAGGACCTCGACGCGCTGCTGGTTCCACACCGCGTCGGCGATCGCGTGCAGGTGCGGGACGTCGTCGGGTTCGCGGAACCAGCCGGGGGCGTCCAGGTGGAACCGCTCGCGGATCCGCGCCGCCCGCGACCGCAGGTCCGGCGGCAGCGCCGCCATCAGCTTCAGCTCCGCCGCCGCGACCACGTTCCCGAGCCCGAGCTCGGACGCCGGACCGGGCATCCCCGACAGGAACAGCGACTCCGCCTCCCCGGCGGTCAGGCCCGTCAGCCGCGTCCGGTACCCCTCCACGAGCCGGTACCCGCCGTCGGGGCCGCGGTCGGCGTAGACCGGGACGCCCGCGGCGCTCAGCGACTCGACGTCCCGGTACACGGTGCGGACCGACACCTCCAGCTCCGCGGCGAGCTCGCGCGCGGTCATCCCGCCCCGGGTCTGGAGCAGGAGCAGCAGCGACAGCAACCGGCTCGCGCGCATCGGCCCGGTCCGACCGGCCCCAGCGGGACCGGGTCAGCCCTCCAGGGCCTGGCGCATCGCGCCGAACTTGGCCTGCGCCTCGGCGAACTCGGCCGCGGGGTCGGAGTCGGCGACGATGCCGCACCCGGCGAACAGCCGCGCCCGCGTCCCGTCGATCTCCGCGCAGCGCAGCGCGATGCCCCACTCGCCGTCGCCGCGGGCGTCGACCCAGCCGACCGGCCCGGCGTAGCGGCCGCGGTCCATGCCCTCCAGCTCGCGGATCAGGTCCATCGCGGTGTCGGTCGGCGTCCCGCACACCGCGGGCGTCGGGTGCAGCGCGGCGACCACGTCCAGCACGGACCGGTCGCGGTCGAGGCGGCCCCGCACCGGCGACGCCAGATGGATCAGGTTCGGCAGCGTCAGCAGCTCCGGGACGTCCGGGACGTCCAGCCGCGAGCACAGCGGAGCCAGCGCGTCGCGGACCATCCGGGCGGCGTACCCGTGCTCCTGGCGGTCCTTGGCGGAGCCGAACAGCCGCGCCGCGCGCTCGGCGTCGTCGCGGGCGTCGGTGCCGCGCTCGGTCGTGCCCGCCAGGACCAGCGACTCGACGTCGCCGCCGGTGCGGCGGATCAGCAGCTCGGGGGTCGCGCCGACCAGCCCCGCGCAGGAGAAGGCGTAGCAGCCGGGGAACCGGTCGGCGAGGCGCCGCAGCAGCACCCGCGCGTCGATCGGCTCGGCCGCCCGGACGTGCAGGTCCCGCGCCAGGACGACCTTGCCGAGGCGCCCCTCCCGGATCCGCTCCACGGCGGCGGCGACCGCGCCCCGCCACGCCTGCGGCGTCAGGGCGCCGCCGCTCCACGACAGCGCCGACGGCGGCACCGGCGGGCGCACCAGCGCCAGCGGGTCCGGATCCTCGCCTATCGTGGTGAGCCAGGCCCGCCCGCCGCGGCGCCCCAGCACCTGCCGCGGCACGATCAGCACCGACTCCGGCGACTTCGGGTCGAACCCGAACCCGCCGAACGCCACCGGCCCCGACCCCGGCACCCCCACCGGGTCGTCGACGCCGGCGGCGCCGAACAGCTCGCCGAGCAGGCGCGCCGCCTCCGCGAACCGGTCCTCGCCGCCGGGCAGCGTCACCCGCGCCGCCTCGCCCCAGCCGACGATGCCCTCGCCGTGCCGGACCCACGCCAGCGCGGACGGGTGCGGAAGCCTCGAGATGAGGTCACCCGGATCGGGGACCTCGACGGTGCGGACGGACAGGCGGTCCGGTGCGGTCGCGGCGAGCTTCACGCAAGCCACTGTACGGGAGAATTGAACCCGTTCAAACAGGCGGGGCGTCCGCGTCCGCTGAGGCGTGCACCACACCCCGCCGCCCCCGTCCGTCCCCGTCCACCCGCGCCCGTCCACCCGCGTCCGCCGGCGTTCGCCCCGGTCCGGCTCCGGCCGGCGCCCGGGCCTGCATGCCCGCTTCCGCCGCCCCTCATGCCCCCGCCGGACGGCGCACCGGCCGGCAGGGGCACGACCAGGCGATCCACCCGGAAATCGGTCGGCGGACCCGCCCGCGGGACCGGTCAGGCGGAGCGGCCGCGGGACGCGCCCGTCAGCCGCCACGCCGCCGGAAGCAGGCCCGCGGCCAGCAGCACCTTCAGCGCGTCGCCCGCCAGGAACGGCGTCACGCCGAGGTGGAGCGCCCGGTCCAGCCCCACGTGCAGCGACGCCATCAGGTAGGGGACGCCCGCCGCGTACATGATCGCCGTCCCGGCCAGCATCGTGCCGACCGTCCGCGCCGGCGTCCGGTCACCGCCCCGCTCGGCGAGCCGCCCCACCACGGCCGCCGCCGCCACGAAACCGATCGTGTACCCGAGCGTGGGCATGCCCGTCCCGGACCCGCCGTCCGCGAACCACGGCACCCCCGCCATCCCCGCGAGCAGGTAGACCAGCATGCCGAGGCCCCCGCGGGCCCAGCCGAGCGCGGCCCCCGCCAGCAGCACCGCGAACGGCTGCGCCGACACCGGCACCGGCGTCCCCGGCAGCGGGACCGCGATCTGCGCGGCGACGCCGACGAAGGCGGCCGCGCCCGCCACCAGGGCGGCGTCACGGGCGAGCGAACCGGGCAGCAGATCGCCCAGGACGGCGGGACGCCGCTGGGCCGCGTGAGCAGTGACCACTGAAATCCTCCCGAAAACGTGTTGTCAGCCGAAACCTAGCGAATCGGCCTTCCGGAAAGGACGGCGCGGTCGACAGAAACCACCCCCACCACTTTGTTCGCTTTCTGACCTGGCCTGTCTCACGCTTGAACGAGGGACGAGGCGGCCCTGAAGCCGCGGACGAAGTCGTCCTGGGCGCGCCCGTCAGACCCTCAGCGCGCCGTCAGACCCTCGGTCCGCCACGGGAACCGGAGCCGGGATCGGGGCCGGGAAAGGGAGTGCGCGCCAGGTACACCACATCGGGTTCGCCGCGCGGGACGGGCACCGCCAGCGCCCGCACGTCCGCGAACCTCCCGCGCAGCAGCGCCTCGAACGCCGGGGCCGCGCCCGCGCTCCACACCGCCAGCACCCCGCCCGCCGCCAGCAGCCGCGCCAGCGCGTCCAGCCCGGACGGCCCGTATAGGCGGGCGTTGCCTGGCGTCACCGTCCAGTCGGGCCCGTTGTCGATGTCCAGGCACAGCGCGTCGAACGCCCCCGCTTCCGCGGCGGCGATGTGGTCCAGCAGGTCGGCGCACTCCACGGCGACGCGCGGATCGTCCAGGCCGCCCTCGGACCAGGGCCGCAGCACCGACCCGTGCCAGCCCACCACGGCCGGTTCGCGCTCCACGACCGTGACGTGCGCCACCTCCGGCGACCGCAGCGCCTCCGCCAGCGAGAACCCGACGCCGAGACCGCCGATCAGCAGCCGCACCGGACTCGCCGCGCCCTCCAGCGCGGCCTCCAGCGCGGCGCGGATCAGCAGCCGCTCGGACTCGCCGTTGCGGGTGTCCATCAGGAACACCCCGTTACTGATGATCTCGTAGTCGGCGCCCGCCCGGCGCAGCACCAGCTCGCCGCCCACCCCGCGGGCGCGCTCCACCACCACCGGCTCCCCGGTCACCCCCGGTCCCGTTCCCATCCGCCCGACCTTAACGGCAGCGGACGGGCGGTGGGGTCTGGGCGGCAGGGCGGCCGTCGGCTACCGTGCCGGGCATGCCCGAGCCCCACACCCCCGGCCCGCTGCTGCCCGGACGCCGCGTCCTGGTCGTCGGAGCCGGCACGCGGCCCAGCGACGACCCCGGCGCGCCCGTCGGCAACGGCCGCGCCATCGCCGTCACCGCCGCCCGCGAGGGCGCCCGCGTCGCCTGCGCCGACCGCGACGAG
>NZ_CAACUY010000191.1 GCF_900659615.1 Actinomadura fibrosa | reverse complement strand
ATGGACGTGCTCGCCCAGGACGCCGCGGCACCCCTCGCCCGGCCGGACGCGCGGTAGCCGCCGCGGCGCCGGGACGGCCTGGACCGGAGCCGGTGGAGGTGCCGGGTCCGGGGACGTCATAGGCTTGTCGGCGTGGTGCTGACAGTCCTGATGGCCGCGCCGGCCCGGCGCCCGGCCCCGTCCGGGAGCCGGTAGCCGTGCGCATGCTGGGGTCGCTGCCGGTACGGGTCCTGGACGACCGGTACCGGTCCGAGGCGCTCGCGATCCTCGACGCCGACCCGGTGGCGAACGTGTTCGTCAGCTCCCGGGTGCACACGGCCGGGCTCGACCCGCGCCGCCTCGGCGCCCAGATGTGGGGCTACCTGCGCGAAGGCCGGCTGGTCTCGCTCTGCTACTCGGGCGCCAACCTCATCCCCGTCGCCGCGGGCCCCGACGCCGTCCGCGCGTTCGCCGAGCGGGCGCAGGCCCAGGGCCGGCGCTGCTCGTCGATCGTCGGGCCGGTCGGCGCGGTCGGCGAGCTGTGGGAGATCCTCGCGCCCTACTGGGGGCCGCCCCGCGCCGTCCGCGCCGCGCAGCCCGTGATGTCCACCTCGTCCATCCCGGACGTGGAGGCCGACCCGGCCGTCCGCCGCGTCCGCATGGACGAGTTCGACGTCGTCTACCCGGCCTGCGTGGCGATGTTCACCGAAGAGGTCGGGGTGTCGCCCAACACCGGTGACGGGGGCGTGCTCTACCGCGCCCGGGTCGCCGAGCTGATCCGCGACGGCCGCGCGTTCGCCCGGATCGAGAACGGCCGGGTCATGTTCAAGGCCGAGATCGGCGCCGTCACCCCGCTTGCGTGCCAGGTGCAGGGCGTGTGGGTGCCGCCCGACCTGCGGGGCCGCGGCCTGTCGGTGACGGGCATGTCCGCGGTCGTCCGGCAGGCCCTCGCGGAGGTCGCGCCGACCGTCTCCCTCTACGTCAACGACTACAACACGCGGGCCCGGGCGGCCTACCGGCGGGTCGGCTTCGACGAGATCGGCTCGTTCATGTCGATCCTGTTCTAGGGACCGTTCCTGTTCGTGAAGACCCCCGTGGCCTGGTTGTCCCAGCGTGCCCAGGTCCACCCCGGATCCTGACGGAACGCCCCAGGACGGGTAGCATCCGGCCGTGGAGTTCGCCGGGGCATTGCGGCAGGCCATCCAGGCGAGCGGGCTGACCCTGGAGCGGATCCGCCACCGGCTCGGCCGGCGCGGCCTGACCGTCAGCGTCGCCACCCTGAGCTACTGGCAGCGGGGGCGCAGCAGGCCGCGCTCGCGCGCGGTCGTCACGACGCTGGAGGAGATCCTCCAGGTCCCCGCCGGGACGCTCACCGACCTGCTCGACGACCCCGCCCCCACCGCCCCGCCCGTGCGCGGCGCGGGCCGCGGCGGGCTCCCCGCCGGCCCGTCCGGCGCCGGGGACCGCGGCCGCGGCGCCGGCGACCTGTGGCCCGACCCCGGCCGGTACGCCGAACTCGTCGGCCAGCTCGACCGCTCCGGCGACCACCGGCTCGAACGGCTCAGCATCCACGACGTCTACCGCCTGGACGAGGCGCGCCGCTCCTGGAGCCTCTCCGTCCGGACGGTGCTGCGGGCGGCGGGCGACGACATCGACCGCGTCGTCTGCGTCCACCGGACCGGCGCGGTCAAGGACCGGGAGGCCGCGGGCGACGGGTCCCCTCGCCCCGGCGGCGCGGCGGAGATCACCGGCGTGCGGTACTGCCGCCCCGGCCGGATCCGCGCCGAGGACGGCCTGATGGCCTTCGAGCTCGTCCTCGACCGCGTCCTCGCCGCGGGCGACACGGCCGTGGTCGAGTACGAGCTCGGCCCCGCCGCCGCGTCCGCGACCGGCCCCGCCGCGGCCGCCGACAGCTACGACCGGCGCTTCTCCCATCCCGTCCACGACTACGTCGCGATCCTCCAGTTCGAGGGCGGACGGCTGCCCGCCCGCTGCTACGGCTTCACCGCCGACACCTCCGACGCCCCCCGCCGCCGCCTCGGCGAGCTGTGGATCGGCACGTCCGGCAGCGCCAACCTCGCCGTCGGCAACGTCCGCCGAGGAATCGTCGGCATCGAGTGGGAGTGGCACTGAATTTATGCAATCCCGGCCCAGGGGGCTCGCCTGGCGGCTCGCCCCCTGACCGTGCTTGGGCGAGCGCTGCATCGCTTCGCGATCTCCGCGGGGAGGCTCGCCTTCGGCCTCGCCTCCCCGCGTCGTTAACGCGCTCGCGCGCGTGGCTGGGGTCTCCGCGCGGCGCCTCCTGGGGGCTCTGGGCGGCGTGTTCGCGGGTGAACTCTCTGTTAAAAGTGAAATCCAGTCAGTGTCGAAGGATTGACCGTTTCTCGCGTTTTGCCTGAGTATGCACTCGTTCGCGCTTTGTGAACCCGGCCGTCCCCCCGAGCGGCCGCGCTCCCCGCACAAAGACGGAGTTCCGATGAGGAAGCCCCTGCTCGCGGCGCTCGCCGCGGCGCCCCTCGTGGCCGTCCTGGCCACTCCGGCCCAGGCCGTGACCCCCAACGCCCCGCTCGCGCTCGCCGCCCCCGGCCAGGGCGTCGCGGGCCAGTACATCGTGACGCTGAAGTCCGGCGAGTCCGTCAACGCGACCGTGTCCAAGCGCGGCATCCGCACCACCCTCCGCTTCGGCAAGGTGCTCAACGGCTTCGCCGCGAAGCTCAGCTCCGACCAGCTCACCAAGCTCCGCCGCACGCCCGGCGTCGCGTCCATCGAGCAGGACGCCGTCGTGCACGCCTCCACCACGCAGTCGAACCCGCCGTCCTGGGGCATCGACCGCATCGACCAGACGAACCTCCCGCTGTCCAACAGCTACACCTACAACGCCACCGGCGCGGGCGTGTACGCCTACATCATCGACACCGGCATCTACACCTCGCACTCGCAGTTCGGCGGCCGCGCCACCAACGTCTACGACGCCACCGGCGGCAACGGCGTCGACTGCAACGGCCACGGCACCCACGTCGCCGGCACCGTCGGCAGCTCCAGCTACGGCGTCGCGAAGTCGGTCAACCTGCGCGGCGTCCGCGTCCTCAACTGCCAGGGCAGCGGCACCAACTCCGGTGTCATCGCGGGCATGAACTGGGTGGCGAGCAACCACTCCAGCCCCGCCGTCGCGAACATGTCCCTCGGCGGCGGCTACTCGTCCTCCGTGAACTCCGCCGCGAACA
This sequence comes from Actinomadura fibrosa, assembly GCF_900659615.1. Lineage (GTDB taxonomy): Bacteria > Actinomycetota > Actinomycetes > Streptosporangiales > Streptosporangiaceae > Spirillospora > Spirillospora fibrosa. The sequence goes on along the minus strand of NZ_CAACUY010000191.1, from coordinate 14,493 downwards.
GCCTCGCGAGCTCCGGCGTCTTCCTCGCCGTCGCGGCCGGCAACGACAACGCCAACGCGTGCAACTACTCGCCGGCCAGCGCCGCGAACGCCACCACCGTCGCCGCGAGCACCAGCACCGATGCCAAGGCGTCCTACAGCAACTACGGGTCCTGCGTGGACCTCTACGCCCCCGGCACCAGCATCACCTCGACCTGGCTGAACGGCGGCACCAACACCATCAGCGGCACCTCGATGGCGACCCCGCACGTCACCGGCGTCGCGGCCCTCTACAAGGCCGCCAACGGCGACGCGTCCTACAGCACGATCCGCAGCTGGCTCACCTCGAACGCCACCAGCGGAGTGATCACCGGCAACCCCTCCGGAACCCCGAACCTGCTGCTCAACAAGCGTTCCCTCTAGAGCCGCGGCGGCCTCGCCGCCCGGCACCGCCACCGGACCCCGGTGGCCGCGAGCGCGGCCACCGGGGCTCGCCTTGTGACAAATTGCCTGTTGGCTTCGCGGCCCCCGGGCCTTACAGTGAGCGCTGGAATTGCAAGTGCAGTTGTCAAGGCCGTAAACGGGGGCCGGCCGGAGCGGATCCGGAGGCCGAGCTGTGCAGCGCGTAGCGGAGGACGATCTCCTCCAGGTGCTTCAATACGGTCCCTTCAACGTCGCCCTGCACGCCGCCATCCAGGCGCGCGGCCTCAGCCTGGAGTCGCTGCGGCGGCGCCTGGAGGAGCAGGGCATCGCCGTCAGCCTGTCGACGCTGAGCTACTGGCAGCGCGGCCGGACCCGGCCGGAGCGCGCCGACTCGCTCCGCGCCGTCCGCGGCCTGGAGGTCATCCTCGAACTGCCGCGCCACTCCCTGCTGACCCTCCTCAAGCCCACCTCCGAACGCTCGGCCGGCCCCTGGCTGCCGGTCGAGGAACTGTGCCCCGAACCGGGCGTCAAGGACCTCCTGGACGAGATCGGCGACCGCGGCGAACGCCAGCTCACCGGCCTCAGCCTCCACGACCAGCACGTCGTCGGACGCCGCCGCGAACTCCTCGAAGTCCGCACCCGCGCGGTGTTCCAGGCCCAGCAGCGCGGCGTCGACCGGTGGATCGCCGTCTACCACCACCCGCAGGGCATCCTCCCGTCCTCCCGCTTCGCCCGCGGCTGCCGCTTCGGCCGCGTCCGCATGGACGAGGCCAGCGGCCTCATCGCCGCCGAACTGCTCTTCGACCGCGCCCTCGGCCGCGGCGAGACCTACCTCCTGGAGTACGGCTTCGGCTTCGACGAGACCGGCCCGCCCGTCACCGAGGAGGGCCGCGGCTTCCGCACCCCGCAGCACGAGTACCTCATCGAGGTGCGCTTCCACCCCGCGATGCTGCCCGCCCGCTGCTACCGCACCTGGCGCCCCGACGGCCACACCGCCCTCAAGGACTCCGCCGACCTGCGGATGTCCAGCTACCACAGCGCCCACTTCATCGAGTTCGGCATGGCCGCCGGCTACCACGGCATCCGCTGGGAATGGGATTAGATTTATTGTTTTCCGGCCTCGGCCCTCGCCTGGCGGCTCGGACCGAACCGCAAAAGCGGCGAACGCTGCATCGCTTCGCGATCTCCGCTTCCGCTTCGCCTTCGGCTCGCTTCAGCTCCGTTAACGCGTTCGCGTGCTCATGCAGGTCCTCGCCTGGGTTACTTGACCAACAGGTCTAGCAGGCGGTCCAACTCTGCTGCTGGGTCTCCTGTCAGGCCCGCGTGGACGGGGCCCGGCTGGACGATCGTGCTGCGGGGGGCCGTGAGCCAGCGGAAGCGGGCGCCCGGTGCCTCCGCGGCGGCCTGCCCGGCGCGGTCGCCGCCGCAGCAGATGGCGTCCACGCCCTTCAGCGCGGCGCGCACGCCCTCCAGGTCGAGGCCGGAGTCGAGGGCGCGCAGGCGGTCCTCGTCCAGATGCGTGCGGCAGCCGAGAAAGTCCAGCGCCCGGCAGTAGACCACGACACCGACGTTCATGGCCTCCCCGCGTTCCACGCGGGGGACCACGCGCAGCGCCGCGTACTCGAACACCGTCGGCTCCGCCGCCGTCCTGATGTTGCTCATGCGGGACCGCCCAGCCAGCCGGGCCGCTTCTCGCCGCGCCGCGTCCCGGTGTGCGGCGCGCGGTCGCTGACGTCCAGGTCCGGCAGCCAGTCGCGCGGCTTGCCCGCGCGGGGGAGCAGGATGTCGACGTAGGCGTCGCGCACCGCGGCGGGATCGGCGAACCCGGGCTCGCCCTCCAGCCACCGGTCCGGGACGAGTGCCGTCACCTCGCGCAGCAGCGGCTCGGTGATCTTGGGGGCCAGCTCGGCCTCCGCCGCCTCCAGCCGCGTCGCGTACGGGGTGAGCACGTGGTCGTCGACGTCGTACGGGCCGGAGAACAGCCGCGTCGCGTTCGCCCACGCGTGATGGAAGATCAGGCTCGCGCCGTGGTCGATCAGCCACACGTCGCCGTGCCAGACCAGCATGTTCGGGTTGCGCCAGCTCCGGTCCACGTTGCCGATGAACGCGTCGAACCACAGCACCCGGGACGCGAACAGCGGGTCCGCGCTCCAGCCGAGCGGGTCGAACCCGAGCGAGCCCGGCAGGAAGTCGACGCCGAGGTTCCAGCCGGGGCTGGCCTTCAGCAGGTCCTGGACGTCGGGGTCGGGTTCGTGCCGTCCGATGGCCGGATCGAGGTCGATCAGCACCTGGTCGGGGACGCGCAATCCGAGCCGCCGGGCCAGCTCGCCCGCGACCACCTCGGCGATGAGCGCCTTGCGGCCCTGCCCGGCGCCATGGAACTTCATGACGTACGTCCCGAGGTCGTCGGCCTCGACGACGCCCGGCAGCGACCCGCCCTCACGCAGCGGCGTCACGTAACGGATGGCTGTCACATGAGGCAACACGCCGACCACGCTATCGGGTGGACCGGATTCCCGGCGACGACGGCGGCGGCCTCACGCGCGGCGGCCTCTTCAGCCGGGATAATCGGCGGCATGGGCGTTGAGCTGGTCGACCTGTCGGTGCCGATCACCACGGGGATGCCGGTCTACCCGGGCGATCCCGAGGTCGAGGCCGTCCCGGCGCTGACCGTCGCCGAATCCGGCGTGAACGTCCTGCGCCTGCACATGGGCTCGCAGTCCGGCACGCACGTCGACGCCCCGTTCCATATCGACAACGCCCTACCGCGCTTGGACGAGCTGCCCCTCGAACGGTTCGTCGGCCCGGCGTTCGTCCTGGACGCCCGGGGCCTCGCACCGCGGACACCCATTCCCCCCGACGTCGTCCCCGATTCTCTGACCGCGGGCACGGTTCTCCTCGTCGCTACCGGCTGGTCGGCGCACTGGGGCGAGGACGCCTACCTCGCCCACCCGTATCTCGCGCCGGAGACGGCGGAGGCGGTGGCCGCCGCCGGCGTCCGGACGGTCGGGATCGACGCGCTGAGCGTCGACCGCACCCCGCCGCCCGGCGACGAGGACTTCTCGCTCGCCGCGCACCGCGCCCTGTGCGGCGCGGGCGCCGTCATCGCCGAGAACCTCACCGGCCTGGCCCGCCTCCTGGACGCCCAGGAGGCGGGCTGCGCGATCGAGGTGTCGCTCTTCCCGATCGCCCTGGCGGGCGCGGACGGCGCGCCCGTCCGCGCGGTCGCCCGCGTGGACGACCGTGCCGTCCTGGTCTGACCTCACCGGTAGCGGGTGCCGACGATGACGCTGAGGTCGGCCGCCAGGCGCAGCTCGGCTGCGTGGAGATCGACGTGCTCCAGCCAGTGCAGGCGGGCGAGGTCGGGCGAACCGCCGAACATCGGCGGCCACGCCGTCGCCGGGGTGAAGTCGTCGATCACCACGACGCCGCCCGGCTTCAGCAGCCGCGCCGGATCGGCGGCCGCGCCGTCCTTGCCCTGACCGCCCCCGTCGAGGACGAGCAGGTCGAACGGGCCGTGATCGGCGATGGCCTCCCAGCCGTCATGCAGCACCTCGACGTGGCCGAGGCCATCGAAGACGCCTGCGGCGACACGAGCCCTCTCCCGGTCGCGTTCCACGCTGACGAGCCGTACCCCTTGCCTTGCGCCGGACGCGAGCCACGCCAGCCCGACGCCGCATCCCGTCCCCGTCTCGCCGATGCGCTCCTGCACGCCACCGGCGAGCACGCTGAGCAGGCGCCCCTGCTCCGGCCTGCACGAGAACGCGAACCCGCTGCGCCGCGCCGCGTCCACGGCCCGCCGGACCAGCGGAGGAAGGTCACCGACCCCGTCATAGCCGTCCGTCCCCTGAAGCGCCATGCCGAGGTCAACGCGCGGGCGGGGCCGCGTTCGTCCAGTTCTCCTGCACGGTGTAGCCGTAGGAGAACAGCGCGCCCACGGGAATGTGGTCCTTCCCCTCCTTCTTGACGATCATCTGGTCGCCCAGGATGTCGAAGGTGCGCCGATCCAGGACGAGCTGGTACTCCACGACCGTGCCGTCGACGCGGGTGATCCAGGGGGTGGCGAGGGCGACGCCCGTCCGTCCGCTCGCGTCCTTCACGTTCCCGACGGACCGGATCCCGCGCAGGTCGGCGAGCGTCCGGAAGACGGCGGCGCGGGCCGCGGGGGACGCGAGCTTGTCGCCGAGGTAGCGGCTGCCCGTCATCAGCATCTGGGCGCTGCCCTCGACGAAACCGGGATCCCGCTTCATCGCGGCGACGAACGCCGCCGGGTCCTTGCCGGCGCGGATCCGTGAGGCCACATCGGCGCTCGTGCCATCGTCGCGATTGGGCATGCGCACGTACGACGACCCCTCGTACTGCGGCGGCTTGCGGTTGTCGCGGGTCAGCTCGACCTTGTCCCCGTCGGCCTCGACCTGCCAGCGCAGGGGCGAGCCCGCGGCACGCCAGGCGGTCGTGTCCGCGGGCGTCCGTGGCCCGACGGGACGAGGAGTCTTGAAGAACCGGTAGTCCCGCGTGGTGCGGGACTGCCAGGAGTCGTTGTCGACCTCCATGTAGATCGTGTAGCCGGCGCCGCGTCCGCTCGCGTGGTACGCCTGACCGTCGATCACACGCTGCCGCCACCAGCCGCCCGGCGGTACGGGCCGCTGCTTCCGCACGGCGGCCGCCGCGTCGAGGAGCAGCGTTCGGGCCGCGACGCTCTCGGCCTGGATCTGCTCCCGCGACAACTGCGGCGTATCGGACGTCTCGTTCCCTCGGAGCGCGACGTACGACGCGGCCGTGACCGCCGTGGCGGTGACCAGCGCAGGGACGAGCATCGCCGGACGCGTCCAGTGCCGGAAGCCCGTCCGAGGCACCCGGCGGGGCCGGTGCTTCCGGCCGGGGCCCATGGCGTCCTCAAGCATGCCGAGGGCCTTCGCCGTGACCTCGGCCGACGGAGGCGGCGGCTCGCGAAGGAGACCCCGGACCCGCTCCATCTCGTTCGTCTCCATGCCGTTCACGTGGCCGCCTCCTCGATGAGCAGTGTGGGGTTCGTCCCGCCGAGCGCCTCCCGCAACCGGCGCCGTGCCCGGTGCAGCCGGGACGCGACGGTCCCGGTCTTCAGGCCGAGCGCCTGCCCGACCTCCTCGTACGACAGGTCGGCGAGCGCCACCAGCAGCAGGACATCCCGGTCCCCGCGCGACAGCCTCGCCAGCGCCGCGGCCAGGTCCGCGCTCGCGCCGCCAGCGGTGACGGACGCCGAGATCCGCTCCTCGTGACCGTCCTGGACGTCCTCGACGGGCGTCCGCGCGAGCGCCCGGTAGTAGCGGCCCTCCGCGCGCCGGTGCAGCGCGACCAGCCGGGTCGCGATGCCGTACAGCCACGGGCGCACGGCCCCCCGCTCCGGGTCGAACCGCTCGCGCCGGTGGAAGGCGGCGAGGAACGTCTCGGCCGCGATGTCGTCGGCCACGTCCGGGCCGAGCCTGCGGGCCGCGTACCTGTGGATCTCGGCGAAGTGGCGGTGGAACACCTCCGCGAACGCGGCCGGCTCACGTCGCGAACGGACGATGGCCTCGGCGTCCGATGGATTCGTTCCGGGCCCGGGCGGCGCGCCGGGATGCTGCGGTCGATCATCGGCCATGGGCACATCCTCGTACTGGGGGAAGCGGTCACCCAGTTCTCAACCGATCCCCACCCCCGCCTTCACACCCCACCCGACACATGTCCGCCAGCGCGCCGACCCGTCGTCCCGTCGAACGACCTGGAACGCGCCGCGCCTACTCCTCGTCCTCGTCAAGGCGCCGAAGAGGTGGGTGCGCACCCGGTAGAACGGCTCGTCCCAGAACCCCTCGTGCTTGTCGCGGCCCATCGGTGCAGTCTGCCCGCCCTCCGGCCAACGGGTCACGTCGAGGACGCTCCCAGCGTTCGTCAGGACGTGGCGATCAGGTCTAGGACGTCGGTGGTGGGGCGGGCGTCGCCGAAGGAGCGGTAGATCGTGCGGAGCGTGGCGTTGTGGTCCTCGTCGCGGGACGCGGCGTTCGCGTCGGCGACCATGATGACCCGATATCCCAGCGTGCTCGCGTCTCGCGCGGAGGACTCGCAGCACACGTTGGTGACCGTGCCGGTGATCAGGACCGTGTCGATCCCGCGCTCGTCCAGCACATCCGGGAGCGGGCAGCGGCCTGGGAAGAAGGCGCTGGCGGCGGTCTTCTGGACGATGGTGTCGTGGTCGTGAACCTCGAACGCCGGCCAGAGCCGCTCCCGTAACGGCCCGCTGCCGAATGACCGATCGAAGAGTTTGGCCGCACGCTCGCCGTAGAACTCCTCGCGCGCCGGAGTGCCTGCCGGGAGGACCCACGCGATCAGGCCTCCGGCGTCGCGCAGGGCGGTCGCCAGACGAGCGATGTTCGGGACGATGCCGAGCGCGTAGGGCGACTCGGCCACGAAGAACGGCACCATGTCGATCACGACCAGCGCCGTCCGCTCGGGAGCAAGGCACGAGTAGGCGTGACGTCGGCCGCGTCGCCTTTCTTGGCGGACGTACTCCCGCTCGTCGATCCGCCAGGCGTGGAGCATGGGCGGCCCGTTCACCGGCCCGTCCCGTCAGCGCTCCTTGATCGCTCCCGCGAGTTCCCGGAAGGCCCGCGGAGTCAGCAGCAGGACCCCGCCGTCGACATCCTTGCTGTCACGGACCGCGATCGCCCCAGGCACCGACCGAAGCTCCACGCAGTTGTCCCCGGAGTCGGTGCTCTGGACGGCCCTGCGCCAAGCGACCGCCAACTCGACGCAGTTGTCGCCGGAGTCGTTGCTGCGGGATGCCTTGCGCCAGGCCACCGCCAGTTCGACGCAGGCGTCCCCTGAGTCGTTGCTCCGGGACGCCTTCCGCCAAGCGGCTCCAGTCAGGTTCATGATGATTGATCATCTCCTGATGCGCGTCCGCGTACCCATCGCGCGCCGATCAGAGGTTCTTGATGGTGTCTGTGAGGTGACGGAAGTCTCGTGGGGTCAGCAGTAGGACGTCGCCGTCGACGTCCTTGCTGTCGCGGATCGCGATCGCAGCGGATAGCGGAGCCAGTTCTACGCAGTTGGCTCCGGAGTCGTTGCTGCGAGATGCCTTGCGCCAAGCGGCTCCGGTCAGGTCCATCTGTCGTCGACCACCTTCCTGATGAGCGCGCGCGTATCTATCGCGTTCAGCGCCTCGGCCTGCAGTGTAACAAAGGTATTGCTCACGATCTCTATGTCTCGCGCTTGTGTAGATGTCTCGCCCCCATAGGCTTTGTCGGTATAGACCACCTGACGTTGGTCGGCTTGAGTGGCGATGGCGAAGGAAGTCCACAAGTTGCGGATGTAGCGGATGGGGACGATCTGGATGTTGATCCAGTCCCGCTTGGACAGCTCGATCAAATGCTCAAGCTGCTCTCTCATCACGCTCTTCGTGCCGACTTGGCGGTAGAGGACCGTCTCGTCCATCACTACGGAGATCGTTGGGCGGGGCTCGTTGTCCAGGATCTCTTGTCTTTTCAGCCTTCCCTTGATCGCCTCTTCGTCGTCTAGGAGAGCGCGGATATAGGCTTCTGTCTGGAAGAGGCCGTAGATTACTCGCTCCTCGTAGGCGCGGAGCATGACGGCGGATGCTTCGGCCCTGGGGAAGCTCATGAAGAAGTCCGGATAGTGCAGGACCTTGATGGCCTCCAAGAGTTCTTCCCATGCTTCCACGACCGTCGTGCCTGATCTGAAGGAGCGGTCCAGGCGGACGGCGAAATCGCGTCGGCAGCGTGTGTGTCCCGTCTCAACCTGCGTGATGTAGCTGCGGGTCACGTTGGTCATCTTGGCGAGTTGCGCCTGGCTCAGGCCCGCCGCATTGCGTAGCCGCTTGATCTCCGCCCCGAAGCTCAGTAGTTCCGGGGAGATCCTTCGGGTGCGCGCCACAATGATCGTCCTCCCGGGTGAGTCCTTCGGACAGCGGATGTTAGTTAGTCGTTGGCATTGCTCGACTGTCCTCAGAATGTACGGCTCCGCATGGCTTCATGGTGTGCGTTCGGTGACACACGGTGAATTGGGATGAAGGTCCCGGAAGGGGATGGTGCGCCATGAAAACGGAGCCGGTGCGCGGGCGGCCGGAGGCGGTGGGGCGCGTGTTCTCGATCTCGGTTGAGGCGCGGCCGGAATCGATCAAAAGTGTGCGCGACTTCGTGGCCGGCGCGTATGAGGGGGTGATCGACGCGATGGCTCTTTATGTTCTGCGGACGGTCGCGGGGGAGCTCGCCACGAATGCCGTCCAGCACGGTGGGGTGGACGACGTGGTCGTGCGTACGTACGTGTCCGAGGAAGGGGCCGTCGTCGAGGTCTGGGATCGGGCGGAGGCGGGGGTGCCCGAGGTCAAGGACGCGAGCGACGTGGCTGTGTGCGGACGCGGAGTGCTCATGGTCGAGCAGTTGAGCGCGCGGTGGGGTGTCGTGTGGCCGCCGGGCGGCGGGAAGATCGTGTGGGCGGTCGTGCGGGCGGTCCAGCGTGGATGAAGTCCGCTGGAATGGCCCACGTTTCCCGGTGGCCCGGTGGCCCGGTGGACGCGGCGCTGGCCGACGGCGGCGGCGTGGGGGGTGGGGGCCGCGCCGCCGCCGTTGGGGTCACATCTTGGCCATGACCTCTTCGGCGAAGCGTTCCATGGTGGCCAGCTTGAGGGCCAGGCCCTTGCCGTGGGTCGCCTTCTCTTCGGGTGATGCCGTCCACCAGGGGGCGGCCAGGGTGCCTCGGACGCCGCGGTCGGCCCATTTGCGGTAGAGGTCCGCGCTGGGCATCGCGCCGATGGGGGCGATGACGGCGAGGTCGTCGAGGGTTCTGCCGTGTTCGGAGAGGAAGCCGGTGAGGCGGGTGAGGAGTTCGCCGAGCTGGTCTTCGGAGTAGATGCGGTTGCCGATCCAGCCGTCGCCCGCGCGGGCGGCGCGGCGGAGGGCGGCGTCGCTGTCGCCGCCGATGTAGACGGGGACGGGCTTGTCCGGGACGGGGGCGATGCTGAGCGGGCCGAAGTCGTAGTAGGTGCCGTGGTGTTCGACCATGCCGCCCTGCCAGAGGGTGCGGAGGGCGGGGAGCATCTCGTCCAGGCGCTTGCCGCGGGTGTGGAAGTCCTGGCCCGTCTGGAGGAACTCGTCCTTGCACCAGCCGACGCCCACGCCGAGGATCGCGCGGTCGTTGGAGAGGACCGCGGCCGTGGAGACGGCCTTGGCGACGGTGAACAGGTCGCGGACGGGCGGGATGTAGACGTTGGTGGCGAAGCGGACCCGTTCGGTGACGGACGACATCGCGCCGATGGTGACCCACGGGTCGGGCCAGTGGGTCTCCTGCCTGTAGGGCGGGACGCCCGTCGGCGAGTACGGGTAGGGCGTGTCGTAGTCGGCGTAGAACAGGTGGTCCGAGACGGTGACGACGTCGTAGCCGAGGCGGTCTGCGGCGCGGGCGAGATCGAGGTACTCGCCCGCGCCGGAGAACGACGAGCCGAGCCAGAACTCCACCGGGTCAGTCCTGGAACTCGGGGATGACCTTGGTGGCGAACATCTCCAGGTTCCGCTTGACGGTGTCGAGCGGGAGGACGCCCTGCTGGCCCTGCATGAACAGGCCGAACCATTCGAGGTCGGGCATCCGGTCGAGCATGCGCTGGATGCCGCGCTTGACGTCGTCGGGGGTGCCGAGGAGGGCCATCTCGACGTCGTTCATGCGCTTGAAGTCGCCCTTCTCGGGGGAGATGGGCTTGTGGCTGTCGTCCTCCTTCTTGCGGAGGACCTCCAGGTAGCCGAAGGGGCCGAAGAAGGACGCGAAGTCCTTCTGCATGCCCTTGCCGTAGGTCTCGATGGCCTCCTCGCGGGTGTCCGCCATCCCGACGATCTTGAGGATGCCGGTGTGCTCGCCGAGCTTGTAGTCCTTGCCCTGGCGGGCGCACTCCTCCTGGTAGAGCTTGGCCTTGGCGGCGTGGTCGTCGGGGTTCGGGGTGAACATCCAGGGGAGGATGCCCTCCTGCGCGGCGCGGATGACCGACCGGTCGGAGACGGTGAACGGCTGCCACAGCTCGGGGTGCGGGTTCTGGTACGGCTTGGGGCAGACGGAGACCTGCTGGATGACGCCGTTCTCGTCGATCTCGCCGGGGGCGCCGAACGTCTGCGTCCACTCCTGGGCGGGCCAGCCCTCGATGCCGCTGAAGGGGGCGGGGATCTCGTAGTCGAGGACGTCGCTCTTGTAGCGGAGGGAGTCCTGCGCCCAGGCCATCTTCATGATCTTCAGGACTTCGCCGAACACGTCGAAGTTGCGGTCGTCGGACTTGGAGCCGTCCGAGCGGGCCGCGGCGGCGTGCCAGCGCTGGCCGAGGACGTTCATCCAGCGGTTCTGGTAGCCGCGGGCGACGCCGAGGCGGAGCCGTCCCTTGGAGAAGTGGTCGAGGAGGGCGACGTCCTCGGCGGCGCGGATCGGGTCCCAGGCGGGCAGGACGATGCCGAGGGGGGCGAGGAGGATCCGCTCGGTGCGGGCGGCGAGGTCGGTCAGGAACATGAGGGGGTTGACCGAGAACTCGAAGCCCTCCGAGTGGAAGTGGTGCTCGGTCATCATGAGGGCGTCGAAGCCGATCTGGTCCGCGTGGACGGCGATCTCGCGGACCTCGTGGAGCAGCTTCTGGTACGACTCGACGTCCCGTCCGATCGGCCGCTTGGCCTTGGCGTTCTCCTCGGAGGCCCAGCCAGACCCGGGAATCTGGGGGTTAAGGAAGATGGAAAACTTCACGCGGACTTCTCCTTGTCGAGTTCCTCGAACCAGTTCTTGACGGCGAGCAGGAAACGGTCCGGCCGCTCCTCGTGCAGCCGGTGCCCGCACTCGGGCCAGGCGACGGCCCGGGAGGCGGGATGCTTGAACAGCGCGCTCTCCCATGCCGCGCGCTCCTCGTTCGCCCAGATCGTGAGGACGGGGCAGGCGCGGGCGGCGACGCGGGCGTCGGACGCGGGCCGCGCGCCCCAGGCGTCGTCGCCGTCGAACAGCGCGGGGAAGGCGCCGGTGAGCACGTGCTCGGGGGTGGCGAGGATCTTGCGGGCGTGGGCGGTGCGGATGTGCGCCGGGGTGTCCTCGACGTAGAGGACCTTCTCGGCGTCCAGGACGGCCGCATGGGGGTCGCGGCGGACGCCGTCCACGATGCTCGGGAGGAACGCGGCGATCTCCGGGGGCTGCCCGTAGCCGGGGTCGACGCAGACGAGCGCCTCGACGCGGCCGGGGTGGGCGAGGGCGAGGGCCGTGACGACCATCGCGCCCATCGAGTGCCCGATCGGGACGACCCGGTCGACGCCGAGGTGGTCGAGGAGGCGGACGAGGTCCTCGGCGAGGTCCTCGGGGCGGTAGCCGTCGGCGGGGGCGGAGGACCAGCCGTGCCCGCGCAGGTCGGGGGCGATGACGCGGTGGCCGGCGGCGCGGAGGCCGGCGATGTGCCAGGCCCAGTCCTGCGAGTCGGCGGCGAAGCCGTGCACGAGCAGGAGGGGCGGGCGGGGGCCGGTGCCGGGCTCCGGCGCGTCGTCGGTGTAGAAGAGGCGCGCATCCCCGAGGTCGGCGAACGGCATGGGTCCCCTCTCCGGTGCGGTTCCGCGACATCCCGAACAAGCGCACGCTACATCAAATCGGAACAGCCGAGCAATCGCTTGGTCGAGTCGTTAGGGTGTGAGGTGCGTCGCGGACGGAACGCGGCCGGAATCCGGACGGAGAGGAGGCCGCGGGCATGCGGCTGGGGATCACGATGTTCGCGACCGACCTGACGATGCCGCCGCACGAGCTGGCGCGGGAGGCGGAGGAGCGGGGGTTCGCGTCCCTTTACGTCCCCGAGCACACGCACATCCCGGTGTCGCGGCGGACGGCTCCGCCGACCGGTGCCGACGAGCTGCCGGACGAGTACGCGCGGACGCTCGACCCGTTCGTGTCCCTGGCCGCCGCCGCGGTGGTGACGGAGCGGATCCGGCTCGGGACGGGCATCCTGCTGCCCGCGCAGCGCGAGCCGATCGTCACCGCCAAGGCCGTCGCGACCCTCGACCGGCTCTCCGGCGGACGGGTCGCGCTCGGTATCGGGTACGGCTGGAACGCCGAGGAGGGCGCCGACCACGGCGTCCCGTGGAAGCGGCGCCGCGCGGTGGTCCGCGAGCACGTCCTCGCCATGCGGGCGCTGTGGACGGACGAGGAGGCGTCCTTCAAGGGGGAGTTCGTCGCGTTCGAGGCGAGCTGGTCATGGCCTAAGCCCGCCGGGCGGGTGCCGGTGCTGCTCGGCGGCGCGCCCGGCCCGACCCTGTTCGCCCACATCGCCGAGTACGGGGACGGCTGGATGCCCATCGGCGGCGCCGGGATCCGGGAGGCGCTGCCGGACCTGCGCCGGGCCTGCGCGGACGCGGGCCGTCCGATGGTGGACGTGGTCCCGTTCGGGACGGTGCCGACGCCGGAGAAGCTCGCCTACTACGCCTCGCTGGGCGTCGAGGAGGTCGTGCTGCGCGTACCCGCCGCCGGGCGGGAGGCGGTGCTGCCCGTCCTGGACGAGTACGCGCGCGCGTACCTCTGACCGGGCTATCGGATCATGCGGAAGCAGAAGAAGGTCGGGAACCGGTAGTACTGGGCCTTGCCCGCCTTCACCGCGCCGAGGATCAGGAAGACCCACTGCCCGATGACCAGCTCCAGGTAGGGCACGGCCAGCGGGATGAGGGGCGCCGGGGAGTCGGCGGCGATCGCGACCGGCACGCAGACGGCGGCGACGGCCAGGAGGTGGATCAGCAGCGTGATCTGGAAGTTCAGCGCCTGCGCCGCGTGGAACCGGATGAACCCCGACTCGTTCTTCTTCACGAAGTAGATGATCAGCGGCGCCAGGAAGCCGACGACCGCCATGCCGACGTAGGTGAAGATCGCCCAGGTCTTGTCCTGCTCCTGGACCATGCCGGGCGGCCCCTGCGGGACGCCGGGCGGGCCGTAGCCGAAGGACGGGTCGTAGTGGCCGCCGGGGTGCCCGCCGTGCGGCCCGCCGCCGGGAGGTTCCCCGGAAGGGGTGCCCGGTGGCGGCCCGTAGGCGCCCTGTGGCTGCCCGTAGGGCGAGGGATGCGGCGGCGGCTGATCGTCCGCACCGGGTGGCGTCGAGGGGGGCTCGGTCACTAGCGTTTCCCTTTTCTCCTACGGGAGCGTCCAGCAGGAATCTAGCGGAACCGGGCTCGCCGACGCGGCGTCTCGCGGAGCGGGGGGAAGACATGCCGGCGGTGGACGCACTGCGCCCGGGCGATCCGGAGCGGCTCGGCCCCTACCGGCTGTCGGGCCGGTTGGGCGAGGGCGGCCAGGGCGTCGTCTACCTCGGCGAGGCCGACCCCGGCGCGGTGGGCGGCAACGCCGGGTACGTCGCGGTCAAGCTGCTGCGCGCGGGGCTGGGGCACGACCCGGAGGCCCGCGCCCGGTTCATGCGCGAGCTGGACACGGCCAAGCGGGTCGCGGAGTTCTGCACCGCCGCCATCCTGGACGCCGACCTGGCGGGTGACCGCCCGTACATCGTCAGCGAGTACGTGGACGGCCCGTCCCTGCACCACGTGGTCGTGCACGGCGGGCCGCGCACGGGCGGCGCGTTGCAGCGGCTCGCGGTGGGGACGGCGACGGCGCTGGTGGCGATCCACCGGGCGGGCGTCGTGCACCGGGACTTCAAGCCGCACAACGTCCTGCTCGGCTCGGACGGCCCGCGGGTGATCGACTTCGGGATCGCGCGGGCGCTGGACGGCGCGACGATCACCTCCAGCGGGGCGATCGGCACCCCCGCGTACATGGCGCCCGAGCAGCTCAGGGGCGAGCGCGCGGGGCCGCCCGCCGACATGTTCGCGTGGGCCTCGACGATGGTGTTCGCGTCGTGCGGCCGTCCCGCGTTCGGCGACGACACGATGACCGCGGTCATCACCCGGATCTTGCAGGGCGAGGTCGAGCTCGGCGCGCTCTCGGGTCCGCTGCGCGAGCTCGCGGCGCGGTGCCTGGCCCGGGACCCGGCCCTGCGTCCGTCCGCCGCGGAGGTGCTGCCCGCTCTGCTGGGCGAGGCGCCGGTGCACAGCGGCGCCGTCCTCGCGCACGCCGGTGCGCGCGCGGAGGC
>NZ_CAACUY010000190.1 GCF_900659615.1 Actinomadura fibrosa | reverse complement strand
CCGGCGGCCTCCGCGACCGCCGCGGAGGCGAGCGCGACCAGGTCGGGCGACTCCCCCAGCGGGCGCGACGCCGACCCCGCGGGCGCGCCCGCGATGTCGGCGACGGTCGCGTGGACGGCGCTGCGCCGCACGTCCACCCCGGCGACGTGGGCGCGCCCGGCCACGAGCCCGTAGAGCCGCGCGTTCGGGCCGCGCCGGTCGCCGCCGGTCTCCCCGGTCACCTCGATCAGCCCGTCGGCGCGCAGCCGCTCGATGAGGTCGGACACGGTCGGCCGGGACAGCCCGGTCAGCGCGCGCAGCTGCGGGGCGGTCAGCGGGCCCCGCTCCAGGAGGAGGTCGAGCGCCAGCCGGTCGTTGATCGCCCTGGCCAGCGTGGGGGTCGCGGTCTTCACGGGCCCCATTCAACCAGGGCGGCCCCGCTTTCCCTCTTTTCATCAGGAAGCCTGCCTGTTAATTTAACGGAACATGAACCAGCACCGCGCGATCGGCGCCGTCTTCGCCCTCCACGGAGCCGTCGCCGGGACGTTCGCCACGCGCGTCCCGTGGATCCAGGACCGCCTCGGCCTCGGCCCGGCGGTCCTCGGCCTCGCCCTGCTCTGCCCGTCCGTCGGCGCCTTCGTCGGCATGCCGACCGCGAGCCGGCTGGCGCACCGCATCGGCGGCCGCGCGGCCACCCGCCTCCTGCTCGCCCTGTGGTGCGGGGTCCTCGCGCTGCCGCCGCTGGCGCCGTCGCCCGCCGTCCTGTTCGCGGCGATGCTGCTGTTCGGCGCGAGCGCCGGGATGAGCGACGTCGTCATGAACGCCAACGCGATCGCCCTCGAACGGCGCCTCGGCCGCCCGATCATGTCCGGCCTGCACGGCGTCTGGTGCGTGGGCAGCCTCGCCGCCGGAGCCGTCGGGGCGCTCGTGGCGCACGCCGGGGTCGACGCGCGGCTGCACCTCGGTATCGTCGCGCCGCTGCTCGTCGCGGCGGGCGCCGTCGCCGGACGCGACCTGCTCCCCCAGCGGACCGAGCCCGGCGCGCGGACCCCGCGCCGCTTCGCCCTCCCCGGCCGGGCCGTCCTCGCCATCGGCCTCGTCGGCTTCTGCGCGATGTTCGCCGAGGGCGCGAGCACCGACTGGGCCGCCGTCTACATGACCAAGGTCACCGGCGCGGGCCCCGGCGCGGCCGCCGCCGGGTACACGTGCTTCGTCCTCTGCATGGCCGCGACCAGGCTCGCCGGCGACCGGCTCGTCCGCCGCCTCGGGACGGTGGCGACCGTCCGAGTCAGCGGCGCGGTGGCCACCGCAGGGGGCGCGCTCGTCGTGGCCGCCCGCACCCCGGCGCTCGGCATCGCCGGGTTCGCCCTGCTCGGCATCGGCGTCGCCACGGTCGTGCCGCTGGTGTTCACGGCCGCGGGCGACGCCGGGCCGACACCGGGCGAGGGCGTCGCGGGCGTGGCGACGATCACGTACCTGTCGGGGCTGACCGCGCCCGCCGTCACCGGCTGGACGGCCGGCGCCCTCTCCTATCCGGCGGCCTTCGCCCTGATCACGTGCGTGGCCGCCGGCACGATCGCCGCCGCCGGCGCCCTGCGCCCGCGCGAGCCCGGAGCTCTCGATGCCGCCCCCGCCGACCCCTCCCCCGCCGAATCCGCACCGAGCACGGCGCCCGGGTAGGCCGGAGGCGTTCAGCGCAGCCGGGCGAGGGCCGCCGCGGCGGCACTGGCCGGCGGGGCGTAGTGCACGATGACGCTCTGGTCGGGGTCGCTCTCCACGTTCAGCTTCATGTACCGCAGCGTGACCTCACCGAGGACCGGGTGGCGGAACCGGCGCTCGGACGGGGTGAACGGCGTGAGGTCATGGGAGGACCAGTACTCCCGGAACTCCGGGCTCGTCGCGTTCAGCCCGTCCACGAGCCGCTGGAACCGCGGGTTGCCCGCCTGCCGGCCCGCCTCGTTGCGCAGCAGCGCCGTCAGCCATCGCGCCTCGGCCTCCCAGTCGGGGTAGAGGGCGCGCATCCCCGGGACGTCGAACATCATCCGGACGACGTTCGGATCGTCCGGGACGGGCCACTCGGGCATGCCGCGGAACAGGGCCTCCACCGGGGCGTTCCAGGCGACCAGGTCGAAGCAGCGGGTGACCACGTGGGCGAGGTTGGGCTCGACCATCGCCAGCAGGTCGCGGACCTCGCGGCTCGCACCCGCGGGGGCGCGCGGCTCCGCGGCCGGCTCGCCCGCGAGCTCCAGCAGGTGCCGGTGCTCGTCCGGGCCGAGCCGGAGGGCCCGGGCGAGGCTGTCGAGGACCTGCCGCGACACGCCGCCGACGCGGCCCTGCTCCAGCCACGTGTACCAGGTGAGGCTCACCCCGGCGACGGCCGCGACCTCCTCGCGCCGCAGGCCGGGGGTGCGGCGCCGCGGGCCGGGGACGATGCCCGCGTCCGCCGGCGCCAGCCGGTGCCGCCGGGAGCGCAGGAAGCCGCCCAGCTCCCTGCGCCGCGTCTGCGCTCGCCTCGTCTCGATCGCGGGTGCGGACAGGACGGTCACCTCGCTCCGCGCATGCCTGTCACTGCGGTTAATACCGTTAACACTAGTCTGGTCCCGGCCGCCGCGCCCACCCAGCATGGGCCCATGAGCACACGAACCGTTCTGATCACGGGCGCCGCCGGAGGCGTCGGGAGCGCGGCCGTCCGGCGGCTGCACGACCTCGGGTGGGAGGTGTTCGCCGGCGTCCGCCGGGCCTCGGACGCCGCGGCGCTGCCCGGCGGCGTCCACCCGCTGACCGTCGACCTGGTCGACGAGGAGACCGTCGAGGCGGCCGCCGGGGAGATCGCGGCGCGCACGGGCGGCCGCCTTGACGCGCTCGTCAACAACGCCGGGGTGGTCGTCGACGGGCCCGTCGAGCTGGTGCGGCTGGACGAGTGGCGCCGCCAGTTCGACGTCAACGTGCTGGGCCAGGTCGCGATGACGCAGGCCGTGCTGCCGATGGTCCGGGCGGCGCGCGGCCGGATCGTCAACATCGGCGCGGCCAGCGCCCGGATGAGCGGGCCGGCGTTCGGGCCGGTCGCCGCGTCGAAGGCGGCGCTGGCCTCGGTCACCGAGGCCCTGCGCGCGGAGCTGCGCCCGCTCGGCGTCCGGGTCTGCGTGATCGAGCCGGGCCTGCTGGCGACGGAGATCTTCGAGAAGGCGGGCACGGCGCGCACGGCGGCCGGGTGGCGC
Organism: Actinomadura fibrosa; assembly: GCF_900659615.1. GTDB lineage: Bacteria > Actinomycetota > Actinomycetes > Streptosporangiales > Streptosporangiaceae > Spirillospora > Spirillospora fibrosa. Next base: position 14,555 of record NZ_CAACUY010000190.1, on the reverse strand, counting down.
GGCGACGCGGACGCGCAGCGCCTCTACGCGGGGGTCACCGCGAAGGTCGGCGAGTTCGGCGCCCGGAGCAGGCCGGGGCCGGTGGAGGGGGTGGTGAGGGCCATCGTCAGGGCGCTGGAGGCGCGGCGGCCGTCGCCCCGCTACCTCGTCGGCCGGGACGCGCGGACGCTGGCGGCGCTCGCGAAACTGCCCGGCCACACCCGCGACCGCATCGTGCTGCGCGCGGTCGGCATCGACGCCGCGACGTACGGCGCGTAACCGTCCGAGGGGTAGCCGTCCCGGAGGTAGCCGTCCCGGAGGTAGCCATCCCCGGGGAGTACGTCCGGTGGGTGCCTGGCGGCGGTCGCGTTCGCTCCGCACGCCACCTGTGCCGCGTCCGCCCGGTTCCCGGGCCGTAACGATTTCGGCACGGCAGGTTCCGCCGGACGTCGCCCGGGGGCCACGATTGGCGTGTGGCTACTGGTGGGAGTGGCACCACGTCCAACGCGGGGCGCGTCATGGCGCGGCTGCGGGGCTGGCCGGGCATGTCGGTCGTCCGCGCCGACTGCGGGGTGGGCGTCGCCCTGTCCGCCGGGGGCAGCCAGATCATCCATCTGCACGGCGGGGACGAGGCGGAGCTGTGCCTGACCCGGCCGGTCGTCGACCGGCTGGGCGGGGCGCTCCGCGAGTCGGGGCGGGTGTCGATCCGGCCCGGCGGCGACTGGGTCGCGGTCCGCCTCGACACCGACTCCGACGTGGCGATGGCGGTGTCGCTGGCCAGCGTCGCGATCAAGGCGGCCGCCGGTCCGGCGCGGGCCGGGACGCGGATCGCGCCGTGCGCGGTCGCCGCGCCGCGGCGGCCCGGGAGAGCCGAACGCCCCGGCCTCCGCGGTGCGGGTGCCGGGGCGAGGGGACGTGCCTCGAAGCCTAGAGCGGGTAGACGCCCTCGGCCTGCGGGCCCTTCTGGCCCTGCGTGATCTCGAAGCCCACGCGCTGGTTCTCGTCCAGGCTGCGGTAGCCGCTGCTGCTGATCGCCGAGTAGTGGACGAACACGTCCGGGCCGCCGCCGTCGGGGGCGATGAAGCCGAAGCCCTTTTCGGCGTTGAACCACTTCACGGTGCCTTCAGCCATGTTCCTTCTCCTCTGGGTGAGGCCTCACCCGCCGCCGGTCGGCGGCAGGGGCTGCATTGCGGACTCATCTCACGTCCGCCGGATCACCCGGGGAAACGGAGAACGCCCGTCGTCAAGAACTTCTGCGGGCGTTTCTTACTGCAAACGTTCGAGACTGCTATTGCGTGCGTGCCTTCCTGCAACACTACGAACCTACCCCATCACGAGCGTTCGCGGGTACCGACACACCGGAACCGGACGGGCCGGGCCCCGCCTCCGCCCCGCCGGACCGGGTCCGCTGCGCCCGGTCGCCCGTCAGGTCGGCGAGGGCCTCGGCCGCGCGGTGGCAGTCGTGGAAGGTGCAGTACAGCGGGACGGGCGCGAGCCGGACGACGTCGGGCTCGCGGGCGTCGGCGATCACGCCGTGCGCCGCGGCCAGGTCGCGCACGAGGCCCCCGGCGTCCGCGACCCGCAGGGAGAGCTGGCTGCCGCGGGCCGCCGGGTCGGCCGGGGTGATCACCTCGGCGCCGGGGACGCGCGCGAGCCGGGCCGCGAGGTAGCCGGTCAGGCGCTCGCTCCGGGCGCGCAGCGCGTCCATCCCGACCCGGTCGAAGATCTCCAGGGACGCGAGCACGGGCGCGAGGGCGAGGATCGGCGGGTTCGAGAGCTGCCAGGCGTCGGCGGAGGGCGGCGGGGCGATCTCGGGGTCCATGCGGAAGCGGACGGACGGCTCGGTCCCCCACCAGCCCGCCAGCCTCGGCAGCGAGGCGTCCCGGACGTGCCGCTCGTGGACGAAGCATCCGGCGACGGCGCCTGGGCCCGCGTTGAGGTACTTGTAGGTGCACCAGGCGGCGAAGTCGACGTCCCAGTCGTGCAGGCGGAGCGGGACGTTGCCGGCGGCGTGCGCGAGGTCCCAGCCGACGGCGGCGCCGGCCGCGCGGCCCGCTCGTGTGATCTCCGCCATGTCCATGAGCTGCCCGGTCAGGTAGTTGACGCCGCCGAGCAGGAGCAGCGCCACGGTGCCGCCCTCCCGTTCGAGGAAGCCCACGACGTCCTCGGTGCGCAGGATGTCCTCGCCCGGCCGCGGCCTGAGCCGCACGACGGTCTCGGCCGGGTCGAGCCCGTGCTGGACGGCCTGGCTGGCGACGGCGTAGGAGTCGGACGGGAACGCCGAGTCCTCGATGACGATGCGGGTGCGGCGTCCGGCGGGCCGGTAGAAGCTCGCCATCATCAGGTGCAGGTTGACCGTGAGCGAGTTCATCGCCACGACCTCGTGCGGCCGGGCGCCGACGAGGCGCGCGGCGGGTTCGCGGAGCAGCTCGTGGTAGTCGACCCAGGGCCGACGGGCCTGGGTGTGCCCCTCGACGGCCAGCCGCGCCCAGTCGTCCAGTTCCTCCCGCAGGACGCCCGCGACGGAGCGCGGCTGGAGCCCGAGGGAGTTGCCGGCGAAGTAGGCCGCCTCCGGGTACCGCCCGCCGGGCGCCGGCGGGACGAGGAACTCGCTCCGCAGCGTGGGCAGCGGGTCGTCCGCGTCGAGCCGCCGCGCCTCCTCCTCCCTGCGGGCGATCTCCTGGTCGGTGCGGTCGGCGAGGCTCACGTGGTCCTTCCTTCGGCGAGGATCGGGGCGATGCCCGCTGGGTCCCCGGCGGGCGGGACGGCGAAGAACGCCTCCGCGTTGCCGCCGAGCAGGAGGGCGCGTCCGGCGTCGTCCAGGCCGGGGCAGGCCCGGATCGCCGCCCCCGGCTCCTTCTCCCCGAGCGGGAACGGGTAGTCGGTGCCGAGCATCACCCGCTCGACGCCCATCACGTCGATGAGCAGCCGGAGCGCGCGCGGGTCGAACACGGCGGAGTCTACGAAGAACCGCCCGGTGTACTCCGACGGAGGGCGCGGGGAGTCGGCGCGAACGATGTCGCGGTTGTGCCAGGCGTTGTCCGCCCGTCCCAGGAGGAACGCGAAGCTGCCTCCGCCGTGGCAGAAGCACAGCCGCAGCGACTCCGGGATCCGCTCGAACGCGCCCGACAGCATGAGCCCGAGGATGCTGAGCTGCGTCTCCGCGGGCATTCCGGAGAGCCACGGGAGCATGTGCCCCCGCATCCGGTCGGCGCCGAGCATGTCCCACGGGTGGACCAGGACGGGCAGGCCGATCTCCGCGCAGTGGGCCAGGAACCCGGTGATGCCCGGATCGTCCAGGTTCCGGTCGCCGACGTGGTTGCCGATGTGGACGCCGCGGTGCCCGTCCGCCGCCGCCCGGGCCGCCACCGCGCACGCCAGCTCCGGGTCCTGGAGCGGGACCTGGCAGAGCGGCAGGAGCCGGTCCGGCGCGCCCGCGCAGAAGGCGAGGACGCGCTCGTTCACGAGGTCGCACCAGTCGGCGGCGCGGGCCGGCTCGGCGGCGTACCCGAACATCAGCGGCGTGGACGAGACGGCCTGCACGCCGACCCCGGCGGCGTCCATGTCGGCCAGCCGGCGCTCCGGGTCCCAGAGGCCCTGCTCGACCGGCCGGTACTCCTCGTCCCCGCTCATCATCATGCCGGTGCCGTCGCCGCCGACGCGCAGCCACGGCTCGCCCGCGCCGGCGAGCGTCCTGCCCTCGGCGCGGGAGAAGCGGGGGAAGACGTGGGAGTGGACGTCGATGACGGTCACGGGTCCCCCGGTCACGCGCGGGGCACCGTGGACGGGACCATGCCGTCCGGCCACCGCTTCCCGGGGTGGACGGCTCCGCAGGACGGGCACTTGCGGTCGCCGCCGTAGAAGCGCTCGAAGACCGGCGGGAGGTCGGCCACGATCGAGTGGACCTGGAGCTCGGCGCGGTGCACCAGGTGGTGGCACTCGGTGCAGTACCACTCGAACGCCTCCCGCATGCCCTCCGGCCGCGGGATCTCCACGACGAGGCCGATCGAGCCCTCCTCGGGGCGCTGCGGCGAGTGCCGGACGTGCGGCGGCAGCAGGAACACGTCGCCCTCGTTGATCTGGACGTCGGCGGGCGGGCGGCCCTCCTCCTCCATCACGCGGAGCACCATGTTGCCCTTGAGCTGGTAGAAGAACTCCTCCGTCGGGTCGTCGTGGAAGTCGGTGCGCTGGTTCGGGCCGCCGACCACCATGATGATCAGGCCGGCGTCGTCGAAGACCTGGACGTTGCCGACCGGCGGCCTGAGCAGGTCGCGGTGCTCCTCGATCCAGGCCTCGAAGTTGAACGGCCGCCCGAAGGTCAGCTGCGGCAGGGTCATGGCCGGGCCTCCTCGTCTGTTTCCGCCGTGTCTGTTTCCGCCGTCCGGCCGGCGGGCTCGCGGCCGCCGGGGATGTGGGCCACGCACGACATCTCGATGAGCAGGTGCGGGTGCGGGAGCTGGTGGACCGCGACGGTGGTGCGCGCGGGGCCGGACTCGTCGAAGTACTCGCCGTAGACCTCGTTGTACCCGCCGAAGTCGTTCATGCTCACCAGGTAGGCGGTCACGCTGACGACGTCCCGGAGCCCTCCCCCGGCGGCCTCCAGGAGGTCGCGGACGTTCTCGATGACGGCGCGGGTCTGCTCGCGGATGTCGAGGTCGGTGACGCCCATCGCGTCGGCGCTCGCCCCGGCGAACGTCCCGTCCGGGCGGCGCGAGCTCGTCCCGGACACGAACAGCAGGTCCCCGGCGCGCCGGACGTGCGGGAACCGGCCGCGCGGGGCCGCCTTGCCCGCGACCGTGAGCGCGTCGTCCATCAGGTCGTCACCTCCACGCTGCCGAGCCCGGCGCCGGTGACCCGCACGTGGGCGTCCTTCGGCAGCGGGACGGCCGCCGTCGCGGCGCCCGCCAGCACCACCCAGCCGGGTTCGAGGACGATCCCGGCACCGAGCGCGAGCCGGGCCGCGGCGCGCAGCGACCGCGCCGGGTCGCCGAGGATCGCCGCGGACGAGCCGGTCTGCGCGGTCCGCCCGTCGATCTCCATCAGCAGCCCCACGTTGGACACGTCGCGGGGCGCGTGCCAGGGCCCGACCCCGAACCGGGCCGCCGAGGCGTTGTCGGCGATGACGTCCGGGAGGGTGAACTTGAAGTCGCGGTACCGGGAGTCGAGCACCTCGTAGCCGACCGCGACCCCGGTCACGGCGGCCTCCACCTCGGAGACGGAGCGGACCTCGCGGCCGATGAGGTAGGCGATCTCCGGTTCGATCCGCGGATGGATGAGCCCGGACACGTCCACGGACCCCTCGGCCGCCATCGCGTCCGTGAGCAGGCCCCAGATGACGTCGTCGACGCCCATCTGCGCCATCTTCGCGCGGCTGGTGAAGCCCATCTTCACGCCCGCGAGCCGCTCCCCGCGCCGGGTGCGGCGCCCGACGAGCGCCCGCTGCACGGCGTAGGCGGTGGCGAGGTCGAACGGCTCCGCCGCCGTGAGCGGCGCGATCGCCGCGGCCTCGCGGGCGGCGCCGTCCAGCGTCGCCGCCAGGGCTTCCACGTCCACGCTCATGCGCGCTCTCCCGTCCGCTCCATCAGTTCTCCTTCGCGAAGGCGGCGCGGACGTCGCCGAGCCCCTCGATGCGCGCCTCGAAGACGTCGCCGGGGGCGGCGGGGACGACGGGGCCGAGCGCGCCGGTGAGCACCGTGTCGCCGGCGCGCAGGGGCCGGCCGACGCGGACGAGGGTGTCGGCGAGCCAGAGCGCCGCGTGCAGCGGATGCCCGAGGCAGGCCGCGCCGGTGCCGGTGGACAGCTGCTCGCCGCGGCGCTCCAGCACCATCCCGCACAGCCGGAGATCGACGTCCGCGAGCCGCACCGGGCGGTTCCCCAGCACGTACAGGCCGGACGAGGCGTTGTCGGCGACGGTGTCGGCGAGGGTGATGTCCCAGCCGCGGACGCGGCTGCCGACGACCTCGATGGCGGGCAGCGCGAACGCGGTCGCGCGGATGAGGTCGGCGACGGTGTGCCGCTCGTGGAGCAGGTCGTGCTCCAGCACCAGCGCGACCTCGGCCTCGGCGCGCGGCTGGAGCACGGCGCCCGCGGGGATCTCCGCCCCGTCCGGGACGGCCATGTCGGCGAACAGCATCCCGAAGTCGGGGCTGTCCACGCCGAGCTGCTCCTGCACCGCCCGCGAGGTCAGCCCGATCTTGCGTCCGGTGAGCCGGCCGCCCTCGCCGAGCCGGCGCTCGGTCAGCACGTCCTGGACCGCGTACGCCTCCTCGGCGGAGCCGATGAGGTCGCGGACGGGCGGGCAGGGGACGCCGGTGGCGGCCGCCCGCAGGAGGCGCTCTGCCGCTTGGGCGATGGGTGTGTCGGTCACGGGCACGCTCTCAGATCCGGATGCAGACGTTGACGGGCTCGGAGAAGAAGTCCAGGGAGTACTCTCCCCCCTCGCGCCCGATGCCGGACGCCTTGACGCCGCCGAACGGGGTACGGAGGTCGCGCAGGTTCCAGCAGTTCACCCAGACGATCCCGGTCTCCACGCGCGGCGCCACCCGATGGGCCCTCGACAGGTCTTGCGTCCACACGGTGGACGCCAGCCCGTAGGGGCTGTCGTTGGCGAGCCGCAGCGCCTCCTCCTCGGTGTCGAAGGGCGCGACGTGGCAGACCGGCCCGAAGATCTCCTCGCGGACGGTCCGGGCCGTCTCGGGCAGGCCGGTGAGCACGGTGGGCTCGACGTAGAAGCCGCCGTCGCGGCCGTCCCCGAAGGACGGCGCGCCGCCGCCCGCGACCACCGTCGCGCCCTCCTCGCGGGCCAGCCGGTAGTACGACAGCACCTTGTCGCGGTGTCCCGCCGAGATCATCGGGCCGTAGCCGTCCAGCGCGCGGGCCCGTGCGCCCAGCGCCTCGACGAACTCGTCGAAGATCGGCCGCTGCACGTAGACGCGCTCGGTGCACAGGCAGATCTGCCCCGAATGGGTGAACGTGGAGCGGACCGTGCCCTCCACGGCCGCCTCCAGGTCCGCGTCGGCGAACACCAGCGCCGGGTTCTTGCCGCCGAGCTCGAACGACACCGGCGTGACATGGTCGGCGGCGTTGCGCATGATCGCCGCACCGGTCGCCGACTCGCCGGTGAACGCGATCGCGTCCACCCCCGGATGCCCCGTGAGGAACTCCCCGGCCGCGCCCGCGCCGTGCCCGTGCACGAGGTTGAAGGCACCGGGCGGCAGGCCCGCCGCGTCCGCGACCTGGGCCAGCAGGGTCGCGGTCGAGGGCGTCTCCTCGGACGGCTTGGCGACGACGGCGTTCCCGGCGGCGAGCGCGGGCGCGACCTTCCAGGTGAGCAGCAGCAGCGGGAGGTTCCACGGCGAGATGACCGCGACGACGCCGAGCGGGCGGCGGACGGTGTAGTTGAGGGCCTCGCCCGCCCCGCCGCTCCAGCCGGGAACCCGGGTGGTGTAGGCGCGCTCCGGCCGCCCGTACAGCAGGTCCGCGTAGGCGCGGAAGTTGCCGACGGCCCGCGGGACGTCGACGGTGGCGGCGAGGTCGCGCGGCTTGCCGGTGTCGAGGACCTCCGCGTCCACGAACTCGTCGAACCGGGCCTCGATGCCGTCGGCGATCCGGCGGAGCGCGGCGGCGCGCTCCTCCACCGAAGCCGCGCCCCAGGCGCCGCCCAGGGCGGAGCGGGCCGCGGTCACGGCGTCGTCCACGATCTCCCGGGTGGCCTCGGGGACCGTGCCGGCCTCGGACCCGTCGGCGGGGGCGATGAGCGGGAAGGCCGGTCCGTCCGATCGGAACGTGCCCCCGACGTAGTGCTCAGCCTTCATCCGCTCCTCCGTGACGCGCCGTGCCGGGCGCGACCGCCGGCACTTGCGATCCTCCGCCGCCGAGCTATGCCAGGCAAATACCAAACTGCTCGTCCGCTATACCCGGACGGTTATGCCCCAAAGGAAACGCCTCAGAGGGTGGCGAAAAGGCCGAGCAGTGCCCGGCTGACGGCCGAGTCCGGATCGGCCAGGTCCAGGACGACGTCGAAGTGGTCGCGGTCCGGGACGACCATCAGGTCGCCGGCGTTCCAGTGCCGCTGGAACAGGCGCGACTGGAGGAGGAAGCCGTCGCCGTCGTGCTCGGCGACGGCGACGACCGCCGGGCAGCGCCGCTCCGCGGGCAGCAGCGCGGGGCTCAGCGCCGCCGCGCGCGCCACGTCCAGCCCGACCGTCGCGTTGACGTAGACGCGGGTGATCGGGCGGATGTCGAACAGGCCGCTGAACGGCATCGCCGCCTTGACCACGTCGGCGGGCAGGCCGAGGTCCTCCTGCCAGCCGCCGACCATCGTCATGCCGGTCAGGTGCCCCCCGGCGGAGCTGCCGCCCACCACGATCCGGTCCGGATCGAGCCCGTGCCCGCGCCCGTGCCGGTGCACCCACGCGACCGACGCCCGCACCTGCCGGACGATCTCCTCCAGCGTCGCCGCCGGGGCGAGCGTGTAGTCGGGCACGACGGTGGCGACGCCGCGCTCGTGCAGCGCCCGCGCCATGAACGACGACTCGTGCCGCGACAGCGCCATCCAGTAGCCGCCGTGGACGAACACGAACACCGGGCGGAGGCGGCCCTCCTCGATACCCCACACGTCCAGCCGCTCGCCGCTCGCCTCGTCGTAGCGGAGGCCCGGGCGGCCGGGCAGCCCGTCGACCGCCGCCGCGGACATGGCCCGGTAGCGGGCCATGTGCCGGTCGAACAGCTCCGGTCCGGCCTTGCGCCGCACGTTGTAGGCGACGTCCAGCTCCTCGTCGCTCAGCTCCCTGCCCGGCCAGTCGTTCAGGTCGACGGTCTCCACGCGCACCCCTCCCGGTCGTCTCCCAGCCTTCCGCCACCGCGCGGGGCGATCAAATACCGCTCCGGTCACGTCCTATGCCCGGCACGCTATGCCCGCCCCCTCGGGCGGCGGCGCTCAGCGGACGAGGCCGGGCAGGTCGGCGGCGTGCGACCGCAGGTAGTCGGCCAGCATCTCCGGGATCAGGTCGACCGCCGCGACGCCCGCGGGCGTGCAGGGCACCCGGTCGACGTCGTAGCGGCCCCGCCGCTCGTCGCCGAACTCGGGCCCGTGCCGGCGGGACAGGTCCATCGAGACCAGCCGGCACACGTAGAAGGTGTTGAGGCGGTGCCGGTCGGGCCGCTGCTCCGCGCACGCGAAGACCTGGCGCACCGGGCCGACGACGGCGCCGAGCTCCTCGTCCAGCTCCCGCCGCAGCGCGGCCTCGGGGTCCGCGTCGGCAGGCTCGATCCCGCCGCCCGGCGTCGTCCAGTACACGGGGCGGCCGGGCACCGTGCGCCGGTGCAGGACGAGGGAGCCGCCGTCCAGCAGCAGGGCGCGGACGGCGCGCCGCACGGGCACCGGCTCCTCGGGCATGGGCCACCTCCGCTCGACGGTCCGCCCGCGCCATCATGGCGCACCCCGCCCGGCCCCGGGCCGCCTTCGCAGCGAACTCCCCCGCACCCGCAGGGTGACCGAAGACGGCGGCTCGCCCCCGGACGGCCCCCGGCGCCGTTAACATTCCGGAGTGCCAAGATCCCGTTGGCGCGCTCTGCACCGGAACGGCGTGAAATGGATGACCTTGAGGTCCGGCACCTCCTGCCGGGCAACCTGCCGCAGCTGTTCGCCGACAGTGGCACCGGCCCCGTCGAGCGGACGCTGTCGGTGCCGCTGCCCGAGGGCGACGTGGTGTGGCCCGACCCGGGCTATCCGCAGCGGCAGCTCCTGATGCGCCCCGCGTTCTGGCTCAGCGACGAACCCGTCCACGGCGAGCTGTGGGGCCGGCTGCGGGCCGAGCATCCCCGCTCCGGGCTGTGGCCGCTCCTGCTGGACGAGACCGACCAGCCCTGGGCGTCCGGGCAGATCGCGCCCGAGCCGGTGTCCGAGGTCGACAACTACGTCCCGCACGCCTTCATGTACGAGGTGTGGACCGACTGGGCGGAGCAGGCGGCCGACGACGACCACGAGGACCTCGCCCCCTACGGCCGGCACTGCCCCGGCCCCGCCCCGGCCGGCACCCTCCTCGACGACCCCGACGCCATGGCCGACCGGTACGCCCGCGCGCTCGGCGCCCGCGGGCCGTCGCTCGGCCTCGTGGCCGTCGACCGCGGCGCCGACGCCCTCGCCGCGATCGGCTGGCAGGGGGCGCTCAACCACAACGAGTGGACGGCGCCCCTCGCCGCCGTGCTGCGGAGCTGGGAGGACCGCTTCGGCGCCCGCGTCGTCGGGCTCGGCTTCAACACGCTGGAGCTCAGCGTCGCCGCGCCGCCGGTCACCACCCGCCACGCGGTGCACGTCGCCGCCGAGCACTGGGCGTTCTGCCCCGACATCCTCTTCCAGGGCCCCGGCACCCTGGCCGGCTACGCCGAGGACATCCGCGGCAAGACCTCGTGGTCGTTCTGGTGGGACTGATCCGGCGCGGCGCTCACTGGAGCTGGTAGGCGGTGAAGCGCTCGCTGCTCCTGGAGTACTCGATGTTCCCCCGGACCCAGTCCTTGCAGCCGTGCACGAACCTGCGCCCCTCGTCGGTGAGGCCGCCGCCGATCTCCTCCTCGATCGCGAGGAGGCGCCGGGTCCTGTCGTCGTGGATCTCGACGTAGCGCAGCATCGCCTCGTCGAGGGTGCACCGCTCCCGGTCGGCGATCGCGCGGATGATGTTGTGCATCGCCCTGGTCTCGGCCTGCTCCTTCGCGTAGGAGTAGAAGTCGTTGTCCAGCCCGATGAGGTCGACCGCCATGTCGACCAGCTCGCGGAACCGGCGGTCGGCCAGTTGCGGCACCCCGAGCTCGTACCCGGCCGCGATGTCCATGAGCAGGAGCGCCGTCCACGTCCCGGACGCGGGGCGGCGCATGGCGACGTACTCCTCCAGCGCGGGGAACTGCCGCGTCTCCTGGTTGGCGACCTCCCAGGAGAGCCCCATCAGGTAGGCGTTGACGGAGTCGATCCACCGCTTGAGCTGGACGGTCGTCGCGGCCTCGTCGATGCGGAGCCTCAGGTCACGCAGGGCGCTCGCCCCCCGGCCGGCGCCGTCGAGCGGGAACTCCGGATCGACCGCGACGCGCGACAGCCGCGCGCACATCTGGATGATCGGCGCGCAGGGCTCCCCCAGCCGGGCCAGGTCGATGTACCCGTCGTCCATGGCGTACAGCCAGAAGTACCAGTCCGTGACGAGCCGCAGCGACTCCCGCGGCAGGTGCGGGTTGGTCATGGCCGCGATGTAGCCCAGCTTGACGCGGCGGAACTCCTCGACCTTGTCCGCGTTGAGCAGGTCGTGTGCCTGCGTCCACGCCAGCGACTCGTCGCACACGGCGTCCGCGTGCTCGTTGATCCTCGCGGGGCACTCGTTGGGGAACTCCAATACGGGGATGGTCGATTCGAGCGTCACGACACTCACTCCTCACGTTGTCGGTAGGAATACTCCGGAACGGGGACCGGGCACCGGGCGGGACCGCCGGCGGTCCCGCGCGGCGGCGCCGGCGGGGCGGCGCCGGCGCGCGGGCCCGGCGGGCCGTATCAGGGACGGGCGGCGCTTCTGCGGACGACGCGCATGTGCAGGCCGTGCGGTATCAGGGTGGCGCCCGGCGTCGGGCGCACCCGCGCCTTCGACGGGAGCTCCATGCGCCAGTGCGCGGCGATGGTGGCCAGCGCCAGGGCGGCGTTGTTGAGGGCGAACACGTCCCCGATGCACTTGCGGGCGCCGCCCCCGAAGGGGGTCACGCCGGTGCGGCCGAGCTGCTCCACCGAGTGGTCCCGCCAGCGGTCCGGGTCGAAGCGCTCGGGATCGCTGTGCAGGTCCGGCCGGTGGTGCACCAGGTACGCGCAGTGGATGACGGTGCTGTCGGCGGGCACGGTGTGGCCGCCGAGCCGCGCGTCGCCCGCGGTCTTGCGGGTGACCAGCCAGACGGGCGGGTAGAGCCGGGACGCCTCCCAGAGGATCCGGTGGGTCAGCTCCAGCCCCGGCAGGTCGTCGTAGGCGGCGGCGCCGGTGACCACGGCGTCGACCTCCTCGTGCAGCCTGCGCTCGATGTCGGGGTCGCCGCCGACCAGGTAGAGCGCCCAGGCGATCAGGGCGGCGGTGGTGCCGAACCCCGCGACGAAGATGGTGACGACCGTGTCGAACAGCTCGTCCTCCGACAGGGTCCGGCCGCTCTCGCCCGCCTCGGGGTCGTCGGCGGCGAGCAGCGTGGACAGCAGGTCGCCGTGGTCGACGCCGCTCTCCCGGTACTCGGTGATGATCCGGCTGACCGTCCGGCGCAGCCGGACCCGCGCCCGCTCGTACCGGCGGTTGCCGAGGACGGGGAGCCGGGCCACCGCGGGCGGCATCAGCATGCGCCGGGTGGCCGACCGCGTGATCGTGCAGACGTCCTCCAGGATCTCGGCGTGCTCGGTCTCGGAGAGCGAGGCGCCGGCGAACATCGTCTTCGCGAGCGCGGTCGAGGTCATCGCGTGCATGGCGGCCATGACGTCGACCGTCTGGCCCTGCCGCCAGGAGCCGGTGACCGCGGTGATCTCCTTGATCATGATCGCGGCGTAGCCGGACTGGCGCTTGCGGTGGAAGGCGGGCTGGGCCAGCCGCCGCTGGCGCCGGTGCTGCTGGTGCGGGCAGGTGGCCAGGCCGCTCCCGAGCGTGTCCCGGAGCCGGTCGAACAGCGGCCCGCCCTTGTCGAAGACGCGGTCGTTGCGCAGGATCTGCTGGGCGAGGTCCGGGTCGCAGACCACGTAGGCGCGCTGCGGGCCGAGCTTGATCTGCACCAGCTCGCCGAGCTCCGGTAAGGACGTGAAGAACCGGAGCGGAGCGCGTAGCAGGGGCAGGGCGTGGCCGAGGACCGGCAGCGCTCCCGGCGCGGCCGGAACGGGCTGCTCGGTCTCCATCGGTGCGGTCGCTTGTGCCATCGGCACCCCTCCTTCGGACGGCCGGGCGGCGGCGCGTCCGGCCGCCACCAGGCGTGATCACTCCACGTGATCACATTAAAACAATCCGCAACCGGGACGGAAGGGTCGGGGTGGCATCAACGCGGGAGAGGCGGCCGGCGCCCGCGCGCTCAGCCGCCGGCGCGCCTCTCCACGCGGCTCCCCCGCGGCAGCGTGACGGCCATGATGGTGCTGGGGGTGTCGAGCTCGATGCGGTGCCAGCGCCCGCGCGGGACGATGGCGGCGGTCCCGGCCCTGAGCCTGACCTCCTCCCCCTCCTGGTCCGGCCGCTCCGGGCGCAGGTAGAGGCGGAACTTCCCGATGAGGCAGGACACGACCGTCTCGGCCTCGGTGTTCACCTCCCAGTGGCCGCCGCGGACGTCGGCGTCGGTCTTCGCGTGGACGGCCGTCAGCCGCCACCCGTCCCGGTCGGGGTCCGGCGCCTGCGGCCCGGCGTGCACCCGGCCGCCCTGGCGAAGGTGGATCAGCGAGGAGAAGAGGTCGATCGGGGTGACGGGCATGCCGGGACTCCTTTCTCCGGTCAGTCCCGGACGGGGAGCGGGGCGCCGGCCGGTTCGGCCGGTGCCGGCGGGCCCGTCCGCGGCAGGACGGCGAGGGCGACGAGGACGGCGGCGAGCAGCAGCGCGGCGCCGAGGCCCAGGCCGAGCGCGTAGCCGTCGTTGAGGCTCTCGGGCGTCGCGGTGCCGCCGGTGCGGTGCTGCGCGGCGGTGCCGAGCGCGGCGAGCCCGAGCGAGGCGCCGATCTGGCGCGAGCTGTTCAGCAGCGCCGAGGCGGTGCCGGTCTCGTGGGACGCCACGCCCGCCGTGGCGGTGGACACGACCGGGGCGAGGCACAGCCCGAAGCCGACGCTGGCGAGGATCGAGGGGCCGAGGACGTCGGTAGCGTAGCCGCCGTCCGCGCTGATCAGGCCGAACCAGGCGAAGCCCGCCGCGGCCAGCAGCCCGCCGAGGACCAGGAGGGTCCGCGCGGACAGGCGGTAGCCGAGCTTGACGGCGAGCACCGACCCGGCGACCACGCCGAGCGCGAAGGGCAGGAACTCGACGCCGGTCTTCGCCGGACCGTTCCCGAGGACGCGCTGGAGGTAGAGGGACATGAAGTAGAAGGACGAGGCCATGGCGGCGCCCCCCAGGAGGTTGAAGGCGTTCGCTCCGGTGACCGAGCGGTTCCGCAGGAGGCCGAGCCGGACCAGCGGCTCCCGGGCGGTGGTCCGCTCGACGAGGACGAACGAGACCAGCAGCACGGCCGCGGCCGCCAGGGTCGCCGCGGTCACCGGCGACGTCCAGGAGTACCGGTCCGTGCGGACGACGCCGAACACCAGCAGGGTCATGCCCGCCGTGGCCAGGACGGCGCCGAGCACGTCCGGGCGCCCGGCACGGGCCGGGGGCGGGCCGGCGGCGACGCCGCGCCAGGCCAGGGCCAGCGCTCCGGCGGCCATGGGCACGTTCACCAGCATCACCCAGCGCCAGCCGGCGTACTCGGTGAGCACGCCGCCGAGCAGGACGCCGAGGGCGCCTCCGGCGGCGTTCGTCGCGCTCCAGACGCCGAAGGCCCGGACCCGGGCGCGCCCCGCGGGGAACGTCGCCGCCAGCAGCGCCAGCGCGGCCGGGGCCAGCGCCGCCGCGCC
>NZ_CAACUY010000189.1 GCF_900659615.1 Actinomadura fibrosa | reverse complement strand
CCGGCCGCTCCGGCCGCTCCGGCCGTGCCGGCAGCGCCCGCAGCGCCCGCCGCGCTCGCCCGCGCCGAGCCCCTGCCGCCGGGGCTGACCTTCGAGGACTGCCCGGCGCTGCCCGCGAACGCGGACCCGTCCTTCTGGAACTGCAACGTCGCGGTGATCGCGGGCGGCCGGCTCCAGGTCGGGAAGATCGACCAGGCCATCACCAAGCCGCTGCGGCTGACCTACGCGATCGGCTTCGACCCCGAGACGCTGGAGCAGCAGACGCTCGTCGTGCCGCTGAAGGGCGACCCGATCCGCGTCGACGGCGGCGTCCTCGGCATCCCGGGCAGCGACTTCCTGCCGATCCTCCAGGTCAGCGCCAAGCCCGAGCTGGCCGCCGACCCCGAGTTCAACATCGACCCGCAGACGCTGCTCCGGCTCAAGCTGAAGGTCGCCGTCCAGAACCAGCTCACGGGCGACACGTGCGCCATCGGGACGAAGGACGACCCGGTCACCCTCAACCTGAGCATCGGCACCACGAACCCGCCGCCGCCGAACAAGCCCATCACCGGCAGCCCGCCGGTGGACGTCTCGGCGGACCCGCCGACCTACAAGATGACCCTGGTCGACAACGCGTTCGCCGCCCCGAAGTCCACCGGCTGCGGGCCCGGCGGGCTGTTCAACGGCCTCGTGGACTGGCGCAGCGGGCTGCCCGCGAAGGCCGGAACCAACACCGCGATCTTCGAGCAGTACCTGACGTTCAAGTCCTACCTGGAACTGCCCGCGACCCTGAAGAGGAAGGCCCTGAAGAAGTAGCGGACCGGGGCGGGAGGCGCCGGCCTCCCGCCCGCCGCTCGCCGCCTGCCTGCCGCGGCTTACTTGCCGTAGGTGAGCAGGTCGCCGGGCTGGCAGTCCAGCGCGCGGCAGATCGCGCTGAGCGTCGTGAAGCGGATCGCCTTGGCGCGGTCGTTCTTCAGGATCGACAGGTTGACCACCGTCACGCCGACCCGCTCGGCGAGCTCGGCGAGCGTCATGCCGCGCTCGGCCAGCAGCCGGTCCAGATGGACGGCGATCTCGTGCGGCTCCTCCGGCGGCATCAGACGAGGCCCTCGGTGTCGGCGCGCAGCCGCGTCCCGTGGCCGAACGCCCCCGCGGCCGCGAAGACCAGGAGCGCGAGCAGCACGGCCCCGAGGGAGGGCGCGTAGACGTCGCGGACCGCCGGGTCCAGGGGCGTCCCGCCGACCAGGCCGTCCGTGGTGAGCGTGTCCAGCAGCGGGACGGCGGTGCCGACCAGGAGGACGCCCGCGGCGACCCGGCCGAGGCGCCGCGTGTTCGCCGGGACGAAGACGTCCCCTTGGCGGAGCGTCTGCGCCATCCGCATGAGCGTGTAGAGGACCCAGGCGATCAGGAGGCTCCGCACGATCCCCGGACCGGCGAGCAGCAGCCGCTCACCGAAGTCGGGGTCGGAGAGCGCCAGTTCGGCGTGGTGCGTGCCGCGCAGCACCATCCCGCCGGACGCGGGGCTCCCCGGCACCTGGGCCCGCCCGTCGATGTCCACCATGCGGGTGTCGGCCGCCGGGAGCGGCCCGGTCACCCCGAGGAGCGGGACGAGGGCGCCGAAGACACCGGCGAGCAGGACGCCCAGCCCGAGCAGCCCTTCGAGTACGTGATGGTCGAACCGTGTCCACTGTCGCGCGATCTGCATGGCCTGCTCCCCGGCGCCTCGTTCGGAGCGCCCTCCCCGCGGCGCCCCCCGGCGCCATATCGTTTTTCGATATTAACGATGAACGATATGGCGCTGTCAAGGGCTGGAGTTCGCAGGTTCGCGCGGCCGGGGTCACCTGCCGGCGGGAGTGGCGATCAGCTTCTGGTAGGTGCGCAGGTCGACGACGCCGTTGGCGGGCAGCCCGTGAGCGCCCTGGAACCTGACGAGCTTCGCCTTCGTCCGGGAGCCGTGGTAGCCGGAGATGGGCAGGTCGTCGTTGTACCGCCACTTGTTCAGCAGCACCTGGAGGCCCTTCACGCAGTCGCCGCGCTGACCGTAGCCGGTGGACGGGATGTCGCCGAGCAGCGCGCGCCAGGTGTACGCGCCGACGTTGCCGTCCCGGCCCCAGGTGAGGAAGCGGAGCTGGAACGCGTGGACGTTCGCGGTCGTCTTCGGGCCGTAGTGGGACGGCGCGGGCTGCTCGTAGCCCTCGCAGCTCAGGAACCACTGGAGCGCGCGGACGTTCTCGCTCGTCTGCCCCTGCCGCAGCACCGGCCAGTAGGCGCCGTTCGGCGAGGTGGACGCGGTGTCGGCGGACGCCGGCGAGGCGAGCACCGCGCCGCCCGCGACGAGGCCCGCGGCGGCCAGGCCGGTGGCGGCGATACGCGTGAACTTCATGGACGACCCCTTCTCGCATTCCCGGACAACGCTGGATTAGAGACCGTCCTGACCTGCGGTTGTTCGGAGGTTGGCCAGGTTGCGCCAGTGTCGAACCGCCTGTCGTCCGCGGCGGTCCAAGGAACGCCGGCCTTGAAAACGCGGCGGCGGAGCCAGATCATTTGCGGACGACCGGCCTCCCGTGCGCCGGGGGAGGAGCGGAGACCGAATGCGCGTGCTGGTGGCGGTCGTCATGCTGGCCGCGCTGCTCACGGCCTGCGGGAACCGCGGCTCGGACTCCATCCTCGACAAGGGCACGCTCGCCGTCGCCGTCCGCGCCGACCTCCCCGGCCTCGGCCTGAAACGCCCCGACGGGACGTTCGAGGGCCTCGACATCGACGTGGCCCACTATGTGGCGGCCAGGCTGGGGAAGAAGGTCGAGTTCGTCGCGGTGCGCGCCGCCGACCGGATCACGGTGCTGACGTCGGGACGCGCCGACCTGGTCCTCGCGACGCTGTCCGTCACCCCGGAGCGCAAGACCCAGATCGCCTTCGCGGGTCCGTACTACGCGTCCTACCAGGACATCCTCGTCCGCTCGGACGAGCGCGCGAAGGCGGTCCGCGACCTGAAGGGCCGCCGGTTCTGCGGCGTCGAGGGCGCCGACCCGGTCAAGCGGCTCCAGGCGGTGACCGGGATGACCGCGCGGATCGTCACCGCGAAGGACTACGACGAGTGCATGACGATGATCGGCGCGCGGTCCGTGGACGCCATCACCACCAACGAGGTGATCCTCGCGGGCCTGGCCCGGCGGGCCGGCGGGGCGTACCGGCTCGTCGGCACCCGGATCAGCGAGCAGGACGCCGGCATCGGCATCCGCCGCGACGACCAGGACGGCTGCGAGGCCGTCAACCGCGCGATCACCCAGATGTACCAGGACGGCACCGCCGCCCGGCTGATGCGGAAGTGGTTCGTCGGCAGCGGCATGGACCTCTCCCGCATCGAGATCCCGCAGTTCGAGGGCTGCCTCTGAGCCGCCGCGGACCGGAGCGGGCGGAGCGGACCGGCCGGAGCGGACCGGCCGGAGCGGAGCGGAGCGTTCCAGGTGTGCCGCGCTGGACGGGGCTAGACGGGGATCGTGGCGAGGACGCCGGTCAGGCGGTCGGCGAGCTCGCGCGACAGGGCCCGCTCGCGCAGCCGCGTGACGATCTTCTGCTGGAGCGAGGCGATCCGCGCGGTCACGTTGACGATCCGGTCGGACGCGATGTCGCGCTCCAGGTTGGCGATGACGTTGTCCAGGTCGATCGCGACGTCCGAGCGGATCTCGCCGGAGGCGTACCCGCTGCTGACGATCGGGCGGAGGCGGCCGAGCGCGGCGGTCACGTCGGTCTCGACGCTCCGCCGCGGCGAGGCGGACGGGCTCCGCGGACCCGCCGCGTCCGCCGGGTCCGCGGTGTTCGCCGGGTCCGCGGGCGCAGTCGTCGCCGGGTCCGTCCGCGCGCGGACGGCGGGCGGGATCACGGACGGCGTGCGCGGCGCGGACGCGAGGATCGTGGCGGCCGCCGTGAGCGGGATCGCGATCGTGACCGCGACCGCCGCGAGGCGGACGCCCGGACCGGAGCCCCGCTTCCGTGCCGGCTTTCCCTTTCCGCTGTGGCGGCGTTCGCCGTGCGTGGTTGCGTTCGCGGCGCGGCGCATTCCGCCGCGTGCGGTGGCGCCGCGGGCGGTGGTGCCGCCGTGGCCATGGCCGGACGGGTGGGCCCGCGAGAACCTGGCCGTGCGGGTACCGGTCGGACGGGTGCCGCTGATGGCCGTCCGGAACACGGCCGCCGCCGACGGTTCGTCCTCGCGGGCGAGCGCCTCGGCGGCCTCCGCGGCGGAGGGCAGCAGCGCGTCGTCGGCGGCGCCGCAGCGCGCGGCGAGCGCGGCGAGCGCCGTCAGCGGCCCGAGCGCTCCGGGCGCCTCCGGCTCCGTCCGGCCCGCGAGGCAGGCGGTGATGACGGCGCCGAAGGCCCGCATGTCGGCGGCTATGGCGGCCCCGGCGCTCTCGGCACCGTCCTCAGGGCCGTTCTCGGCGATGGTGAGGTCGTCCGACGAGAGCCGGACCGTGTCGAGCTGGGTCGTGTCCACACGCGCGCTGCGCAGGACGGCGCCGATGCCGACGTCCACGATCTTCGCGTCGCCGCAGGTGAGGACCACCTTGCCGGGCCGCAGGTCGCCGTGCGCGACGCCGGCGGCGTGGGCGGCCTCCAGCGCGGAGGCGATCTGCCCGCAGATGTCCGCGGCCTCGGCCGCCGGGGGCGCGCCCCGCCGGAGCCGTTCCGCGAGCGTCTCCCCGCTCAGGAACTCCGTCACCACGTAGGACGTCAGCCGACCGGACGCGTCGCGCGTCCGGTCGCTGTCGTAGACGGTCTCCAGGCCGCCGTGCGAGAGGCCCGCCGCCCCGTTCACGCCCTTCTGGAACGCGCCGTGCAGGTCGGGGCGCGCGGGGGTCAGCAGCTTCACCGCCACGGGGCGGCCGAGCAGCTCGTCCCAGGCCCGCCAGACCTCCAGCGTCGCGCCGCCGTCGAGCCGCTCGATGAGCCGGTATCGCTCGGTCAGCCGCAAGCCGGACTCCATCCGAACCTCCCTGCGTCCGCGCGGGGGCGCGTCAGGGGGTACGCATCACCAGGCCCCGCGGGTTCGACGGCGCCCGCCAGGCCGCGAGCAGCTCGCGCAGCTCCTCCCGGTAGCGGGCGATGTTCGCCGTCTTGACGTCCTCGTAACCGCGGACCATGTCGGGCAGCTCCGCGATCCGCACCGCGAGCTCGTGCCGCTCGGCGGCATCATGCTGGGCGGCGGCATCGCGCTGGGCGGTCGCCTCCTGTCGCTCGGAGCCGCCGGACAGGCCGGCGACCAGCTCGTCCACCACCGCGAGGTATTCGGCGACCAGGCGGCGCTCGGCGCGGCGCTGCGCGGTCGCGCCGAACGGGTCGAGCGGGGTGCCGCGCAGCCGCCGCATCGCGCGCAGGACGCGGAACGCCGGCCGGGCCGTCCGGCCGAGCGCGATCTTCCGGTCCACGCCGAGGGACCGCAGGACCGGCGGGTGCAGCATGTACCGGACGGTCGCGCCGGACCCGAACCGCTCCTCGACGCTCCGGGCCAGCGCCGGGTCGAGGTGCAGGCGGGCGACCTCGTACTCGTCCTTGTACGCCATCAGCTTGTACAGGTGGCGGGCGACGGCGACGGCGAGGCGCTGCCCCGGGAGGCCCGCGTCCCGCTCGGCGGCGGCGACGCGGGTCACCACGTCGAGGTAGCTCTTGGCGAGCGCGAGGCTCTGGTAGGCGGCGAGGTCGGGCACGCGGATCCGCAGGACGCGGTCCAGCTCGCCCTCCGCACCGGACGCGGCGACCAGGTTCAGCGCGGCGGGCGCGGTCCTGTCCAGCGGACGCGTCACCGGCACCACGCCACCGGCGCCGTCCTCCTCGGCGGCCTCGTCCCCGTCGGCCCAGGCGGGGTCGAGCACGAGGCGGCGGCCCGCCCGGAACGCCTGGACGTTCGCCTCGACCTGCACGCCGTTCAGCGCGAGCGCCTCCTCGACCGCGCGCGCGGACACCGGCAGCAGCCCCGCCTGGTAGGCCGCGCCGACCACGATGAAGTTGGCCGTGGTCGTGCTCCCGAACCACCGCTCGGCGAGCGCGAGGGCGTCGAAGGCGAGCAGCCGGTCGCCGTCCGACGCGTCCGCGATCTTGCGGACGAGGGACGCCGCCGGAGGCAGCGCCGCCGCCGTGTCCGTGATCATCCGGCCGGTGGGCACCTCGCTGGTCGACACCACCGCGGCGGTCCGGCCCGGCGCGAGCCGGCGCAGGTTCACCTCGGACGTCCCCGCTAGCGCGTCGAACACCAGGTAGGCGTCGGCACCGCCCGCGCCGACCATCCCTGGACGGTCCCGGTGGGTGCCGCCGATCCGCAGGTGCGAGACCACCGCCCCCGCCTTCTGGCTGAGCCCCGTCTGGTCGAGCGCACGGGCATGCCGTCCGTCGAGCAGCGCCGCGGTCGCGAGGACCTGGTTGACGGTGACGACGCCCGTCCCGCCGATGCCGACGAGCAGGACGTCCGCCGACTCCGGGCGCGCGGACGGCTCGTCCAGCTCCCCGATCTTTTCTAGCGACTTCTTCTCGACCTTGCCCGGAACGACCGTCAGGAACGACGGGCAGTCGCCGTCCAGGCAGGAGTAGTCCTTGTTGCAGGACGTCTGGTTGATCTGCGTCTTCCGGCCGAACTCCGTCTCGACCGGCTCCACGCTCAGGCAGTTCGACGCGGTGCCGCAGTCGCCGCAGCCCTCGCACACCGCCTCGTTGATCAGTACGCGGGTGACCGGCTCCGGTACGAGCCCCCGCTTCCGCTTGCGCCGCGTCTCGGCCGCGCACGCCTGGTCGTACAGCAGCACGGTCACGCCGGGCACCTCGCGCAGCTCCCGCTGCACGGCGTCGAGGTCGTCGCGGTGGCGGACCCGGACGCCCGGCGCCCAGTCCGTCCCGCGCGGATAGCGGGACGGGTCGTCCGCGACCACCACGATCCGCGCGACGCCCTCGGCGTGCAGCATCCGCGTGACCGCCGCCGGATCGGCTCCGCCGTCGGCGTCCTGGCCGCCGGTCATCGCGACCGCGGCGTTGTACAGCAGCTTGAACGTGATGTTCGTGCCCGCCGCGACCGCCTGGCGGACCGCGAGGCTGCCCGAGTGGAAGAACGTCCCGTCCCCGAGGTTCTGGAACATGTGCCCGGTGCCGCTGAACGGCGCCGCGCCCACCCACATCGCGCCCTCGCCGCCCATCTGCGTCGTGCCGATGCTGCGGTCGTTGAACACGGTCATGACATGGCAGCCGATGCCGCCCGCCGCCACCGACCCGTCCGGGACGGTCGTCGACCGGTTGTGCGGGCAGCCGGAGCAGAAGAACGGCGTCCGCGCCGGGGACAGCAGGTTGATCGTCGGCTTGCGGGGCCGCAGCACCGGATCGCGCAGATCGACGTGCTCGCTCCCGATCCGGTCCGCCAGCAGCCGCGCGAGCGCCCGTACAACCCGGTCGGCGTCGAGCCCGCCGTCCGCCGGGACCAGCGCCGCGCCGTCCGGCCCCTTCTTGCCGTAGACCGCGGGACGCTCCGGCAGGTCATAGAGGAGGTCGCGGACCTGCGTCTCGATGAACGGCCGCTTCTCCTCCACCACGACGATCTCGGACAGGCCGCGTGCGAACTCGCTGAGCCGGACCTCGTCCAGCGGATGGATCAGCGCCAGCCGCAGCAGCCGGACACCCCGGCGCGCGAGCGCCTCCTCGTCCAGGCCGAGCCGGTCGAGCGCCTCCCTCAACTCCAGATACGTGCGCCCCGCCGCGACCAGCCCGAGCCGCGCGTCCCCCGCCGCGCCCTCGATCCGGTCCAGCCCGTTCGCCGACGCGAACGCGGCCGCCGCGCGCAGCCGCCCGTCCAGCACCTCCGCCTCAAGACCCGTCGAGTCCTTCAGATCCACTCCCGGACGGCGCGTCGGACGCCACGGCCTGCCCCGCCATGCGAACTCCGGCACGACCGGGTCCGGCACCGGCTCCACGTCCACGATCTCGTGCGAGTCCGCGACGTCCGTCACCAGCTTGAAACCGACCCACGCGCCGCTGAACCGCGACATCTCGAAACCCTCGCGGCCGAGACGCAGCACGTCCGCCACCGAGCCCGGCGCGAGGACCGGCATGAACGCCTCGGCGAGCGCCCCCTCCGTCGCCGACGGCAGCGTCGACGACTTGCACGACGGATCGTCGCCCACCACCGCCAGCACCCCGCCGCGCCCACTCGTCCCGAGCCAGTTCGCGTGCTTGAACGCGTCCAGCGACCGGTCCACGCCCGGCGCCTTGCCGTACCAGAGGCCGAACACGCCCTCGAAGCGCGGCCCCGGCAGGTGCTCCGCGAGCTGCGACCCGTACACGGCCGTCGCCGCCAGCTCCTCGTTCACACCCGGGATGAACCGGATGTCATGCTCCGCGAGCAGCTTCGCGTCCCGCATGAGCTGCTGGTCGAGGCCACCGAGCGGCGACCCCCGGTACCCGGACACGAGCCCGGCGGTCGCCCAGCCGCGCCGAGCGTCCGCGCGCCGCTGGTCGAGCAGCAGCCGGACGAGCGCCTGGACGCCCCCGATGGCGATCCGCCCGCGCTCCAACTCCAACCGGTCACGCAGCTTCGGCGACGGCGGCGACGACTTCGACGGCGGCGACGGCGCGGACGGCTCCGACGGCGCGGACGGCTCCGACGACGGGGAGGGCTCCGACGACCGGGACGGCTCCGACGGAAGCGAGGCGAAGGTGGTCATGCCCGCATTGAGCTCCGCGCCTGAACGATGTGCAAGATGATGGGACGATAATTGAGCGGATTGCTCAAGTCAGAAGTCGCTTACGTCCCGGAGCTGAGCGTTGTGACGCGTCCCACCCTCCTCGACCTCCAGATCCTGCGCCGCCTCGTCGAGCAGCCCCGCATCGGCGTCACCGAACTCGCCGCCAGGCTCGGCATCGCCCGCAACACCGCCCACGCCCGCGTCGAACGCCTCGAACGCGAAGGGATCATCGGCCACCGCGGCCGCGAGGTCGACCTCGGCCGGCTCGGCTTCGAGCTCACCGCCTTCGTCACCCTGGAGGTCGCCCAAGGCCGCCTCCGCGAAGCCGCCATGGCCCTCGGCGCCATCCCGCGCGTCCTAGAGGTCCTCGGCATCACCGGCCAGGGCGACCTCCTGGTGCGCGCGGTCGCCCCCAACGGCAAGCAACTCCACGAGGTCATCGACTCGATCCTCGCGTGCCCCGGCGTCCGCCGCAGCACGACCTCGATCGTCCTCACTCATCAGGTCCCGTACCGGATAGGTCCTCTTCTGGAGGACGAGGAACGCCGCGCATCGTCCAAAAGCTGAACCAGCCTTCGTACCGTTTCTGTCGGCTCAGGTTTCCCTTTTCTCGCTTTAGTGTGGTTGCTGTTCGTGGACAGTTGCGCCGACCCCTTTCCGCCGTGCGCGAACCGCTTAGCCCTGGCGATAATCGCTGTCACGTTGGTTGCTGTAGTCGGCTTGGGAGGGGTGTCTATCTGGCGGTCTGCGTCGCCCCGGCATCCGCCCGCTCCCGGGCCGCAGAAGCCCTCGGCTACCAGCGCGACTCGCCCGACGCGAGGCGAAAGGAATACGGATTGATACTCGGAAATCCTGCCGACGATCACAGGGTGCGATATTCTGGCTACATACCTTGAGGGGAGGGAAGATGAACGCCGAACTTGCGGAAGTCACGGCCACAATGCGTGGCCGGGGAGAATGGGAGCATCGGCGTTTCTTCCCGCCCGGTCCAAAGCTGGCCCTCTGCCTGTCCGGCGCCGAGAGCACCCTCGCTGACCTCTCGGAAACCGAACTGGTCGAAGTCGCGGCGGCCGCACGGCGGCAGACCGCCTGGGCCCAAGCCCGCGAGCTGGCCGCGATCGCCGAGCTGGCCCGCCGTCGCGCCCGCGACGAGCAGGACGACCACCCCGATTATCGGATTCTGTCGGCCCATGAGTCGGTCGTCGAAGAGGTTGCCGCCGCCCTGTCGCTCACCAGCGAATCGGCCGCTACCCAGGTCCATCTGGCCGAGCGCTTGCACACCGATCTTCCCGAGACGCGATGCGCCCTGGAAGCCGGTCAGATCGACTTGCCGAAGGTTCGTGCGATCAGTGACCTCACCGATCATCTTCCCGCCGACGTTACGGCCACAGTTGAAGAGGCGGTCGTCGAGCGGGCCTCGGAGCAGACGACTGGCCAACTGCGTCGCCGTATTCGCCGCATCGTTCAGCGGCTGGCGCCCGAGCAGCTTGAGCGGCGCAAGCGTGAGGCGATCGCTGGGCGTCGGTTGGAGGTGTGGGAGACCCCGGACGGCACCGCCGATCTGTCCCTGCGCGACCTGGCCGCCGCTGACGCGCACGCCATCCACAACAAGATCACCGCGATGGCGCACACCCTGCGGCAGGACGGCGACGTCCGCACCCTCGACCAACTCCGCGCCGACCTGGCTCACCAACTCCTGCGCGGTACGCCTCTGCCCGAGGTGGCCCGAGCCGTCCAGGTCGAACACACCGAGCCATCCGCCACGGCGGCCCCCGAGCCCACCACAGCGTCCGGCCCGAGGGAGCACGACACGGCCTCGGTGCTCGCGGACGTCATCGACGCGCGCCTGACGCAGGTCACCGAGCACGCCAGGATGCAAGGGCGGCTCAACGGACTTAGCGCCCGCCTTCAGCTCGCCGTCCGCGACATCGACGAGCAGCTCGCCACCGTCCGCGACGCACTCTGCGCAGCCGCCGATCACCGCCACATCGGCTACCGGCCACCCGCCGCGATGCGGAAGGTGATCGAAGACCGGCACCCGGTCTGCGTGTTCCCCAGCTGCAACCGCCGATCCAACCGCTGCGACCTCGACCACACCACTCCCTGGCGCGAGCAGGACGGCAAGGGGCGAACATGCCCGTGCAATCTCGCCCCCTTGTGCAGAAGACATCACCGGACGAAACAGACCTCGGGTTGGGCACTCTTCCAGCCATGGCCCGGCCTGCTGATCTGGATCACACCCGCCGGAACCTGGCACATCGTCCACCCCGAACGGCACCTGGAATAAGAGCCGGGTGGCGGGGCGGTGCCACCCGGCCGTCCGGGGGGTCAGCCGGGGAACATGCCGCTGCTGGTGTTGACGAAGGTGCCGGTGATGGCGGCGGCGTGGTCGGAGGCGAGGAAGGCGGCGGTTGCGGCGACCTGGGCGAGGGTGGGGGAGCGGCGGGTCATGCGCATCTCGTCCAGGCGGGCGAGGAGGGTCTTGAAGGCGGTCTCGTCCATCCGCGGGCCGAAGCGGCTGAGCTTCTCCGGGGACAGGGTCTCGGGGAGCCCGGCCGTCCAGATGCCGACGACGCGGACGCCGCTCGGGCCGACCTCCTGCGCCAGGTTGCGGACGAGGGCGTCGATGGCCGCGTCGGCCGGGCCGGTGCCGCCCATCATGGGGCTGCCCTGCGCGGAGCCGCTGTTCAGCGTGAGGATGACGCCGGAGCCCTGCGCGGCCATGAGGCGGGCGGCGGTCCGCGCGGTGATGAAGTTCGTGGTGACGCCGGTCGTGATCGGCTGGAGGAAGTCCGCGGTGGGGAGCTCGGTCAGCGGGACGCCCTGCACGTCGCCGCGGGTGATCAGGTTGAGGGAGATGTCGAGGTGGCCCGTGCGGTCGGCGACGTCCTGGGCGTGGGCGCGGACGGCGTCCTCGTCCAGCGCGTCGACGACGGCGGCCTCGGCGTGTCCGCCGGACTCCGTGATGGCGGCGGCGACCTCGTCCAGGGGCCCGCGGGTGCGGCCGGTGAGGTGGACGGTGGCGCCCTGGGCGGCGAAGGCGCGGGCGACGGCGGCGCCGATCGCTCCGCCGGCGCCGTAGATGATCGCGTTCTTGTTCTCCAGCATGGTGGCTCTCCGTTCGCGTTGTGACGACGGACATTGAGACGTGCCGGGGCGGAAAACTAATCGGTCACGGTGAGGGGGAGCCCGAACGCCGGGAACAGGTGCGGCTCGAACGACATGATCTCGACGATGACGCCGTCCACGACGCGGAGGACGTCCATGACCTGGGCGCGGTAGATCCGGGTGCCGGGCCGCTGGACGTAGCCGCCGACGGCGGGCTGGCCGTTCGCGCGGGTCGGCAGGTGCCTCCAGCGGCCGAGGTAGGTGGGCGAGGACGGGTCGAACGTCGGCTCCAGGAACGTGCTGATCGAGTCGCGTCCGCCGAACCAGATCGGGTTGGGCGGCATGGACAGGCGGACGTCATCGGCGAGCATGCTCGTCATCGCGGCCGTGTCGTCGCACTTCAGGGCGCCCATGTAGCGGTCCAGCAGGGCCCGTTCGGCCTCGGTCGGGTCCGCGCCGGGTGCCCACCGCGAGCGCCGGTCGGGCAGCCGTTCGCGGAGCGCCGGCCTGGCGCGCTGGAGGGCGCTGTTCACCGACGCGACGGTGAGGTCGAGCGCGGAGGCGGTGTCGGCGGCGGGCCAGCCGAGGACGTCCCGCAGGATCAGGACGGCGCGCTGCCTCGGCGGGAGGTGCTGGATCGCGGCGAGGAACACGAGTTCCAGCGTCTCGGTGGAGATCGCCGCGGCCTCCGGGTCCTCGGCGGTGGACGGGATCTCGTCGAGGAGGCGGTCGGGAAACGGCTGGAGCCAGGGCACGAAGGACGGGGCCGTCACCCCGGCCGTGGGCGGGACGGGGCTCGGGCCGTATCGCTGCGGGCGGCGGTCGTTGCGGCGCAGGAAGTCCAGGCAGGCGTTCGTCGCGATCTTGTAGAGCCAGGCGCGGAGGGTGGAGCGTCCCGCGAACCCTTCGCGGCCGCGCCAGGCCCGCAGCAGGACCTCCTGGACGAGGTCCTCGGAGTCGTCGTAGGAGCCGACCATCCGGTAGCAGTGGACCTGGAGTTCGCGGCGGTACGGCTCGACCAGTCCGGCGAACGACCATTCGTCGCCGGATCGGACGGCCGCCGCCTCCGTGTCGTCCGGTTCCGTCACGGGCGGCGGCGTGACGGATTCGGGGGCGGTCGCCGCGTCGCGGGCGACGCGGGCGATGCGGCGGAGGCGGCCGACGGACGAGGAGAGCGCCTGGACGTCGGTGTAGAACGGCTCGGGGCGGTCCGGCGCGAGGCCCTTCACGCGGTGCTCGATGTCGGAGATCAGCTCGTGCACGGCGTCGCCTCCGGCCTGCCGGGAGCGGTAGGCCTTCTGGCGGCAGGCCGCCGAGCAGTACTCGGGCGTCCGGCCCGGCCTGCCCGCGGACGGCGGCAGGTCCTTGCCGCACGTCCGGCACGCGGTCTCCGGCATGTCCACCCCCCGGTGATCCGTCACGCCGTTGCGGCGTGACGTTTCCGGCGGCCATGCTCCCATCCCGCGCGGCTCCCCGTCAGCCGCCGAGGGCCTCGCGGACGCCCCGGGCGATCTCCAGGTCCTCGCGCGCCTCGATGACGAGCGTGCGGACGGGCGCTCCGTCCGCGGTGACGTCGGTGTCGCCGTCGGCGGCCTCGTTGCGGTGGTGGTCGACGGCCGCGCCGAGGAACGCGAGGTCGGCGGCGAGGCGCTGCCGGACGGCCGGGTCGTGCTCGCCGACGCCGCCGGTGAACACGAGCGCGTCCAGCCCGCCGAGGGACGCGGCCATCGCGGCGGCGCAGGCGCGGAGGCGGTGGTGGTAGACGTCGAGCGCGGCGAGGGCGGTCGCGTCGCGGGCCGCGGCGAGCTCGCGGACGCGGCGCATGTCGGCGGTGCCGGCGAGGCCCTTCAGCCCGGAGTCGCGTTCGAGGCCCTCGTTCACCTCGGACGCGGCGATCCCGTGCTTGATCAGCCAGAGGGGGATGCCGGGGTCGACGCTGCCGGCCCGGGTGCCCATGACGAGCCCTTCGAGAGGGGTGAAGCCCATCGTCGTGTCGACGGAGACGCCGTCGGCGACGGCGGCGAGCGACGCGCCGGAGCCGAGGTGGCAGACGACCATGCGGAGGGACGCGGGGTCCGTGCCGAGCAGCTCGCCCGTCCGGCGGACGGCATAGGAGTACGACAGGCCGTGGAACCCGTAGCGGCGCAGGCCGAACCGCTCGCGCCACGCGGCGGGCAGCGCGTAGGTGGCGGCCGCCTCCGGCAGGGTGGCGTGGAACGCGGTGTCGAAGCAGGCCACCGCGGGGACGCCGGGGAGCACGGCGGTGATCTCGTCCAGCGCGTGCAGCGACGCGGGCTGGTGCAGGGGCGCCAGGTCGGCCAGCTCGCGCAGCCGCTTCCGGACGCCGCCGTCGATGACCACGGGACGGGTGTAGTCGGTGCCGCCGTGGACGAACCGGACGCCGATCGCGTCCGGCTCGGGCATGCCGCGGACGAGCGAGGCCATCTCGTGGCCCGCGCCGGCCTCCTCGGAGAGGACCGTGCCGTCCGGGTCGAGCAGGCTCAGCTTCAGGCTGCTCGACCCGGGGTTGACCGTGAGGACGCGCATCAGTACGGCCACGTCCAGTCGCGGACCTCGGGCGCGTCCTCGCCGTGCAGGCGGGTGTAGGCGCGCAGCTCCAGCCGCCGGTCCGCCATCCGCTGCCGGACGTGCGCGACCCGTCCGCCGAGCGAGGGGACGCGGTCGATGACGTCCATGACGAGGTGGAAGCGGTCCAGGTCGTTCAGCATGACCATGTCGAACGGCGTGGTGGTGGTGCCCTCCTCCTTGTAGCCGCGGACGTGCATGTTCTGGTGGCCGTTACGGCGGTACACGAGCCGGTGGATCAGGTACGGGTAGCCATGGAACGCGAAGATCACCGGCTTGTCGGTGGTGAACAGCGCGTCGAACTCGCGGTCGGGCAGGCCGTGTGGATGCTCGGTGTCGGGTTGCAGCCGCATGAGGTCGACGACGTTCACGACCCGGACCCGCAGCTCGGGGAACAGCTGGCGGAGCAGGTCGGCGGCGGCGAGCGTCTCCAGCGTCGGGATGTCGCCCGCGCACGCCAGGACGACGTCGGGGTCGGCGCCGCCGTCGGTGCTCGCCCACTCCCAGATGCCGATGCCGCGGGTGCAGTGCGCGATGGCCTGGTCCATCGGCAGCCAGTTCAGCGCGGGCTGCTTGCCCGCGACGATCACGTTGACGTAGTCGCGGGAGCGCAGGCAGTGGTCGCCGACCGACAGCAGCGTGTTCGCGTCCGGCGGCAGGTACACGCGGATCAGCTCGGGCTTCTTGTTGAGGACGACGTCGAGGAAGCCGGGGTCCTGGTGGGTGAAGCCGTTGTGGTCCTGCCGCCACACGTGCGAGGACAGCAGGTAGTTCAGCGACGCGATCGGGCGCCGCCACGGAAGGTGCCGGGTGACCTTCAGCCACTTGGCGTGCTGGTTGAACATCGCGTCGACGATGTGGACGAACGCCTCGTAGCTGTTGAACAGCCCGTGCCGCCCGGTGAGCAGGTAGCCCTCCAGCCAGCCCTGGCACAGGTGCTCGCTGAGGACCTCCATGACCCGTCCGCGCGGGGCCTGGCCCTCGTCCGTCGGGTACCGCTCGCCCTGGAAGACGCGGTCGGTCACCTCCAGCACGTCGCCGAGCCGGTTGGACTGGGTCTCGTCCGGCCCCATGATGCGGAAGTTGGCCGGGTTGTTCCGGACGACGTCGCGCAGGAACGTGCCGAGCCGCCGGGTCGGCTCGGTGGTCGTGGTGCCCGGCTTGTCGACCTCGGCGGCGTAGTCGCGGAAGTCGGGCAGCAGCAGCGGCTTCAGCAGCAGCCCGCCGTTGGCGTGCGGGTTCGCGCTCATCCTGCGGTCGCCGTCCGGCGTGAGGGCCGCCAGCTCGGGGACGGGGCGCCCCTCGTCGTCGAACAGCTCCTCCGGCTGGTAGGAGCGCATCCACTCCTCCAGCTGCGCGAGGTGCTCGGGGTTGTCGCAGACCCCGGCGAGCGGCACCTGGTGGGACCGCCACGTGCCCTCCACCGGCAGCCCGTCGACCTCCTTCGGGCCGGTCCAGCCCTTCGGGGACCGCAGGACGATCATCGGCCAGGGCCGCCGCTCGCCGCCGCCGTCCCCGTCCCGCGCGGCCCGCTGGATCGCGGCGATCTCGTCCAGCGCCTGGTCCAGCGCGGCGGCCATCTTCCGGTGCATGGACGCGGGCTCGTCGCCGCTCACCAGGATCGGGTGGTGGCCGTAGCCGCGCAGGAGCTGGACGAGCTCCTCCTCGGGGATCCGCGCCAGCACCGTCGGGTTCGCGATCTTGTAGCCGTTGAGGTGCAGGATCGGCAGCACCGCGCCGTCGGTCACCGGGTCCAGGAACTTGTCGGAGTGCCAGCTCGCGGCGAGCGGGCCCGTCTCCGCCTCGCCGTCGCCGACGATGCACGCGACGACCAGGTCCGGGTTGTCGAACGCCGCGCCGTAGGCGTGCGCCAGCGAGTAGCCGAGCTCGCCGCCCTCGTGGATCGACCCGGGGGTCTCCGGCGCGACGTGGCTCGGGATGCCGCCGGGGAAGGAGAACTGCCGGAACAACCGCGCCATGCCCCGCTCGTCCCGCGACACCTCCGGGTAGACCTCGCTGTAGGTGCCCTCCAGCCACGCGTTCGCGACCGCCGCCGGTCCGCCGTGCCCCGGCCCCATGATGTAGATCATGTCGAGCTCGCGGGCCTTGATCACCCGGTTGAGGTGCGCGTAGCAGAAGTTCAGCCCCGGCGACGTGCCCCAGTGGCCGAGCAGCCGCGGCTTGATGTGCCGCCGCCGCAGCGGCTCGCGCAGCAGCGGGTTGCCGAACAGGTAGATCTGTCCTACCGAAAGGTAGTTGGCGGCCCTCCAGTACGCGTCGATCCGCCGTATCTCGTCGTCGGTCATGGCGACGGTCTCGGTCATGGCGCGTCCCCTGTCCCCTCATGGTCGGCGTGCGGCCTCCGGAAGATCACGTCCCCCCGGAACGGCCTCTCAACCTTCACACCCCGGCCTCGCCGCCCACCAGGGCCGAAGGTCCCCCGGCGGACGCGGTCAGTAGCCGAGGGCGGCGCTGTGGGGGTTTCTCGGGTCGGCGGCGCCGCGGAGGCCGCCGTCCGGGGACGCCTCGACGACCTGGACCTCGCCGAACTCGTCGTCCTCCGTCGCGGGCCGGACGAGATGGCCGTAGCCGGGCAGGTCGCGCGTCCACGCGAGGGGGACCCCGCGCTCCAGGTCGAGGCGGATGGGCGTGCGGCCCTGCCACGTCTCGAACTGCCCGAGACCGGTCGCGAGCCGCCAGCGCGGGGCCGCGAGCGCGTCGTCCGGCGGCGTCCCATGCCGGAGCATCCGGACGAGGACCTGCAACGCGACCTGCGGCTGGATGTCGCCGCCCGTGGAGCCGAGGACGGCGCGGAGCCGCCCGTCCGGCCGCGTCGCCAGCACCGGCACGAGCGTGTGCGGGGGACGCCGCCGGGGCCCGTACTCGGCGGGCGAACCGGGCGCGAGGCTGAACCCGATGCCGCGGTTGTGCAGGTTGATCCCGGTGTTGGGCTCGAAGATCAGGGAGCCGAACCCGTTCGCGTTGGACTGGAGCAGCGAGACGCTCGTGCCGTGCTCGTCCACCGCGCAGACGCACGTCGTGTCGGCGGACACGATCGCGCCGCGCCGCCGCCAGTGCCGTCCCGGGTCGATCGCCGCGCGCAGCGACCGGATCCGCTCCGGATCGACGAGCGCCGCCCCGTCGGCGCCCTCGTGCAGGACCTCGGCGCGGTCGTCGGCGGCGGCGAGGGCCGACTCGGCGAGCAGGTGCGCCCACGCCGGATCGTCCGTGCGGCCGGGGACGCCCAGGTCGTCGGCGAGCGCCAGGCCGAGGAGCAGCACGTACCCCTGCGAGGTCGGCGGCGCCGTCCACACGTCGTGCCCGAACGCGCGGACGCCGAGCGGGGCGCACCAGTCCGCGCACGGCTCGGCGAGGTCGGCCGCCGTGAACAGACCGCGGCCGAGCTTGCGCAGGCCGTCGCCGAACTCGCCCTGGTAGAACCCGGCGCGCCCCTCGGCGACCAGGTCGCGCAGGGCGCGGGCCACGCCCGGCCGGGCGACCTGCTCGCCGGGACGGCGCGGCCAGGCGAGGCCCT
>NZ_CAACUY010000188.1 GCF_900659615.1 Actinomadura fibrosa | reverse complement strand
CCCCCGGATCCGGACGCAGGCCATCACTTCCAGTAACGCTTCACAGCTCAGCGTAGTTGGTGGTCTCGCGGGGGCACCGCGCGCCGTCCGGACGCCGCCGAGAGCGAGCGCGACCGCGTCACCGGGCGGGAGAGCGAGCTGCTGTCCGCGCTGGAGGCGGCCCGGTCCGAGCTCGTCGGCCTGCACGCCCGGCTGTCGGAGGCCGAGTCGCTCGTCGAGGGGCAGCGCGTCGAGTCGGCCGCCGCGCAGCGCACCGCCGAGGACCTGCGCAACGCCGTCCGCGACGCCGAGGCCAAGCGCGGCCAGGCCGTCGCCGACCGCGACCAGATCCAGGCGCGGGCCCGCGAGTTCGAGCAGCGCAACTGGCAGCTCACCCGGACCGCCGACGAGCTGCGCGCGGCGGTCAAGGCGCTCACCGCCGAACGGGACGCGGCACGCGCCGAGGCCGACCGGGCCCGCCGCCGCGTCGACGCCCTCACCGGCCTGTCCGACGGGCGCACCGAGACCGGCGCGTACCCCGGGATCGACCGGGAGCCGCCGACCGGCCTGCACTCGCTCGCCTCCATGACCGGCGATCCGCTGAGCGATCCGCTGGCGGCCTCCCTCGGCGATCCGCTCGCCGACCCGCTGGACCCGCGGTCCTACTCCGTCCCGCCGCTGGACTCGCGCTCCACCCTGAACGACTACCCGATCAGCGGCTATCCGCCGGCCGGCGGCCCGCTGAACGGGAGCCCGCTGAACGGGAGCCCGCTGAACGGGAGCCCGCTGAACGGCGATCCGCGCAACGGCCGCCCGCCCGGCGGCACTCCGCCCAACGGCCACCACCTTCCCAACGGCGGCTGACGGACGAGAAAGAGAGGTGATGCCTTCGTCCCTGCACTTGGCCTTGAACCGGCCGTCGTACCGCACCGGGGTGGTACGGCGGCCGGTCTGCCCCCGGCGGGGGCTACCGCCCCTCGCGTGCCCGCAGCTGTTCGGTGTAGTCGAGCGCACCCGCGCGGACGGCGGCGTGGACGGCACGGGCGATCCGCGACCCCCAGAACGAGCGCGACCCCCAGAACGAGCGCGGCCCCGCGAACGGCTCCTCCGCGCTTGACGGCTCCCGTGCGGAGACGCAGATCGCGTCGGACGCCGTCCCCGTGCAGGGGTAACCGGCCTCCAGCAGCGCCTGGGTCTTGGCCTCCGTCGCGGTGATGACCGCGTTGACCAGCGCGGCGTCGCTCAAGGGGGCGGGTACGGCGACGACGATGTTGACGGTCCCCGGACGCCCTGTGGCGGGGTTGGGCTCGTCATCCGAGGCGCTGGCGGGTGGCGGGACGTCGGCGGGTGGTGGGGAGAGTGCCGTCCCGTCCAGGCGGATCGGGGCCAGCTCCGGGTCGGGCACGCCGTCGGGGGAGGCGGCCCACGTCGGCACGCGCAGCCCCACGGTCGCGGAGACGGCCACACCGTCCTCCTCCCGCCGCACCGTCCGGTCGACGGATGCGGCGGTGAGCATGCCTACGCCCCGTCCCTCCAACCCGAGCGACGCGGCCATCTCCTCCAGGTGGGCGACGGGATCGGTACGCGAGTACGCACCGGCCACTTGCGCGTTCACCACCCAACGCACCGGCCCGATCCCGCCACCGAGCATCGCGGACGAGACCGCCCGGTAACCGGCGGGCGCACGCCAGACGGTCGAGGCGAGCCGCGTACCGTCCTCCTCGCGCCAGACCAGTTCGAGCCTCATGGGCGCTCCAACGCCAGGACGGGCCGTCCACCGGGGCCGGGGAAGACGCGCACGCGGGCGTCGAAGTGCTCCTCGACAGTCGCCTGGGTGAGGACCTCCTCGGGCGACCCGGCGGCGGCGACCCGCCCGTCCGACAGAAGGACGAGGTCGTCGGCGTACTGCCCGGCCAAGGTCAGGTCGTGGATCGTCGTCACCACGGTCAGGTCGTCCGACAGGCGGAGCTGATCGATCAGTTCCATCACCTGCTGCTGGTGGCCCATGTCGAGCGCGGTGGTCGGCTCGTCCAACAGGAGGACGGGAGTCTGCTGCGCCAGCGCGCGCGCCAGCACCACACGCTGCTGCTCACCTCCGGAGAGGTGGTCCAGAGTCCGCCCCGCGAGTTCGGTGAGGTCAAGGCGTTCGAGAACCTCCGCCGCGACGGCACGGTCGCGGGTGCTCTCCCGTCCGAGATGAGGGATGTACGGGGACCGGCCCAGCAGCGTGTAGTCGAACACCGTCATGCCTACCGGAAGGTTCGGGCTCTGCGGAGCGTAGGCCACGAGCCGGGCCCGCTGCCTCGGCCTGAGCGCGCCCAGGTCCGCGCCCGCCACGGTGACCTCGCCGTCCCCGGACACCAGGCCGAGGACGGCGCGCAGCAGCGTCGACTTCCCGGCGCCGTTCGGCCCGATCACCGCCGTCCATGACCCGGCGGGCACGTCCAGGGACACGCCCTTCAGCACCGGACGCCCGCCGAGCGCGACGTCCAGGCCCCGCACGACGACGGTCACGTGTCCACCTGCCTGCGGCTCGCGCGCAGCACCGCGACGAAGAACGGCCCGCCGACGAACGCCGTCACGACGCCGAGGGGCAGCTCCGCGGGCGCGATCACCGTCCGCGCGACCAGGTCGGCGAGCTCCAGGAACGCCGCGCCGCCGAGCAGCGACAGCGGCAGGACGATCCGGTACGAGCCGCCCGCCAGCCGGCGGACCGCGTGCGGCACCACGATCCCGACGAACCCGATCAGCCCGCTCACCGCCACCGCGCAGGCCGTGGCCAGCGACGCCGCCACCAGCACCACCAGCCGCACCCGCGCCGCCGACAGGCCGAGCGAGGCGGCCTCCTCGTCGCCGACGCTCAGCACGTCCAGCAGCCGCCCGTGCGCCAGCAGCACCGCGGTCGAGACGAGCGCGTACGGCGCGACCAGCGCGAGCTGGCGCCAGTCCGCCGAGCCGACGCCGCCGAGGATCCACGAGTAGATCCGCTGCAGCTCCTCCGCCTTCACCTGCTGGAGGAACGTCTGCACCGCGGCGAGGAACGACGACACCGCGACCCCGGCGAGCACCAGCGTCGCCGCCCCGCCGCCCCGGCCCGCCGCGCTGCCCAGCACGTACGCGAGGAGCACCCCGCAGATCGCGCCCGCGAACGCCGCCACCGGCACCACGTAGCCCGGGTCGCCCGGCATGAGCACGATCGTCAGCGTCGCGCCGACCCCGGCGCCCGCGGCGGCGCCGAGCAGGTACGGATCGGCGAGCGGGTTGCGGAACACGCCCTGGTACCCCGCCCCGGCCAGCGCGAGCATCCCGCCGACGAGCGCCGCCATCAGCGCCCGCGGGACGCGGAGCTGGAACAGCACGTTCTCCCCGACGGCGCCGAGCCCCGAATCGACATGGACGAACGGGACCCGGTCCGCGAGCGCCCGCAGCACGCCGCCCGCCGGCAGACCGGCCGCCCCGACCAGCACACCGCCGAGCAGAGTCCCGGCCAGCAGCACCAGCGCGACCGCGAGCGGCACCGCCCGCAACCGCGCCTGCGACACACGTGCGGACGCCGTCACGGGCGGGCGTCCGGGGGAGGGTTCACGAGGACTTCTGGATCGCGTCGCCGATCACCTCGACCAGCGTGGGCAGGCGCGGACCCCAGCGCGACGCGATGTCGTCGTCGAGCTCCACGACATCCTTGTTCTTCACCGCGCGGAGGTTCTCCCAGCCGGGACGCTTCGCGACGGCGGCCGCGTTCTGCCCGCAGCACTTGGTGTCCGCCAGGAAGATGAGGTCGGGATCCTGCTTGAGCAGGTACTCGCGCGACAACTGCGGGTACCCGCCGGTAGCCTTCTCGGCCCGATCGGCGATGTTGCGCAGGCCGAACAGCCCGTAGACCTGTCCGATGAACGTCTTGGACGTCACGGTGTGGAACTGGTTGTCGAGCTCGTGGTAGTAGCTCCGGCCCTTCCCCTTGGACGACGCGGCCACCGTCCGCTGGATGCTCGACCGCATGGTGTCCACGAGCTTCTTGGCCTCGGCCTGGTGTCCGGTGGCCTGCCCGAGGTCGGTCATCTCCTCGTAGGCCGCGTCCAGGTTCGTCGCCGCCGGCTCCAGCAGGACGGGCACCTTCAGCTTGCCGAGCGCCTTGACGATGCCGTCCATGTCGTCGGACAGCACCACGAGGTCGGGCCGGTACGCGATGATCGCCTCGGCGTTCGGCTTGAAGGCCGACAGCTTCTTGCGCGGGGCGTTCGCCGGGTAGGTGGAGTAGTCGTCCACGGCGACGACCTGCGGCCCCGCGCCGATGGCGAACAGCGTCTCGGTGTGCGTGGGGGAGAGCGACACGATCCGCTTGACCTGCGCCGGGACGGCGACCGCGCCGTTGGCCGCCTGGACGGTGACGGTCCCGGCACCGGCCCCCTTGCCGTCGCCGTCACCGTCGCCGCATCCGGTGGCGAGCGCCATGACGCCGATCATGATGGCCGCGCCGAGGGCGCGTACGGGTCTCACAGGAGCCTCCTGGGCTGCCGGGAAGCAGCGTCCCGCCCATGACGGATCGCCCTTCCACGAGGTCGAGAGTCGTCTGCGCGCGGAGGCGACCTGGCTCGGCCCTCGGAGAGGGCACCACAGTTGCGGGACAGCGCCGGGTTCGCACCGGACTTCGCTCCAGGGCGCGCTTGGGCAGCCACGTTATCAGCAGGCAAAGCCCGCTTCGCGCCTCCCGTCCCATTCGCGGAGTGACAACTCACTCCGCCATTGACGGTGTGAGTGCTCACTCCGTACGCTGGCCGCATGGAAGAACCGTCCAGGAGCAGGCGGCGCGCCCCGGGCATGAGCCCGGACGAGCGCCGCAAGATGATCGTCCAGACGGCCCTGCCGCTGGTCGCCGAGCACGGCACCGCCGTGACCACCGGGCAGATCGCGCGCGCCGCCGGCATCGGCGAGGCGACGATCTTCCGGGTCTTCGCCGACAAGGACGAGCTGCTCGACGCCTGCGTCGCCGAGGCGCTGCGCCCCGACCACATCCTGAGCGAGATCGAGGCCGTGCCGCTCGACCAGCCGCTGCCCGACCGCCTCGCCGAGGCGGCCGCCGCGATGGAGGCCTACCTGGCCCGCATGGGCATGGTCATCGGCGCCCTGCACGCGACCGGCCGCGCGGGACGCGGCGCCCACGGCGGCGGCCCGGCGGCCGACGCCGAGCTCGACCGCGGCACCGCCATGGACCGCACCCGCGACGCCCTCGCCGAGCTCTTCGAACCCGAGCGCGACCGCCTGCGCGTCCCGGCGGAGCACCTGGCGTCCCTGTTCATGGGCCTCATGTTCACCCGCTCGCGCCCGCCCACCGGGCAGGCCGCCGACGCCCCCTCGCTGGAGCAGTACCTCGACGTCTTCCTGCACGGCGCTCTCAAGGAGGAAGGGACCCCCGCATGACGATCACCCTGAACCACGCGATCGTGACCGCCGCCGACAACGACGAGGCCGCCCGGTTCTTCGCCTCCGTCATGGGTCTGCCCTACACCGGCCCGCACCCGCACGCCCGGCACTTCGTGCCGATCAAAGTGAACGACGCGCTCACCCTCGACTTCCTCACCGTCGCCTACCCGCAGGGCCACCACCTGGCATTCGACGTGGACGCCCTCACCTTCGACTCGATCGTCGAACGCCTCGACGCCCGCGAGATCCCCTACGGCGACCAGCCCGCGCACCCCGACAACGGACGCGTCGACCACGCCCACCCGCTCGGCGGCCGCGGCCTCTACTTCTCCGACTCCAGCGGCAACCTGTACGAACTCATAGCCCCATGACGCTCTGACCGCCCGGCCGAAGCCTCAACGGGGCCGAAACCATGACCGAGCGGAGGCTCGGCCACTTGAAACCTCGTCTGAGTGACGGCTCACCAGGCAAACCTCACCAAACGGGGCTCGGAGGGCGAAGCCTCGTCCACCGACACACTCTCACCGCTCCCGGGCTCTCAACGCCACGAGACGTCACCGTTGCGAAGTCCTCCGCTCTGAAGTCTTCTTACCGCTGCAAGCTCTCACCGCTGCGAGTAGGCCTTGAGGAACGCCCTGGTGCGCTTTCGGTCCTCGCCCGGCATGAACTCGCCGGCGACGAAGTCGGTGACGCCCGCCGCCGCGAGGTCGTCCAGCCGCGCCCCGACCGCGTCCTCGTCCCCGATGATGGCGAGGTCCGCCGGGCCGTCCGCGCCCTCCCGGTCCATCATCGCCCGGTAGGACGGCAGCGTCCCGTACACCGCGAACGCCTCGGCGGCACGTGCCCGCGCGCGCTCCGCGTCACCCGTGACACAGACGGGCAGGACGCACACCACCCGTGGGTCCGGCCGCCCCGCCTCCTTGGCGGCCTCCGCGATGGTCGGGACGATGTGCTCCCGGACGGTGGTGGGCCCGGTCATCCATAGCACCGTTCCGTCCGTCCGGCGTGCCGCGAGTTCCAGCATCTTCGGGCCGAGTGCCGCCAGCAGTACCGGAACCCGTCCCTCGTTGGGGACGGTCAGCCCGATCTGGGCGCGGACCGTCTCGCCGCTGAACGACACCGACTCGCCGTTCAAAAGCGGCACCAATACTTCCAGGTACTCCCGCATGTGCCGCAGGGGTTTGCCGAAGTCGTACCCGTACATGTCCTCGATGACGACCTTGTGGGACAGCCCCAGGCCGAGCGTCAGCCGTCCTGGGCCCGTCGCCAGCGCCGCCGTGCGGACCTGCTGGGCCAGCGCGGCCGGATGCCGCGGATAGGACGGCACCACCGCGGTGCCCAGCTCGATTTCCGGGACCTGGCTGCCCGCCACGGCCAGCGCCGTCAGCGCGTCGATCCCGAAGATGTTCGACAGCCACGCCGAAGGGAAGCCGTCGTCCGCCGCACGCCGCACGTCGTCCGTGAGCTTGACGAGCGCGTCCGGCCCGCCGCGTTCGCTGAGCGAGACTCCGATCCGCACAAGGACCTCCCTGGTCGTCCGTCCGTTCCGATCCTTGCACAGAGCGTGATCAGGGACGCCGCACGGGGTCGTGTGAGGCCCTGTCCCTCGCCTCCCTGAAGAAGTCGTGCAGCGCGGTCGCGCCCGGTAGGAGCCGTACCGGCCGCGTCGCCCCGAAGGAGGCGTTCCAGAAGGCTCCCTGGCGCGGTTCCCACGGGCCCGCGTACGCGTAGGGCTCCCCGAGATAGGAGTCCCCGAGAGACACTCCGTAGTTGACCTCGTCCAGGGTGAGGCTCAGGTCGAAGTGTTCCGGCCAGAGCACCGGAGTCATGTCCGGAGCGAACCTCACGAGCGCTTCCTGCCCTCGACCGAAGCACTCCTGGAAGAAGGACGCCGCGCCCGCGTCCACTCCGAGCTTGTCGTCCGGCTCGACTCCGCTGCCGTCCTTGTAGAGGCCCTCGGCGGCCCCCGCTTCGACGCCCGCGGCCGTGGCGAGCTCCCGGCACGTCGTCCCGTTGAGGGGCATCTCGCGGTCACCCGCGACCAGTTCCGTCCCGCTCACCCGGAGTTCCGGTGCTTTGGTCGTCCCGAACCCGCCGGGGACGACCTCCAGCCGGATCGTCCCGCTCTCGCGGTACTGCGGCCCGGCCAGCACGAGTTCCGCCACCCCGTGCAACGACCGGCGGGTTGTCTCCAAACTTCTCGGATCCACGGTGATGCCCATGTACCCATCCTCCGCTAGAGACTTCTTCCCCCACACCCTGCACCTCTGCCCGGACGAGCACAAACCACCAGGTTCAGCCGTGCCGCCGCGCCAGATCGCGCTCGTTCTTCGCCCACGTCCGGTGCCGCTCGGCCGACCGGAGATGCGCCTCCGCCTCATCCGGGTGCGCGTCCGCCATCTCCTCCAGCAGCACCGCCGCGCGCTCATGCGCACGCGCGGAGGACATCATCACTCCTCGCCCGAACGCGTCCCCATCGGACGTGGGCCGCCGGTTGTGCACCGTGTTCGGGGACTCCGGAGCGGCGGAACCGCGCACCGAGCGTGCGTTTCCCGCCAAGGCCTCAGCCCCGCCGACACGCTGCCCGGCGGGTGCCTCCGTCAGCTCCTCGACTCCGGAGAAGCGGTCCTCCCCGTCCATGTCAGCCGGGAGACCGTCGAGTGACCAGCCCACCAGACACATACGTGTCCTACCCCACCGAACACCCCTTCAGCCCCAGGTCAACGTACGTACCCTCGTGAAGTACCCAAAAGATGATCATGACGGACAATCGCCCGCGACGACCCGCCACGGCGCACATGCCGGACGCCGCCCCCGAGGAAAACGGACAAAAACGTGCAATTGGGGGTGGCCAACGAACCGTCACCGACCGCGATGACCGATGATGGGACCGTGGCGACGTCCGAACCCCTCACCCTCTACACCGCCGACAACGTGCGGATCGACGCGGGACACCTCCAGGGCGACGGCGACCTCTGCTTCGTCGTGGCGCACGGCTTCACCTGCTCCTGGCGGCAGCCCGCGCTCCAGCGCATCGCCGGCGTCCTCAACCGGTTCGGAGGCGTCCTCAGCCTCGACTTCCGCGGCCACGGCAGGTCCGGCGGCCACTCCACGGTGGGCGACCGCGAGATCCTCGACGTCGAGGCCGTGGTCGCGGCCGCGCGCCGCCGCGGCTACCGGCGCATCGCGGTCACCGGGTTCTCCATGGGCGGGGCCGTCGCCCTCCGCCACGCCGCCCTCCACGGAGGCGTCGACGCGGTCGTCTCGGTCAGCGCGCCCGCCCGCTGGTACTACCGCGGGACGGTCCCGATGCGGCGCGTCCACTGGGTGATCGAACGGCGCCTCGGCCGCCTGGCGGTGCGCCTGGCGCGCGGCACCCGGGTCGCCCGCACGGGCTGGGACCCCGTACCCGAGGCCCCCTACGAGGTCGTCGGACGGATCGCGCCGGTGCCCCTCCTCATCGTCCACGGCGACGCCGACGCGTTCTTCCCGCTCGAACACGGCCACCAGCTCTACGGCGCCGCCCGCGACCCCCGCGAGCTGTGGATCGAGCCCGCCTTCGGCCACGCGGAGGTGGCCGCGACCCCCGACCTGATCGAGCGCATCGGCGCCTGGGCCTCCACCGCCGTCGCCACCACCGTCTGACCTGCGGCGTCCCAAAGTTATCCACAGTTCCAGAAGCCGCCACCGGCCTCCACCTCGACCGGCGAACATCAAAGGCATGGGAAACCTCACCTGGAAACGTTCGGCAGACGGCTCGATCGTCCCCGTGGCGCCCGGCACCTACTTCGTGCCCGTCAAGGGGGCCTCGCTCGCGTCCCGGGCCGCCCTGCTCAGCCGCCTCCTCCCCGCCGAGGCCGTCGTCGCGCGCAGCACCGCCGCATGGATCTGGGGCCTCGACGTCCTGCCACCCGGAGTCGACCAAGCCGACTGGGACGTCGAACTGATCACCCCGGCGGCACCGGCCCACGGCCCTGCCCCCATCACCCCCGAGACCGTGCGACTACCCGCCGGCCACGTCCGGCAAGAAGGCGACATACGCCTCACCTCCCTCCCACGTACCGCTCTCGACTGCGCACGCTGGTTACCCCGGATAGCGGCGGTAGCGGCCACCGACCAGTTCCTCCGAAGAGGAGTGCTCCCCGATGAGCTCACCGCGATGGCCCGCGAAATACCGGGCTACCGAGGCAACAGGAAGCTGCGCGAGACCCTCAGACTCGCCGACCGCGGCGCTGCCTCACCCGGCGAGAGCTGGACGAGGACGACCATCGTCACCGCGGGCTTCCCCCGCCCCTGCACACAGATCGCGGTCATGGGGCCACGCGGCCAACCCCTGTACGTCGACCTCGGCTACCCCGAATACCGCGTCGGCCTCGAATACGACGGCGAACGCCACCACACCGGCGCCCGCAACCGCGCCCACGACGAGCGCCGCCGCCGCTGGCTCGCCCGCGAGATGGACTGGGAGATCATCCCCGTCACCAAGGACTTCCTCCCGCGCCCCGCCCCCTACCTGGAGGCCCTCCTGACCGCCCTTCTGCAACGCGGCTGGTGTCCCGACGACGCCACCATGGACCGCATAGCGACCCGCCTGAGGACCCTTTCCCACCACCGCCCCCACCACTGAGAGGAGCTACCGACCCACTTCGTCGGCCACCTGGGTCCACAAAACGCCGATGAGACCCGTCACCGCGACAGGTGCTCGACACTCCCGGTTGTCCGGCAGGATGGCCGAGTGCCCGGAGAATCGTCCTTTGTCGAGCGAGCGCCGGCGCCGGCACTCGCGGCGGTGGCCTCACTGGTATGGATCCAGCAGGTCGGAGACGAGCCGCTCGCACAGCGGCACGTCCCGCACGGCGGCGCCGAGCTGCGGTGCGTGCTCGGCCGGACGCCCCAACTGCTCGGCCCCCTGACCGGGGCGGTCTACCACGACATCCCGGCGGGCGGCACGGTCGTCGGCGTGCGGCTGCGACCGGGCGCGATCGCAGCCCTCGCCGGGATGCCGGCCGACGAGCTCGTCGACCAGAACCTCGCCGGCACCGAGATCTGGCGCGACGTGAACCGCCTGACGGATCTGCTCGGAGAGGCCGCGACACCGCGGATCGCGCTCGGCCACCTCCAGTCGTTCGTCGCGCGAACCGCGGGCCCCCGAGACCCGCTAATGGACGAGGCCGTCCGGCACCTCATGCCATGGCGCGGCGGCAGGCCGGCGGCCCTGCCCGCGATGCTGTCCATCTCCGAGCGCCAATTGCGGCGCCGGTGCCGGGCGGCGGTCGGCGTCGGCGTGAAGGAACTGCACCGCATCCTGCGTCTGCAGGGCTTCATCGCCCGCGTCCAGGCATCGATCGACGACCGGAACGGCATGAACGCCGACCTGTCGCGTTGGGCGACCGAAACGGGCTACACCGACCAGGCGCACCTCGGCCGCGAATGCCGCCGCCTCATCGGCGTGACACCCGGCGAGCTCCTCGCGCAAACGGGTGCCGCCTGCGCATGCGGGCACGACCACGCCGCGTCCTACGCCCCGATGCTCCGACCCGGGAATGGCCGTTTTGTACTAGAGGGCCGACCGATTCCCGCCTAGCGTCACCCCCGTGCACCAACCGCCCCCCAGCCCACCTCCGCCCCACACGACCAGCATCCGCCAAGCCGACACCTGCCTCCGCCCTACGCCTCCTCGCCAGGACATGTGTGGTGGACAAGGACGCGAGGGGTGGGCCAGGACGTGAGGACGGGCTGGTCAGACAGTGCGGCAGGTCGGCGCGGGAGGGGCGCACAAGGAAGGTCAAGCGCGACGGACGTACTTCATCGATCCGGCCATGGAACCTCGGCCGGTCAGGGATCCTCGGCCGGTCATGGAACCTCGACTGGCCATGAAGCTCCAGCCGGTCATGGAGCCTCGACTGGCCGTGAAGCTTCAGCCGGTCATGAAGGCTCAACCGGCGAAGCGCCTGCCCGCGAGGTACGCCCCTACTCCGCTCCGCCCGCGGAGCCTCCGGTCCGCCCGCGGAGCCTCAGGTCCGCCCACGGAGGCTCCGGTCCGCCCACGGAGGCTCCGGTCTGCTCACGGAGCCTCCGGTCCGCTCACGGAGCCTCAGGTCCGTGGGGGAGCGGTGGGGGGGCGGGGGTTCGGGATTGTTGCTAGTCAAGGAGTTGAGGAGAGATGGCCAGAGTGGTCATGCAGGCCGTGGTCTCGGTGGACGGCTACATCGCCTATCCCGACGACACGGTCGGGCCGCTGTTCGACTGGTACGGGAACGGGGACGTGACCGTCCGCGCCAACGACGCGTGGTCGTTCAACGTGAGCCGGGCGTCCGCGGAGTATGTGAAGCCCTTCTGGGACGCCGTCAAGGTCACGGTGATCGGGCGTCACCTGTTCGACACCACGGACGGCTGGGCGGGTGTCCCCGCGGCAGGGGACCAGCTCGTCGTCGTCACCCACCGGCCGCTGCCGGAGGAGTGGCTCGCACGGTTCCCCGACGCGCCATTCCACACGGCCGGCTCCGTCGAGGAAGCCATCACGCTCGCCAAGGAACTCGCCGGGGACGGCCTGGTCTGCGTGTGCGCGGGGGACGTCGGCGGGCAGGCGTTCTCAGCCGGGCTCGTCGACG
Source organism: Actinomadura fibrosa (assembly GCF_900659615.1). Lineage (GTDB taxonomy): Bacteria > Actinomycetota > Actinomycetes > Streptosporangiales > Streptosporangiaceae > Spirillospora > Spirillospora fibrosa. The sequence goes on along the minus strand of NZ_CAACUY010000188.1, from coordinate 6,062 downwards.
AGGTGGCGATGGACGTCGCGCCGGTCGTCCTGGGCGAGGGGGTGCGGTTCTTCGGCAGCCACACCGGCACCGTCCTCCTGGACGATCCCGACATGGTCGTCCCGGGCGATCGCGTGCTGCACCTGCACTACACCGTCAAACACTGACCGGTTCCACCACACACCACGCAACGGAGTGCGAATGATCCTCGTTACCGGCGGCCTGGGTTCCATCGGGTCGCACACCGCACGGGCCTTACTCGACCTGGGCGAGTCCGTCGTGCTCACCGCGCACCGGTCCGTCCAGGTGCCCGAGTACCTCGCCGGCGAGCCCGGCGGCCGGGTCGTCGTCGAGCCGCTGGACACCACGGACGAGGCCGCGTTCCTCGCCATCGGGAAGCAGCGCGACATCACCGGCATCGTCCACCTCGCGGCGGGCCCGTACGACACGCCCGATCCGGTCGACTACCTCCGTGCTGAGTCGCTCGCCTTGTTCAACGCGCTGAAGGCGGCGAAGGAGTGGGGCGTGCGGCGGTTCTCCGTCGCTAGTTCCATCGGCGTGTACGCGGGGGTAGACCAGGTCCCGTGGCGCGAAGAGGTGCCTCTGCCTGCGGTAGCGCCGCACCAGAACCATGCGTTCAAGAAGTCCGCTGAGCTGTTCACCACTCTCGCTGGCGAGAGCGCCGGGTTCGAGACGGTGAACCTGCGGATCGGCACCATCTGGGGGCCGCTCGGTCTGCCCGACTCGCCGTTTTTCCCCCTTCCTCGCCTGCTCAGCGCGGCGGTTCGGGGCGAGAATCCCGATCTCACCCCGCCTCGCCCGCCCGCGTACGCGGACGACGCCACGGACCTCTGCTACGTGAAGGACTGCGGCCGGGCCATCGCGCTCCTCATGCTCACCGAGCGGCTGAATCACCGGACTTACAACGTCTCGACCGGACGGCTGGTGTCCTACAGCGAGGTGGTCGCCGCCATCAACGCCACCGTTCCGAGCGCGAACATCACCCTCCCGGACGGACGCAATCCCGACCGGCCTCCGGACAACTACCTCGACATCACCCGGCTTCAGGAGGACACCGGCTTCCGGCCCGAATACGACGTCCAGCAGGCCGTACCGGACTATGTCGACTGGCTCAGCCGACATGATCGCTGAGTGGGCCGTCCCTCGCATCGGCTGACGAGTGCTGTCGGCCGGTGTCATCGTGGTCTGCTGGGGGGCGGTGGTGCGGTCGGCGGGCGGTATGCGGGCGACGGCTGGATCTGCCAGTGGGAGTCTGTGACGGTGATGGCCTGGTCGTCGTTGATCGAGACCCTGGGGCAGGGACGGTCGGGATCGGCGGCCAGCCGGTCGTGGCGGGCGGCGCGTCCCCAGTTGCGGTGAGCCAGCACGGCGAACGGGACCAGGCCGAGTCCGGCGGTGGACGTGACGGCGCCCGGGTCGTCTTCATCGTGGAGGGGGCTGAGGTCCGGGCCGGCGAGAGCCGCCCCGGCGGAGAACCCGATGTAGGCGAGCGACCCGGCGCGTACCGCTTCGGCGGCGAGGCGGTCGAAGCCGCTGCGGCGGACGTGCTGGAGCAGGAAAAGCGCGTAACCGCCCGCGACGAAGACGACCTGGACCCGATCCAGGACCCGCTGAACGTCCACGGGAGCGGCATGTTCCAGGTCGAGGCGGTCGACCGCCATGCCCTCGGCTTCGAGCAGGTCGGCGGCGGCGCGGACGTACGGGGCCGACGGCAGGGGGTTCGCGGCCGTGGGGATCAGTGCCGCCCGGCTCGGCATGGTCGGGAGCGAGGCGATCCAGGCGGGCAGCGCGCCCAACCCCGCGGATCCCAGGAAGAGCCGTTGCGGTCCGTGATTCACGGTACCGACCCTGCCAGGTCCCGTGGTGTCAGGGCTGGTCCGGGAGGGCCGACAGGCGCTTGGGGGCGATCAGGCGGTAGCTGTCCTCGATCAGTTCGGCCAGCTCGTCCCAGTCCTGGTCGACGTCCAGGCGGGCGCCGACCCAGCCCCTGCTGCCGACGTACTTCGGGACGAAGAAGCGGTCGGGGTCCTCGCCGACGAGGGCCTCCTGGACACCGGGAGCGGCCTTGAAGGTCATGTAGGTGCCGTCCTCGCTGGTCATCAGGAACAGCTTGTCGCGGACCCGGTAGGACGGTGCCGTGTGGCCGCCGAAGGGCTTCTCGGTCGCCTCCGGCAGCGCCAGGCAGATGTCGCGTAGGCGTTCAGGTGCGTCCAGGTCGCTCATGCGTCGGCTCCCAGTGTCGATCGGCCCGCTGCGGCAATCCTAGACAGCGGGTCGGACGTTCCGCCGGTGGACGGACGCGCCCGGACGGCGATGTACTGTCCGCCGTGACAGGCGTACAGCACCGTGCGGTGACCCCGCGCGCGGACTTCTACCGGACCTACTCGGCGGCGCAGGTGGACGCCATCGCCGAAGCGCTCGGCGATCGGGCCGAGTTCCCGTACGAGCTGACCTACCTCGGCGACGGCAGCGAGATGTGGCACCGGAGCGAGGTGCCGTCCGGTCCCGAGCGCGCGGAGATGCTCGGCGACTTCGACACGCTTCTGACCCGGCACGCCGAGCGGCTCCGAGCGCTCGCGCCGTCGTCGCCGGTGCAGGTCGTCGATCTCGGGCCGGGGACGGCGCGCCCGGTGGGCGGGCTGATCCGCCACCTGCTGGACGAGTCGTGCCTGAGCGGCTATCGCGCGATCGACATCAGCGCGGAGATCCTTGGACTGGCGGGGGAGAGGCTGCGGGAGGACTTTCCCGATCAGGCGGAGCGCTTCGAGTTCTGCCGCGGCGACTTCACCGGGCCCGACCTCGCCCGCGTCCTCCCGACCCCTGAGGGGCCCGGCCATGATGACGGCGGTCCGGCCCGCCTCGTCATCCTGGCGGGTGGCACGCTCTACAACTTCGCCGAGCCGGACCGGGTCCTGCGCCACGTGCGTCGCGCCATGAGCGACCGGGATGTGCTGGTGTTGACGCTGCGCATCGACACCGGCGTCGACCGGCCCCCGTTCATGGACGAGGTCAGCGTCGGCGGCCCCTACAAGCCCCAGCAGCTGGCGGGACTGGACCTGCTCGGCATCGACCGCTCCTGGTACGTGCCCGAGACGGGGTTCGACCGGGTGCGCGGCGAGGTGTTCGTGCGGGTGCGGTTCGTCGAGCCGGTCACGGTGGACTTCGGCGCCGCGGACGGCCGCCGGGCGGTGGCGTTCCAGCCGGGCGACACGGTGCTGGTCTGGCGCTACCTGTACGAGGACGCCGCGGCGGTGGCCGATCGGCTCGCCCGCGGCGGTCTCCGGGTGCGCCTGTTCGAGCACGGCCGGGACAGGCAGGTGGTCCTCGTCGCCGCGACGCCGTCCGGGGAAGCGCCGGAACCCCGTGTCCGGAATCCGTAGATCAAGATCTTTTCACGAAGATCATCATCGGTTACGCTCGCGGCGACACCCGCCGACGACAGAAGGGGTGGCCGATGGCTCTCCACTTCCCCAGCGCAGCCGAGCTCCGGGACGAGCAGGAGCCCGGCGAGATCCAGGCGGTCAGCAGGGACACCTGCTGGTCCGTGAAGCTGAAGGACGACGCCGACCTCGAACCCGCCGACGTCCACGGCGCGTGACGGTCGAGGTTGAACCGTTCCACCACCGCTGAGCCCCCGGCCGGCGGTACGGCGGACGGCTCGCCGGGCGGGGGCGGGGTGCCCGCGCATCCCGTCGCCGCCCTCGACGACACGCGTAAGACCTGCGTGTCCGGTACCCACCGCGTCCTGGCGCCCGCCGAGACGCTGCGGCGGATCCGGCCGCTCTTCCCGACCGTCGGTATCACCCGCGTCGCCGACGTCACCTGGCTCGACGAGATCGGCATACCGGTCCACCAGGCCGTCCGCCCCGGCTCCCGGACGGTGTCGGTGAGCCAGGGCAAGGGCCTCACGCACGAGCTCGCCCAGGTCTCCGCGGCGATGGAGTCGATCGAGTCCTGGCACGCCGAGCGCCTTGGGCCCGGCGAGGTTACCGCGACCGTGGCCGACATGGAACGCATGTGCGGGTACCGCGTCCGTGACCTGCCCCTGGAACCCCGCCACCATCTCCGGCCCGGCCTGGAACTGGAGTGGACCAGAGCGAGCCGCCTCGACGACGGTGCGGCCACCTTCCTGCCGACCGACTTGCTGCGCCTGGACGGCCGCGTGCGCGACACCTGGTCGCCGCCCCTGTTCGCGCAGACCAGCAACGGGCTCGCCAGCGGCAACACCGTCGCCGAAGCGACCCTGCACGGCCTCTACGAGGTCGTCGAGCGCGACAGCCTGGCCCGCGCCGAGGGAAAGGTCTCACCGGTCCTGGACCTGGCCACTGTGGACGGCCCGGCCCGCGGCCTGCTCGACCGGATGGGCGCGGCCGCGGTCGAGGTCCGGGTCGAGGTGCCTCCTTCGCCCACCGGGCTCGCCTGCTTCCTGGCCGTCATCTGGAGCGAGGAGTTCCCGGTGCTCTTCGCCGGCGCCGGGGCCCACCTTGACCGGGACGTCGCCCTGTGCCGCGCCCTGACGGAGGCCGCGCAGTCGCGCGTCACCCAGATCGCCGGTGCCCGGGACGACCTCACCACGGGCGCCTACCGGCGCGCCGCCGCGAACCCGTCCGGCCTTCCCACACCGTCCCCGGAGGCTGGTCGGCTCGCTTACGGTGACGTCGCCACCGTCCGCAACGAAACCCTCGCGGACGACCTGCGTGACGTGGTCACCCGGCTCGTCTCCCTTACCGGGCGGTCACCGATGGTCGTGGACCACACCAGACCAGACCTGAGCGTCCCCGTCGTACGCGTGGTCTGCCCTGGCCTCCGCAGTGAGTCGGCGTTCCTGTGACTGCCCGGTACCTATTCGCCGGACCCAGCCTGCCGGACGCCGCCGATCTGCTCGCGGTCGACGGCATCACCGTCCTCCCACCCGTGGCGGCGGGAGACCTGCTGGCGCTCGCCCCCTCCCGCGGCGACGTCATCGGCATCGTCGACGGCTACTTCCGCCAGACCCGGGCCGTCCGGCACAAGGAGATCCTCGCCCTTCTCCAGGACGGCGTGGCGGTCCTCGGCGCCGCCAGCATGGGCGCCCTGCGCGCGGCCGAACTCGACACCTTCGGGATGCGCGGCGTGGGACGCGTGTACCGCGACTACAAGCAGGGCGTCCTGACGGCGGACGACGAGGTGGCGCTCCTGCACGGCTCGGCGGACGAGGGCTACCGGCCAGTCACCGAAGCGCTCGTCAACATCCGCGCGACCCTGCGCCTATGCGTAAGGGAAGGGCTCCTCGATGAGTCCACCGCCGACCACCTCGCGGCGACGCTGGCCTCGCGGCCGTATCGCCTGCGCTCCTACCCGGAGCTGATCCGGCTCGTCCGCGACGGTGGCGCATCGACGGCGACGGTGGAAGCGATCCGAGACCTGTGCGCGACCCGGGCCGTCAACCTCAAGCGCCAGGACGCCCTACGCCTGGTCGACGAGATGCGCACGCTCGACGACGACCGTCCGGACGTCGGCTCGTCCAGCGTGGAACCCACCGTCTACCTGCACCGTTGGCAGCTCGGAGCACGCACGATCGACACCGGGGACGGCCCGACCCCCGCGATGAGCATTCTGCGGATATGCCAGCTCTTCGCCGACGACTATCCGGACTTCTACCAGAAGCTGGTCTTCGGATATCTGGTCCGCGAGTGCGCCTCCGAATGCGGGACCCGGCCCACGGAGACGTCCCTCGACGGGGCACTGGAGCACGCACGGCACCGCGACGTCATCCCGGACCTCCCAGCGGCTCGAACCGCCGACCTGTCCTTCCTCGACATGTGGCTGACCCCGGACGAGAGAGCCCAGCGCCCACTGGAGCACCAGCTCGGCACCTTCCTGGTCCGCAGCTTCCAGCTCGCCCCGGCGACCCCCGCGGACGGCCTGGCACTGGACGCGCTGCGCGGGCGGCCGATCGTCCCGGCGGCGGTGACGCTCGTCAACGCGGCGAAGGCTGTCAACGACCACGCGCAGAAGACCGCCTCCGCCTTCGACATCCACACCCTGTCAGCGGACCGCATCCTGACCCACCTCGGTGAACG
>NZ_CAACUY010000187.1 GCF_900659615.1 Actinomadura fibrosa | reverse complement strand
ATGATGGCCGGGTTCTCGCCGCCGAGGTAGATCTCGGCGCCCGGGTGCGCCTTCCGCACCGCCGGGATCTCGGTGCCGCGGAGCCGTCCGCCCTGCGCTCCGACGTCCAGATCGAGGCGTGGCTGCTGGACGTCCGCCGCGCGTTCCACGCGGGCGACCGCTCGAAGGCGCGCCGCTCGCTGGACCGCGCGCTGCGCCTCGGCGAGCGCGAGCGGACGCGGCTGCCGTTCGCCCTGGCGCGGCGCTGGCTGCTGCCCGCGCTGGACGCCGACCCGGAGCTGTTCCGGCAGCACCGGAGGCTGATCGAGCCGATCGGCCTCCCGGCGGGGAACAGGGCGTCCGGGGACGCGGGCGCCCCGCCGGGCGCCCCGGCCGTCTTCGGCCGGCTGAGCGCGCGGGAGCGGGAGGTGCTGTCCCTGCTGGCCGGGATGCGGACGACCGAGGAGATCGCCGCGGAGATGTACGTCTCGGTGAACACGGTGAAGACGCACCTGAAGAGCATCTACCGCAAGCTGGCCGTGACGCGGCGCGGCGAGGCGGTCCGCCGCGCGCAGCGCCTGCGGCTCATCTGAGGGACTCGTTCGAGGGGCTGATCTGAGGGGCTTGTCGTAGGAGGGACGGGCGCGGCTACAGGATGCCGAGCTCCCGGGCGCGGTGCAGCGCCTGCTGGCGGGTGGAGGCGCCGAGCTTGCGGTAGATCGCCCGCGTGTGGGTCTTGACCGTGTTGGTGGAGACGTAGAGCTCGTCGGCGATCTCGCGCATGGACAGCTCGGCCGGCAGCAGGCGGAGGACCTCGTGCTCGCGCCCCGTCAGCGACTCGGGGACCCGGGCGGCGGGCGGCGGGCCGGCCGGCGGGGCCTCCAGCCGGTCGAGGAGGGCGCGGAACCGCGGCCCCTCGTCCGGTTCCGCGGCGAGGAGGCGCCGCGCCTCGGCCAGGAGCTTCCGGGCGGCGGAGTGGTCGCCCGACTCCGCCGTCGTCCGGGCGGCGGCGAGGAGGAGGTCCAGGGTGGTCCAGGTGGTGAGGCCGAGCCGGCGCCGGCGGATCCGCAGCGCCTCCTCCAGGACCTCGCGGGCGCGCGCGTACATGCCTTCGCGGGCGAGCGCGAGCCCGAAGGCCGTGCTCGCGGGCGTGCCGAGCGGCGACTCCAGCAGCCCGTGCTCGCGGAGGAGCTTGTAGGCCGACCTCGCGAGGCGGCCCGACTCCGCCCCCTGCCCCAGCTCGCCCAGCGTGAGGGAGAGCCCGGCGAGCGCCAGCAGCCGGAGCAGCGGCGGTTCCGTCTCGTCCTGCGCGGCCGTCTTCAGCGGCCCGAGCGCTCCTTCGAGGTCCCCGGCCAGGTAGCGCGCGTATCCGAGGATGGTCAGGGCGCGGACGCTCCACTCCGAGGTCGGGTCGGGCGCGAGCGCGGCGGCCGTGGCCGCCGCGTGGGCGAGCTCGGGCACGCTTCCGCCGCCATGGAGCGCCTTCACCAGCGCCACCGCGAACTTCGCCGAGGGCGAGCCGTCCGGGAGGCGGCCCTCCTCCGGCAGTCCCTCGGCCGTCCGCAGCCAGCGCCGCGTCCCCATCCGGTCGCCGGACGTCGAGTGCGCCCAGGCCGCGCAGATCGCGAGGGCGGCGCTCTGGGAGACGCGCGGTTCGCCGATGGCCGCCAGCCAGCCCCGCACCAGGTCCGAACGTCCGGCGGAGATGAAGTCCATGTAGTGGCGCGCGAGGAGGTCGCCGCCGGTGCGGGTGTCGCCGCCCGCCAGCGCGTGGTCGAGGGCGCTGCGGATCATGCCGTGCCGCGCGTACCAGGCGCTGGCCCGCAGATGCAGCGCGGCGACCATGCTCTCGTCGTCGCGGCTCAGCTCGCAGCGCAGGGCCTCCCGGAACAGCCGGTGGTAGCGGTACCCCGCCCGGTGGTCGTCGAGCGGCACGAGGAACAGGCCGGCCCGCTCCATCTCCTCCAGCCGGCGGGCCGCGTCCGGCAGCCCCGTGACCTCCTGGCAGACGGCGGCCGAGAGCTCGTCGAGGATCGACGTCCGGAGCAGGAACGCGCGCGCGTCCGGGGCGAGGCTCCGCAGGACCTCCTCGTCGACGTACTCGGCGACCTCGCGGTTGGCGCCCGTGAAGCCGCTGACGAAGGCGGCGGGGTCCGCCGCCTCGCGCAGGCCCAGCGCCGCGAGGCGGACCGCGATCGGCCAGCCCTCGGTCCGCTCGGCGAGGATCTCCACGTCGGCGTCGCGCAGCAGGATGCCCGCCGTCTCGCGGACCATGGCCCGCACCTCCTCGCCGCTCATGCGCAGCTCGCCCATGCGCAGCTCACGCGTCTCGCCGGACGCGCGGTACCGCGTGAGCGGGAAGGCCGGCCGGGTGCGGCCGACCATCGCGATCTGGACGGTGGGCGGCAGCCGGTCGACGAACGTCCCGAGCTGCCGCTGGCACTCCGGGTCGCGGAGCACGTGGTGGTCGTCGAGGACGAGCAGGAGCGGCCCCGGATGGGCGGCCAGCGCGCTGAGCAGCAGCGGCAGCACGTCCTCTCCGGCGAATCCCGGTTCCCGGGTCAGGGCGGAGAGCCGGTCGCCGTCGAGGCCGGGGACCTTCCGGGCCAGCGCCGCCACGATCGCCGTCCACAGCGGGCCGGGCTCGTCGTCGGCCTCGCGCAGCGACAGCCAGGCGAACGTCCGGGGATCCGCCGCCAGCCGCGACCACATGGCGGCGACCGTCGACTTGCCGTATCCGGCGGGGGCGGTGATGAGGATGATCCGGGCCGCTCTGGTAGCGGAGAGTGACCGGAGCAGAGCGGAACGGGGGATGAGACCGGGGCGCGGGACGGGTGGAAGAGTGCGGGAAGCGTCGAACGGAGGCGTGGGTGAAGACGTCCGGCGACCGGGAGGTACCCCGCGGCTTCGACGTCCATACCATGGACGCACCTGGCGCATCTCGGGCACCTCCGAAGGCGCTGGACCGCGGCGCCGCCATCGGCGAGGGAGCAAGGTCCATTCCTTCCTGAGCCACATCCTATGTCCAGATTCACGATCGTCGAATGGCCGGATGGTGACAAGGGGTGACGATCATCCGTGGCCGGCGGGCGGCACTTTTCCGGCCCGCCGCCGTCCGGTCCCTCATCCGGTTCGGGTGATGGCGGCCTTCGCGGCGCTTCCGACACTGGGCTCGGTGATCGGGATGGGGAGAGCGTCGTGGACGGACGGCAGGCGGACGTGGGAGCCGGCACGGGCGAGCGCGCGGACGAAGCCCGCGCGGACTACGCCGGCGCGGTGTACGGGTCGCTGCTGGCGGCGTCGGTGGTGGTGGGGGCGAGCCCCCGCCACGACCCGTCTCCCGCCGGCGCGCTCGCCGGGCTGCTGCTCGCCACCGGCTGCGTCTTCTGGCTGGCGCACCTGTACGCGAGCCTGGCCGGCGACCGGCAGCGGAACGTGCGGCTGAGCTGGATGGAGGTCCGGTCGGTGGGACGGCGCGAGTGGCCGCTCGCGCAGGCCGCCGTCCCGCCGGCGGCGGCCGCCGCGTGCTGCCTGGTGCTCGGCCTGTCCGACGCCGCGGCGTCCTGGACGGCCCTGCTCGTGGCCCTGGGCGGGCAGGTCGGCTGGGCCGTGGTCGCGGGCACCCGGTCCGACGCGGCGGCCTACCTCATCGTGACGTCCGCGGTCGTCAACCTGCTCCTCGGCCTGCTCATCGTCGCCCTCAAGGTCGCGCTCGGGCACTGAGCCGTCCGTTTGGGCACCGAGCCGTCCGCTCGCGCACCGAGCCGCGCTCAGGCGGGCCGCCCTTGTTCCGCGGCCTTCTTCTCGGCGTGCCGGATCCAGAGGGTCAGGCCGATCCCCAGGATCCCCCAGGTGATGAGCCACAGCCCGAGGACCCAGGTGAGGGCCACGAGCGTGATGTCGGGGTAGGCGAGCACGACGACCCCCGCCAGGGCGGAGAACACCGCGAAGGCGAGCGCGCCGTTCCGGCCGGGGCGTTCCTTGTCCGACAGCACGACGAAGAACTCGATCAGGCCCCCGATCAGCCAGAACAGCCCGAAGAGCAGCGCCATCACCGTGACGGTCTGGAGCAGGTGGCGCAGCGCCAGGACCCCGATGGCGATCGACAGCACGCCGAGGATGGCGAAGAGGACGCGCGCGCCCCCGCCGGCGTCCGCGACGACGGCCTGGGCCAGGCGGACGATGCCGCTGACGATGAGCTGCACCCCGAACAGGACGGCGACGACGCCGATGGTGGCCTCGGGCCAGGTCACGATGACGATGCCCAGCAGCAGGGAGACCGCTCCGACGGTGAGGGCCAGGGCGTAGCCGCCTTCGGTGAGGCGTGTGAGCAGTGTCCGGTCGGCCGCCGGGGAGGCGGCCGTTCCGGTGGCGCCGGCGGCCGTACCGGCGCCGGTGCTCGGTGACGTCGATGACATGGTGGTCCCTCTCCGTTGTCGGCGAGGCCGGCCAGGGGGCGGGCGGCGGTGCCCGTCCGCCGCTGGTTCGCCGTTCTCGCCGCACATGGTGCGCCCGTCCGCCGCGGGCGGCGTCACCCGTCCGAGGTGATGTGAGGAGGCGGCGGCGATGATGGCATCACCCCGTGCGAGACACGTCCGGACGCCATCCGCGAACACGGCCGCGAGCGCGGCGGCACCTCGCGGCGCGGCTCTGCCTCCTGTCCGCGGCCGCCGCCGTCGTGACGCCGCTGGCCGCGGCCGGGTTCCGGGCCCTGACGCTGCTGCTCCTCGGCGCCGCCGGGATCGCCGTCACCGCGGCGGCGCTGTGGTGGGCGCTGTCGCGGCGCGGCGCGGCCCGGATCCCGGCCGCCGCGCTGGCCGTCGCCGCACCGGTCGCCGTCCTGCTCCGCTACGTGGTGCTGGGGCTGCTGTGGGCCGTGCTGCTCACCGCCGCGCTCTGGGCGCTGGCGGTGCTGTTCGGGAGGGCCGCCCTGCGGGCGGGCGACCGGGCGCAGGGGCCCGTGGAGTACGCGTCCCCGCCCCCGGCGCGGCCGTTCCTCATCATGAACCCGCGCTCGGGCGGCGGGAAGGTCGGCGCGTTCCGCCTCGACGAGAGGGCGAAGGACCTCGGGGCGGACGTCGCGATGCTCGACCCGGACGCCCCGGTGAACGTCGTCGAGCTCGCGGAGAGCGCGGTGGACGGCGGCGCCGACCTGCTCGGGGTCGCCGGCGGCGACGGCACGCAGGCACTGGTCGCCGAGGTCGCCGCACGGCACGGCGTGCCGTTCATGGTGATCCCGGCGGGCACCCGCAACCACTTCGCCCTGGACCTCGGCCTCGACCGCGACGACCCGGCGCTGTCCCTGGACGCCCTGGCCGACGGCGTCGAGACGCGCGTGGACCTCGGTCTCGCCGGGGGCCGCGTCTTCGTCAACAACGCGTCGTTCGGCGCCTACGCGGCCGTGGTGCAGAGCCCGGAGTACCGGGACGGGAAGGTCCGCACCACGCTCGACCTGCTGCCCGGCCTGCTGGCCCGGCACCGGAGCCCGCTCCTGACCGTCCGGGCGGGGCCGGTCGCGATCGCCGGCCCGCAGGCCGTGCTGGTGAGCAACAACCCCTACCAGGGCGGCGACCTCGCGGGCCTCGGGCGCCGCGAGCGGCTGGACACCGGCGTCCTCGGCGTCCTCGGCGTCCGGGTCGACAACGCCGCGCAGGCCGCCCGGCTGGTCCTCGGCGGGCGGGGCCGCCGCGGCCTCACCGCGCTGACCGCCCGCGAGGTCGTCGTCGACGCCGACGTCCCCGAGATCCCGGTCGGGGTCGACGGCGAGGCCCTCACCATGCGGGTGCCCGTGACCTGCGAGATCCGGCCGGGCGCCCTCCGCGTGCGGGTGCCGCGCCGGCGCCGCGCCGCACCGCCGGCGAAGCCGCCGCTGGACTGGCGCGAGCTCGGTCGGCTCGCCTTCACGCGCGGTGCCGCGGGACGGCCGGCACCGCCCGTTGAGGCCAAAGGGGCACCGTCCGTCGAAGGTAAAGCGGGACCGCCCGCCGAAGGTAGAGCGGCACCGCCCGCCGAGGGTGATGCGGGACCGCGTCCGGGGACCGACGCTGGCCCGGGTACCCGTGCAGACCTGGAGGGATGACCGGAGATGGCCGACGAGAGAGCCGAGCGCATCGCGGAGTTCGTCAAGCCGCTGCGGGTCGCGCCCGGGCTGAAGGTGAACCTCGCCCGCGACTTCGACCCGTCCGCCAAGGCGAGCGCTCTGAAAAAGAAGAAGGACGGGGAGGAGATCCTGCGCGTAGGCACCGAACTGCTCGCCGACTACCAGCGCAGGCTGGCCGCCCAGAACACGTGGGGCGTGCTGGTGTGCCTCCAGGCGCTGGACGCGGGCGGCAAGGACGGCACGATCCGGCACGTGATGAGCGGCGTGAACCCGCAGGGCGTGCACGTCGCGAACTTCCGGGTCCCCTCGTCCGAGGAGATCGACCACGACTACCTGTGGCGCTACGCGCAGCGGCTGCCCCGGCGCGGGGAGATCGGCATCTTCAACCGCTCCCACTACGAGGAGGTCCTGGTGGTGCGGGTGCATCCCGACAACCTCGACCGGCAGCGGCTCCCGAAGGAGGCGAAGGGCGAGGACGTGTGGGAGCGCCGCTACCGTGAGATCAACAACTGGGAGCGGTACCTGACCGACAACGGGTTCAGGGTCGTCAAGATGTTCCTCAACCTGTCGAGGGAGGAGCAGCGCGTCCGCTTCCTGAAGCGCATCGACGTGCCGGAGTGCAACTGGAAGTTCTCGGCGTCCGACGCCCGCGAGCGCGCCCACTGGGACGACTACCAGCGCGCGTTCTCGCGGATGCTCTCGTCCACCAGCACGGAGTGGGCGCCCTGGTACGTCATCCCGGCGGACCGGAAGTGGTACGCGCGCGTCTGCGCGAGCGCGGTCCTCGCGCACACGCTGATCGGCCTCGATCCCCGCTATCCGAAGGTGAGCGAGCAGGGCCGCCGCGACCTCGCCGAGGCCAGGCGGGAGCTGCTGAAACAGGCGCCTCCCGGGGTCCCGCCCGACCCGTACGCGACGGCGGCCGCCGCGAAGGACGGGAAGGACGCGAAGGACGGGAAGGACGGGAAGCGCGCCCGGAGCGGGAAGGGCGAGCGGGCGAAGCGGGGGCGGTCGCGATGACCGCGGGGACGGACGCCCGCCGCGCCGGGGCCGCGGCCGGCGACTGGTTCGCGCGGACCCCGGAGCAGGTCGCCTCCGCCTTCGAGGTCGACCCGGAGGTCGGCCTGGACGCGAAGCGGGTGGCGGCGCTCCTGGAGGAGAACGGCCCGAACGCGCTGCCGGAGGAGGAGCCGGAACCGGGCTGGCGCCGGTTCCTCGCCCAGTACCGCAGCTACATGCAGGTCATCCTCGTCGCCGCGGCCGCGGTGTCCCTCGTGATCGGGGAGGTGGCGACGGCCGTCCTGCTGATGGTCCTGACCGTCCTGAACGCGGTCATCGGGATGCGGCAGGAGGGCAAGGCGCAGAGCGCCATGAACGCCCTGCGGTCGATGATGAAGGCGACCGCCCGCGTCCGCCGGGACGGGATCGAGTCGGAGATCCCGGCGGAGCAGGTCGTCCCCGGCGACGTCGTGCTGATCAGCGCGGGCGACGAGGTCCCCGCGGACGGCCGCGTCATCGCCGCCAGCGCCCTCCAGATCGACGAGTCGGCGCTGACGGGGGAGAGCGCGCCCGCCGCCAAGGACGCCGCGACGCTGCCGGCGGGCTCCCCGGGCCCCGGCGACCAGGCGAACATGGCGTTCATGAACACCCCGGTCACGCACGGCAGCGGGACCGTGCTGGTGACCGCCACCGGGTCTGCCACCGAGCTCGGGAAGATCTCCGGGATGCTCTCCGCCACGCCCCGCGAGGAGTCGCCGCTGACCCGGGAGCTCGACCGGCTGACGCTGTGGATCGCCGCGGCGGCGGGCCTGACGATGGTCGTGATGTTCGTGCTCGGCCGCGGCCGCGGGGAGGCGTGGGACTCCCTGTTCGTCGCCGCGGTCTCGCTGGCGATCGCCGCCGTCCCCGAGGCGCTGCCCACGGTGACCCAGACGATCCTGTCGATCGGCGGCGTCCGGCTCGCCGAGCGGAACGCGATCGTCAAGGACCTGCCCTCGGTCGAGACCCTCGGGTTCACCTCGGCGATCAACTCCGACAAGACCGGCACGCTGACGATGAACCAGATGACCGCCGTCGAGGTGGTGGACCCTGTCGACCGCTACACGATCTCCGGGACCGGCTACGGGCTGGACGGCGCGGTCCACCACGTCGCGGGCGGCACGGCGTCCATCGAGGACGCGATCCTGCCGTACCTGGTCGCCAACGACGCGAAGCTCGTGGACGGCAGGGTCGTCGGCGACCCCACCGAAGGGGCGCTGCTCGTCCTCGCGCACAAGGCGGGCCTGGACGTCGACGCGACCCACGAGCGGCTGCCGCGCCTCGCCACGCTGCCGTTCGACCCCTCGTACAAGCTGATGGCGACCTTCAACGCGGCGACCGGCGCGGACGGCCGCGAGATCGTCCGGTGCTTCGTCAAGGGCGCGGCGCCGGCGGTGATCGACCGCGCGGCCACGGCCCTCGCGGGCGGCGCGGTCATCCCCTGGGACGCGGCGCTCGCCGAGCGGGCGCAGGAGCACATCGACCGCATGGGCGGCGCGGGGGAGCGCGTCATGGCCGCGGCGGTGCGCGACCTCGACCCGGCCGTGTTCGACCCGGACGGGGACCTGCTCGGCTACGTCACCGAGCTGCGGATGACGAGCCTCGTCGGCATGGTCGACCCGCCGCGGCCCGAGTCGCGGTCCGCCGTCGCCGACGCGCAGGCGGCGCACATCCGCGTCCGGATGGTGACCGGCGACGACGTCGTCACCGGCGCGGCCATCGCCGCGCAGGTCGGCATCCCCGGCGAGGCGGTCCTCGGCGCCGACTTCGCCGCCCTCACCGAGGAGGAGCGCCTCGCCCGCATCGACGGCATCGGCGTGGTGGGGCGGGTCGCGCCCGAGCACAAGGTCCTGCTCGCCGACACGCTGAAGAAGAAGGGCGACGTCGTCGCGATGACCGGGGACGGCGTCAACGACGCGCCCGCCATCAAGGCGGCCGACATCGGCATCGCGATGGGCTCCGGGACGGAGGTCGCGAAGAACGCGGGCCGCATGGTCCTGTCGGACGACGACTTCGCCACGATCGTGTTCGCGGTCGAGCAGGGCCGGAAGATCTACGACAACCTCACCAAGTACATCCGGTTCGTCTTGGTGCTGCTGGTCGTGTTCGTCCTGACGTTCCTCGGCGCGTCGGTGTTCAACATCGCGGCGGGGGAGCCGTTCAACCCCGCCCAGGTCCTGTGGATCCACTTCGTCGTGAACGCCGCGTTCGGCTTCGCGCTCGGCTTCGACCGCGAGACGCCCGACCTCATGGGGCGCCGCCCCCGCCCGCGCGGCGAACCGGTCCTGACGGCCGGGGTCATGGTCACGGTCGGGCTCGCGGGCCTCGCGATCACCGTCGGCCTGCTCTCGATGATCAAGGTGGGGGAGACCGTCTTCGACAGCGCCGCCGTCGGCAACTCCATCGCGTTCACGGCCTTCGCCCTCTGCCTGATCGTCGCGGCGCTGGAGTGCCGCGACGAGACCGCGACGGTGCTCACCACCGCCAGCTTCGACAGCAGGCAGATGAACCGGGCGGTGCTCGGCGAGTTCGCGCTCGCGGTCGCGGCCGTGCAGATGGACGTCTTCCACCGCCTGCTCGGCACGACCGCGCTCGACGTCCGCCAGTTCGGATGGGCGCTTGTGCCCCCGCTGGCGCTGCTGGCACTGTGGGAGCTCGGCAAGCTCGTGGCCAGGCGCTCGTCCGCCGCCGCGACCTGATCAGGTTCCGGGGCGGGTCCCATGTCGGTGTTCGATGCGGTGCCCGGCGTTCGCGCGATCGCCGGGTACCGGCGCGCGTGGCTCGTCAAGGATGTGGTGGCGGGCGTCGTGCTCACCACCCTGCTCGTGCCGCAGGGCATGGCCTACGCCGAGCTCGCCGGGCTGCCGCCGATCACGGGCCTCTACACCTCGATCCTCTGCCTGCTCGGCTACGCGGTGTCCGGGCCGTCGCGGATCCTCGTCCTCGGCCCCGACTCCTCGCTCGGCCCGATGATCGCGGCGACGATCGTCCCGCTGGTGGCGGCGGACGGCGATCCGGACCGCGCGGTCGCGCTGGCGTCGATGCTCGCGATCCTGGTCGCCGCCATCATGATCGCCGCGTCGGCCGCCCGGCTCGGCTTCGTCGCCGACCTGATCTCCAAGCCCACCATGATCGGCTACATGAACGGGCTGGCCCTCACGATCCTCGTCGGGCAGCTCCCGAAGCTGTTCGGCTTCAAGGTCGACGCCGACGGCCTGCTGGGTGAGGCCAGGGGCTTCGCCGAGGGCCTCGCGGACGGGAGGACCGTCGGCGCCGCGGCCGCCGTCGGGATCACCGGCGTCGCCGTCGTGCTGGTCCTCCAGCGCCGGCTGCCGAAGGTACCGGCCGTCCTCGTCATGGTGCTCCTGGCGATGGCCGCGTCCGGGCTCCTGGACCTGGACGACCACGGCGTGGACACGGTCGGCGTGCTCCCCAAGGGCTTCCCCGCGCCGGCCGTCCCGGACGTCCGCGCGCACGACATCGTCCTGCTCCTCGCCGGCGCGGCGGGCATCGCCCTGGTCTCCCTCGCCGACACGATCTCCACCGCGTCGGCGTTCGCGGCCCGCACCGGGCAGCAGGTCCGCGGCGACCAGGAGATGGCCGGCATCGGCGTCGCGAACCTCGCGGCGGGCCTGTTCCAGGGCTTCCCCGTCAGCACCAGCGGCTCCCGGACGGCCGTGGCCGCGCGGTCGGGCGCGAAGACCCAGCTCACCGGCGTCGTCGGCGCCGCGCTGATCACCCTCATGATCGTCCTGGTGCCGGGCCTGTTCCGCGCCCTGCCGCAGCCCGCGCTGGCCGCCGTCGTCATCACCGCGTCGCTGTCGCTCGCCGACCTGCCGGGCACGGTGCGGCTGTGGCGGCAGCGCCGGGCGGAGTTCCTCCTCGCGGTCGCCGCCTTCCTCGGCGTCGCCCTGCTCGGCGTGCTCGAAGGCATCGCGATCGCCGTCGCGCTGTCCATCCTCAACGTCTTCCGCCGCGCCTGGTGGCCCTACGAGACCGTCCTCGGCCGCGTGGACGGCCTGGAGGGCTACCACGACGTCCGCTCCTACCCGGACGCCGCCCACCTGCCCGGCCTCGTCATCTACCGCTTCGACGCCCCGCTGTTCTTCGCCAACGCCAGGACGTTCCGGGACGAGATCCTGAAGCTGGCCCGCGCCGACCCGCCCCCGGCCTGGATCGTCATCGCCGCCGAACCGATGACCGACGTCGACACCACCGCGTCCGACATGCTCCAGGACCTCGACGAGGATCTCAACGCCGGCGGCGTCAGCCTCGTCTTCGCCGAGCTGAAGGACCCGGTCCGGCGCAAGATCGAACGCTACGGCCTCACCCGCACCATCGACCCCCGCCACTTCTTCCCCACCATCGAGGCCGCGGTCGCCGCCTTCCGCGCCGAGACCGGCGCGGACTGGCTCGCGCCCGGTGACGCCCGGGACCCGGAGCGCCCCCGCACGCGCCCGGGCCCCGGGGCGTCCTAGACGGACGCTCCGACGCGCAGCGCCCCGAGCGCGTAGTCGAAGGTCTGAAGGTCCGCCTGGATGCTCCTGTTCCGCCCGAGAGGCCCACCCTCGGCGGACCTCGCGGCGGTCATCGTCAGGCGGAGCGCTTGCAGCGCGGCGAGCGTGTCGTCGACGCGGAGGCTCTCCTCCTCCGTTGGCGCGGTCCCGCGCAGCAGGTAGAGCCGCTGGTTGAGGTCGTCCGTGCGGTGCTGGAGGTCGATCCAGCGGGCGTCGGTCTCGGGACCGGGGCCGAGCAGCATCGCGGCGCGGATGGCGTCGCGGAGGGCGGCGCCCTGCGCGCAGGTCTCGGTGACCTTGGCGTTCCAGCTGCCCTCCTTCGCCGAGCGCTTGCGCGTCGTGTACACGAGCCAGGCGATCAGGCCGGCCACCACGGCGGCGAACAGCAGCCAGAGCCACACCAGCGAGGACGTGCCGCTCTCGTCGGGGGCCTGCGAGCTTGCACCGGCCGGCAGGGCGGGTTCCGTCTCGGTCTTGGTGGCCGTGGCCGTGGCCGTCCGCGTCTCGCGCTCGGTGACGGCCTCGGTGGGGGCCGGTTCCACGGTCCTCGTGACGGTCGTCTCGGACGGGCGGGACTCCGGCGTCCGGGTGCCGGTGTCGCGTTCCTCCGGGGTCCTGGTGCGTTCGGGGGGCGCGCTGGCGGTGCGGTCGCCGGACCGGTCGAGACTCCTCGTCGAGGTCGGCGACTCGGCGGACGGCCCGCCGCCCCCGTCCGCGCATCCGGCCGCGAGGCCCGTCGTCGCCAGCATCACGGCGACCGCCATCGAGACGAATCCGTGCCTCATCTACCCGTCACCTCCAGGTCGGGACGCGGCTTCCGCGTCGTCCGCAGCGTGCCGCGGCGGGACCCTGCGGGGCATCACCCGGGACGAGTGACCGGAGACCGCCCGGCCCGCTGACCTGCGCGCGCGTCCGGGGCGCGGCTAGCCGGCGGGAGCCGGCCGGGCGGCGCGGACGCGCTTCCAGCCGAGGTCGAGCGCGACGCTCAGCCCGAGGATGACGAGCAGCGCGACCATCGACGCGCGCTCGTGGACCAGCGTCGAGAACACGAACGTCAGCAGGACGCCTCCCGCCGAGGCGATCGCGAGCACGAGCAGGGCGGTGCGGGCACCGGTCTCGCCGCGGACGCGGAAGTGCGCGGCGGTGATGAGCGTGAAGATGAGCAGGGCCACGGCGCTGCCGATCGAGGCGATGGCGTCCAGCTTGAACACGACGGCGAGGACCAGGCACGCCGCGGTCTGGACCAGCAGCCCGGCGGACGCCCGGCCGCCGAACCGGCGCGCCATCAGCGCGGGGAACTGGCCGGTCTCGGCGAGCCGCTCCGAGAGGCCGGCCGCCGGGTAGAGGCCGGCGTTGGTCGCCCCGGCGGTGGAGAACAGCGCCGTGACGCTCATCAGCCAGTAGCCGGCCCGGCCGAGGGACGGCTCGGCGGCCACCGCCAGCGCCGTCCCGCCGGACGAGACCACCGTGTCGACGGTGAGCGTGCCGAAGACGCCGAGGGCGATGGCGACGTAGACGGCGGTCGCGATCCCGAGCGCCAGGTACATCGCGCGGGGGAGCTCGCGGGACGGGGCGGCGAGGTCCTTGGCGGTGAACGTGATGATCCCGAAGCCGAGGAACGCGAAGAACGTCAGCGCGACGCTGGAGACGATGTCGCGCAGCGAGGGGTAGCCCGAGAAGGCCAGCAGGGACGGCTTCATGTCGGCGATCGTGACGGCCGCGAACACCACGAGGATGCCGAGCACGACGTAGACGATCACGGTCTGGGCGCGCGCGACCAGCGCGGAGCCGACGATGTTGACGGCGGTCATCACGAGGATGACCGCCGCGGCGAAGACCTTGGCCCAGGCGCCGCTCCCATCGGTGAACATGTCGCTCGCGTAGCTGCCGAACGACACCGCCACCATCGCGGTCACGATGGCGTTGGCCGAGTACGTCAGCCATGCGGTGACGCCGGTCAGGTGGCCGTCGCCGAACCCCTTCGCGACGTACTCCAGGAGCCCCCCGGCGGACGGGTAGCGGGCGCCGAGCCGCGCGAAGGAGTAGCCCTGGAGGACGGCGATGATCCCCGCGATCAGGAAGGACAGCCACACCGCGGCGCCTGCCACCTCCCCCGCGGCGCCGAGCAGGGCGAAGATGCCCGCCCCGACCATCGACCCGACGCCGATGAACGCGGCCTGGCGGACCGTCAGGTGCCCGTCCGGGGGCGCGGTCTGCGTCATCGTCACCCCTCCCGTCAGCGGTAGGGCGGCACGGCCGCCGGGCGGGTCATGTGGCGGCGCTGCGCCAGGTAGACGGGGACGCCGAGGAGCATCGCCCCGCCGGCGAGGAAGAACGGCGCCCAGTAGGTCCAGAAGCCGTGCCCGGTGTTGCGCGAGTACCAGATGAACAGGATCGCGAAGGCGAGGGACACGGCGGCGACCACCGTGTCGCGGACGAACCGCGGCGTCTCCAGCGCCCGGTGGTCGGCGAGGCGCCACCTCAGCTGGGCCAGCGCCGAGAACCCGTAGGGGATCGCGGCGGTGATGCCGGTCATCAGGACCAGGGTGGTGAACGCCGTCGAGCCGGCCGAGCCGAGATAGTTGACGACCATCGCGACCGAGGCGAGCACGGTGGACGCGACGATGCCGAACGCGGGCACCCCGGTGCTCGACAGCCGCTGGAACCGCTCGGGGAACAGGCCGTCCCGCGCGGCGGCGAGGGGCATCTCGGCGCAGATCATCGTCCAGCCGTTGAGGGCGCCGAAGCCGGAGACGATGACGGCGAGCGCCATGACGTTCCCGGCCCAGGTGCCGCCGAAGATCTCGTTGGCGGCGTCGGAGAACGGCGCGGTCGCGTCGGCGAGCGCCGCCGCCGGGAGGATGCCGAACACGGCGATGAGCGACAGCAGGTACACGGCGGACGTGGCGAGCGTGCCGAGGACCGTGGCGCGGGGGATGTTGCGGTCGGGGTCGCGGACCTTGGCCGCCGCCACCGCGGCGGTCTCGACGCCGAGGTAGCTGAACAGGGCGATCGCCATCCCGCCGCCGACGGCGGAGACCGCGCTCTCGCCGCTGACGTTCCACGGCGTGTAGTTGGCGCTCTGGACGAACAGCAGCCCGACCGTCGACATGAACGCCAGCACGGCGAACTTCAGCACGGTCGTGACCACCTGGACCGAGCCCGTGTTCTTCACGCCGGTGAGGTTGACCGCGGCCGGCACCCACAGCCCGACCAGCACGAGCAGGATGGAGGCGAACCGGTCGTGGCCCTTGTTGACGAAGTGCTCGACGTACAGGACCCAGCCCACGGCGATCGCGGCGTTGCCCGCCCAGACGGTGATCCAGTACGACCAGGCGTTGGCGAAGCCGAGCCGGTTGCCGTACGCGGCGCGCGCGTAGGCGTACGGGCCGCCGTCCGCGGGCAGCCGCCGCGACAGCGCGGCGAACAGCAGGGCGAGCACGAGCGCGCCGACGGTGGTGAGCGCCATCGACACGAGGCTGATCGGGCCGTACTCGGCGAGCGAGGTCGGCAGGTTGAACACGCCGACGCCGATGATGCTCCCCACGATCAGCGCCATCGCGGTCGTGAGGCCGAACCGCCGCGGCGGCGCCTCGTCCGGCCGTTCGCCCGCGGGATCGGCGGCGCCTCCGGAGATGTCCACGTGGTCGGTCACGTCCGTCCCTTTCGGATCATGCCCGCTGCGGAGCGGGGGACGCCGCCCGCCGCCGGGCGGCCTTGCGGATCTCGGCGGCGACGACGATCGAGAGCGCCGTGCCGGCGCAGACCGCCCACTGCCGGCCGTCCAGTCCGGTGGTGTCGAGGAGCCTCTGGAGCGGTTCGAGCGCGGTGGTGAGCAGGAGCGTCACGACGGAGGCCCCGGTCGCGAGGTTGAGCTTGCGGTCGGCGAAGGTGTCGAGGCTGAACACGGTGCGCCGCTCGTCCTTGGTGGCGATCGAGAAGAACAGCGCGTAGAGCGAGAACGTGACGACGCCCATGGTGTGCGCGACCGCCGCGTCGTGGTGCTGCTCGGCCCAGCTCGTGACGCCGAGGGTGCCCGCGCCCATGATCAGGCCGACGGTGACCAGCCAGGCCATCAGGCCGCGGGTCAGGATGGGCCGGTCCGGCGGGCGGGGCCCGCGGTCCATCAGGCCGGGCGAGGGCTCCCCGTAGCCCAGCCCGACCGCCTGGAACAGCAGGGTCGTGAAGTTGATCCACAGCGTCTGGAGCGGCAGGAACGGCACGCCGCCCGTGATGTTGACGACGCTGGCGCCGAGGAACGACGCGATGAAGCCGAACAGGCAGCCCATCTGGAACCGGATGTACTTGGTGAGGTTGTCGTAGAGCCCCCGGCCGAGCTCGACGGCCTTGACGATCGTGGAGAAGTCGTCGTCGGTGAGGATCATCACCGCGGCCTCCTTGGTGACCTCGGTGCCGGTGACGCCCATCGCGATGCCGATGTCGGCCCGCTTGAGCGCGGGCGCGTCGTTGACGCCGTCGCCGGTCATCGCCACGATCTGGCCGCGCCGCTCCAGCAGGTCGACCAGGCGGACCTTGTGCTCCGGGGTCACGCGCGCGATGACGCCGACGCCGTCGATCCGCTCCAGCGCCTCGGCGTCGCTCATGGCCCCGAACTCGGCGCCGGTGATGACCTCGCCCTCGATGCCCAGCTGGCGCGCGATCGCCGCGGCGGTGACGGCGTGGTCCCCGGTGATCATCCGGACCCGGATGCCCGCCCGGGCCGCGGTCGCGATGGACGACCGCGCGGCGGGACGCGGCGGGTCCACGATCCCGACCAGCGACAGCAGCTCCAGGTCGGTCACGAGCGGCAGCAGGTCGGCGCCGGGGTCGAACGCCGCCGGGTCGAGGTCCCGGCGCGCCGTCGCCATCACCCGCAGGCCCTGCTCGCCGAGCCGCCGGTTCTCCGCCGTGTAGAGCCGCTCGGCCTCCCCGTCCAGCTTGACCGGCCCGGCGTCCGCGTCGAGGACGGTCGCGGCGCGCGCGAGGAGCTGGTCGGGCGCGCCCTTGACGTAGCAGCGCACGACGTCCCGGCCCGCCTCGTCCTTCATCGCGTGGAAGGTGGCCATCAGCTTGTAGGCCGCGTCGAACGGCAGCTCCGCGACGCGCGGGTAGGCCTCGCGCGTGGAGACGGCGTCGATCCCGCCCTTGGCCGCGAGCGCGACGAGCGCGCCCTCGGTCGGATCGCCGATCAGCCCGCCGCCGCCGATCACCGCGTCCGAGGCCAGGACCAGCGGCAGCAGGAACGGGTCCAGCGGGACCACCGGCTGCCCCGCGACACGGTTGATCGCGCCCTCGGCCGCGTAGCCCTGCCCCTCGATCGCGTAGCGGCGGCCCACGACCGCCATCTGCACGGCGGTCATCTGGTTGAGCGTGAGCGTGCCGGTCTTGTCGGAGTTGATCGCGGACGTGGAGCCGAGCGTCTCCGTCGACTGCATCCGCTTCATGATCGCGCCCGCCTTCGCGAGCGCCTGCGTGCCGTAGGCGAGGATCGTGGTGACGACCGCCGGGAGGTTCTCGGGCAGGGCGCCGATGGCGAACGCCACGGCGGCGTTGAAGACCGCCGTGAAGGTGTCGCCCCGGGCCAGGTTCAGGACCGCCGAGATGGCCAGCGCGACCCCGGCGATCCAGAAGATCTGCCTGGTCAGCGTGTCGAGCTGCCGGGTGAGCGGCGTCTTGGCCGCCTTCTCCGCGCGGAGCAGGCCCGAGATGTGCCCGACCTCGGTCGCCATCCCGGTCGCGGTGACGACGAACTCGCCCGAGCCGCGGGTGACGTTGGTGTTCATGTACACCATGCCGGAGCGGTCCCCGAGCGGCGTGTCCGCGTCGCCGGCCGGCTCGGTGCCCTTGAGGACGGGCAGGCTCTCGCCCGTCAGCGCGGACTCCGCCACCTCCAGCGTCGCCGCCCGCAGCAGCCGCCCGTCGGCGGGCACGATGTCGCCCGCCTCGACCATGACCACGTCCCCGGGCACCAGCCGCTCGGCGGGGACGAGCAGCGTCGCGCCGTCCCGCCGGACCCGGGCCCGCACGATCATCATCTTCTGCAGGGCGGCGACGGCCGCGGCCGCCTTGCCCTCCTGGTGCAGGCCGAGGACCGCGTTGAACAGCGTCAGGAAGAGCAGCAGCAGGCCCGTGCCCCACTCCTTCAGCGGGTAGAGGCTCCCGATGCCCGCCACCAGCAGGACGACCTGCATCGGGTCGGCGTACTGCCGGGCGAACGCGCGCCAGCGCGGTTCCGCCTCGCCCGCCGCGAACGCGTTCGGCCCGTACTTCCCGGCCCGGGACTCCGCCTCGGCCGAGTCGAGCCCGCGGCGCTCGTCGACGTCCTGCATCCGCAGCACCTGCCCGGCGGGCAGCGTGTGCCAGGCGGTCCCGCCGCTCTCCGGGCCGCCGGCGGGGGCGGCGGACGCCTCGGCCGGCCTCGTCATCGGGCCCCCTCGGTGCCGGGGCCGGAGGCCGGCCTCTCGCGCGGGACGGC